>JAFYYM010000117.1 GCA_017557535.1 Bacteroidales bacterium | reverse complement strand
GGTAGGGCGGGATTACATGGACGTGCCGAAGTGGGACCGTTCTCTTGGACATTCAGACCACTCCTTTGCAGGACTTCATCAGATTAGACTGTTGGAGTGCGCTGGGCGCCGTACCCAACAACCTCTTCACATAGCGGGTAAATGTCGCATGATGAGAAAAATGTAACTGTTCTATGATGTCAGAGAGGGTAAGTTGATCGTTAGACAGGAGCTTCCGAAGACCGGGCGCCACAAAGTTATCTATCCAGTCACCAGCAGGACGGCCGGTGAAGACATTGCTGATTTCCGTGAGATACTTCGGCGTTATTCCCAACTGCGCGGCATACCATGATACTTCACGCTGTTCGGGGGTATACTCCTGGGCCAGCATCAGGAAACGGAGTAGATGCTCTGTCTGCGAATCATCGATACCGTGTTTGACAATCTCCCGGGAATAGATATGCCATATGTCATAAAGGAGAACCTTCATCATTTCTTTCGCCCTGTCATCCCCGTATACCGCCATTGAATCATTCATTCGATGGCGGAACTGCCTAATATCTGTTACAAGGGTCTTCATCCCTTCCTGATCCAGATGGAATACGGGATTGACCTTGATGAACATATAGCCCATGGCGGCCCAGTGTCTTTCGGGATTGAGAGCATTTAGAAAAGGGGTTGAAACCATCAGCAGTTCCGCTTCGAAATCCTTGCTGTAACTGAAGTCCGAGAGGGATCTCGGCTTCTGCCAAATGAGGAGGTCTCCTGGCCGCATCGAGAGTATCTTCCCTTTGCGCATAAAGGACATGGCTCCGCTCTTACAGAACAGGTGATAATGATAGTTCCAGACAAGTGAATGCGGGAGAATGTGATCTTCAAGCGTATTGAATAACTGATAATCAATCATGTCGTAAACGGATTTGTAGAGTAAAAAACAATCAATAATAACAAATGCTCTTCCTGAGATAATCATTTACATCATTGAAAGAGCGATACTTTCCGGAACAGGATTCGACCTTGCCAGGCATCAGTTCGGAAAGCTTCTCGAAAGCATCCCATCCGGCTTTGTCGTTGTCCAGATAGAGGAATGCCTTGGAATAGACATCAATGAAAGGATGGCTCTTGCGAACCAAGGACGTCGAGTTCAAGACTATGCTATCGCAAGGGGATAGTTGGATGATATCCCTGCTCCCCATCTGCATGAGCGTCTGGTACGAAAGGAAGTCCATGAACCCCTCGAAGACACAACACTCGTCCGTGCGGCTCTCCTTCTCGATGGTGATGATGCTCGGAGCCTTTACGCCGAAACTGCCCTTGAAGAAGGGATTCCGTATTTCCATTCCTCCGAGGATATTCATGAAGCATAGGCCAAAGTATTCCTTCCCGCGGACCGTGTAGTGAACTTCCTTGCAATAGCGGGAACCGATATCCGGAGGTATGCTGCGTGACCTCAGGTAAGAAAACAATGACTTGCTGGCTAGAGGAACGATTTTGATGGCATGTACTTCTGATTCGCTTTCTGGGCGAAGAGAGCGGTCACATACAGCAGGAGAAGCATTGCCGAATCCTGCTGAACGGCTCCGATCCTCCAACCAGATCGCCGCTTCATGAAACGAACAGCCGCCATTCAGGGCAATGGCCAGGTCAATCACATTGCCCCCGACAGAGAGGCCGAAGTCGAACCATAGGTTCCTGTCCACCGATACAGAGAAGGACGGATTGCTGTCCCCACGGAGAGGGGAGTAATACATCAATTGCCGACCTCCCCTCATTCTTGAAACCGGTTCATGTCCAAGAGAGGATAGAAGATCTGGTATTGGTATTTGTTTCAATTGCTCGATTTCCATAATTTACAATCAAATAGACCGCTTGATTTGAACTCATAATTGCAGTTGTTTTTACCTCATAGATTGATGGGACGTGCCGATCTTACAAGGTTGTTTACTTGTTTAATCTCCTATGCCCACCAACTAAACAGGACAACCTTATTATTCGACGAGGTGTTCATAATGGAAGTCTTCATTCAGCAAGTATCCTTTCCCTTCTTTCCTGACGATATCGTTCTTCACGAGGAACTTCAACAAGTCGATGCAGACGTTTCGCTTGCGGTCAATACCGATGCTCTTATAACCAATCTCCAGCCGTGCCAACAAAGGGGTGTAGAGAATCGGTTCCTTATTCTCTCCGAAGGCGACCATCAATGCCTTGCGATGTACTTCTTCTGACATATACTCATAATTGAATGTCGGCTTCTTCAGGGGAGTCGTTTCAAAGTTCTCCACGAGCACAGGCAGACCTTCCTCATTGATTTTGAACGCAAAAGGAGGGAAAAGCCGATCCCTGATCAAGGATGCGTGGACCTCGCTGACGTTCGAGTCGTTACAGTTCTGCACTATTTGAAGGATGGTCTCGGCCTTATGATTCAATTCGGTCCCGATATGCCCACGGACATTGTCATCACCTTTATTCAAGTGAAGGACTGTATGGATATGGAGATTGTATTGGCTGGACCATCTCATCAGCAATCCGATCACCTCCGCCGCCTCGGTCGAAGAATTGATATCAAAAAGAAGATCCCGAAGGCCATCGATGATGACCAGGCCGACATCAGAACGCTCAGCCAATAGCAGTTCGATGAACCGGCGGCGGTTTATCGGACCGTATTCCCTCAGATTGAGGAACTCTATCATGTCACAATCCTCATTCCTCTGATAGCCGGACAGAAGGTTGATCCGCTCCAGGACCCTGTGGCAATGGAACTCACTTTGCTCCGTATCGAAATAGAGAACCCTTCTTTTGCCCTT
>JAFYYM010000116.1 GCA_017557535.1 Bacteroidales bacterium | reverse complement strand
GTTGTACCTTTAGTCTTTCATTATTTATACAGGCTCTTAGCTCAGTTGGTTAGAGCGCTACACTGATAATGTAGAGGTCGGCAGTTCAACTCTGCCAGGGCCTACCGAAAAGCCGGACGCCAGCCCGGCTTTTTTTGTGCCTTACGGCCATCCTTACCGTTGGCCCGGCACACCCCCGGGGGTATAGCTCAGCTGGTAGAGCACCTGCTTTGCAAGCAGGGGGTCGCCGGTTCGAATCCGACTATCTCCACAATTCAAAATTCAAAAACCCCTTCCGAGTGTGTTCAGAGGGGGTTTTTCTTGTGTTGGGGCTCCAAAATATTGCACCAAAAATGCACCAAGGGTCCAGCCAGTGGAATATCTGTCGTGCTCCAGCACGCGGTAGGGCACAAAAATGCCTGTTTTTGTGCCCGGCTAGGGGCTCCAGCACGCGGGCGGGCACGATTTCACGAGGTTTTGTGCCCAGAGGAATGCCTACTCGTCTAAGGAATGCCCACCCGTAAAACGAAACAGAGATTGTACGCCCCCCCCCTGATGTATGATCGGCGGTTTGGGAGATACTGAGAAAGGTGTCTTTTCCATACAAGATTTGGTCGTAATCTGGATTAGAAGATTGGTAAAACAGACAATAAACAATTCAGAATGAAATCTATCACGTGTAAAATTGCAGTATTGTTTTCATTATTATTACTGTTCTCATGCAAGGGGCCGGGTATCTTCGACGAGTTCTCCGTCCGCCCCAAAACCATTTCCGTTGGAGCAGAAGGCGGTGAATATAAGATTACGAGTGATCCTTTTGATTGTGTCTATATCCTGGTCAATAACAAGTCCTATGAGACGGAGAGGCTTTCCACACAAACTGGGAGTAAGACATATTCCGTGTCAGGAGGGTGGTTGTCCGTATCCTTTGTATCATCAAATGGAGAGAAACCGACAACTGTACAGGTTATTGTGGAAGAGAATAAAACGGGAGAATCCAGAGAGGCAATCATCGTTGTTGCCAATGTAATCGATGGAGACGGAAGAGTTAAAGTGAAGCAAGCAAAATAGGCATTACACGGCGGTAAAGATTCGGCGATTTGAGCGAAACGATTATCTGTACCCCTCCTTGGCACATCGTCGGTCTACCTTTACCGTGTCTATTTCAAAACAGAAAGTGATCTCCTAATCAGATGTTCATTCACGGTCGAAGCAAAACCATCGCCTGACGGCAGTGAGACCGATTGCCTGTGCCTGCTCGAAACGATTTCCTCCCTCGTAACCGGACTGGAAACCGGGAAGGAATACCTCCTTCAATTACGCCCCCAATTCGAAATTCACGGAGCGTACCAGATGCCATTTCACGAAGATTCGAGGCACATTATCACGCTCTGTGCGGCCAAATTGCCGCGCGGAGCGTACCAAATGTCCATGGAGAATGGTCGGGGGCAAGGGGCGACGCTTCGTGAATTTCGGGTTGGGGCGATATGTGTGGCCAAAGACTAAAGGTAAGGCGCAGAAACCAGACCGGAACAATTCAATTATAATTTCTGGATAAGATGCTGTCATCTTCTTGACAGACAAGGATAGTCCCGGTCCAGCCCCAATTATCGACCTTCCAGTGGCTTTTTTCCCCGTTGGAGAAAGACAGTTCCAGAACATGGCCGTTGAAGTGCCATTTGAAGTCCAGTTCTGATCCGAAAGAGGCCGGCTGTCCTGTCCGTGCATTGACGTTACGGGTATAGCAGCTTCCGTTTCCATTTTTGTTGAAATAGAGTATTTGCTGAAGCGCTGTCTTATCGCTTTGATGTATTGCCCGGGAGAAAGAATGACCGACAATCTTTGATGCCAATTGTTCTTCGATATATTTTTTGGCTTTTTTTGAATCGTATCGTTTATACTTGCCTTCCAATATCTCTCCGTCAGGAGTGTATTCGAGGAAAGATATCTGGTCATTCTTTTCATCATAATAATAGATTATATCATCCCGATAACTGATAAAGTATCCATTCTTGGTAAGAATGTATGTGCTATCCGGTCTGATATCGTAGTAAATGTCATCACCTTTCTTCCATCCCCCATCATAGTTGGCAATTGCCGATGCATATTCCCGTTTATAATTAGCGACAACGACAGGGTTGATCTTTCTTCTGACTTTGTGACCATTGCCATCGACCGTTTTCTTTGTCTTGTTTAAAATAATATAACAGTCATAATCTCCTGGTCCTGAAGTGCTCAAAGCCAACTCATCATCTCCGATCTCCAGATATGAAAGGGTTTCTTCATCTTCACAAACGGTGAATGGAATCTTGCACGTTGTATAGACAGGATATAATACCTCGTCTTTCTTGTATAGTTTCTTCTCGAAATCCTCCATCATGTCCGTACTATAACTGTATAAGTCTTCGCTCTGGTATGTGGAGCCATTGATCATCATGTCATATGTCTCTTTATGCATTGCTCCGGTTTCATCGGGATACTCATTCGTTATTCTCCACCATCCATAAGCCCATTCATAATCCTTCGGAAGGATGCCATCTTCAGGTACAGAGGAGCAACCTGCTGACAAGTAACCAAACAGTGCGATAAGAGCGACTCGGGTTTTCAGAAAAGAAGACGTACTCATGTTATTATTCCGTGGCTTGTGGTTTTCCAGAGACAAAGATAGAAAAACTCCACGAAGGAATTATCCACATTATATGATTTGCTTTGTGATGGGGAAGAGTGACAAAGGCATTTCACTAATTGTGTAAATCAGGCCCTTCCACACATTTTTTGACCATTTTGGCCGATATCTGTGTGGAAGGGCCTGTTTTACACAGTTTTTGGCAGGCATCCCAGTTTTTAATGTGTTGGGTAAATAATCGTATGCACCTAATAAGTAGGAAATCTGTCTGAGTTTTTATACATTTACAATCTAATCACATCAGAACACATGAAATACTCTGAAACGCACATCTCTTTAGAAGGCTATGTGGCTCCTTCCATGAGAATCGTTGATTTGAAGTTGGATCAATCCTTCCTCGCATCGAACCTCGAGCCCATCGGTGGTGGGGATGATCCTGATATTGATTGGTAAAATCGAATAACGACATGAGACATATTGCTTTTTATCTTGGAATGGCAGCCATGCTGGTGGCTTCTTGTTCCGTCCCGGAGGAGGAGTTCATAATCCCGAAGCAGGGAAAAGCGACGTTCTATGCTTCTTTTGAGCAACCGGGCGAAGATGATACGAGGGTTTATGCCAACGAGGATCTTCTCCTCCGCTGGACCGCTGACGACAGGGTGTCCATATTCAACAAGATTACCTATAACCAGCAATACAGGTTCATCGGTGAGACTGGCGATTATGAAGGAGGTTTCAGCAAGGTGGATAATCCCGAATTCGTGACTGGTGATGAGATTCCCCATGTGGTGTCGGTGTACCCGTTTCAGAGACAGACAAGAGTAACGGAGGATGAGCTTATTACGCTCAATCTTCCGGCTGAACAGTCCTATGCTCCAAACAGTTTCGGTTTGGGTGCCAACACGATGGTTTCCGTTTCTTCCGGCAACGTTCTCAAGTACAGGAATGTCGGTGGCTACCTGGTCCTCAATCTTTATGGAGGAGGCTCATCCGTATCGTCCATCACCTTAAAAGGAAACAACGGAGAAAAGATAGCCGGAAATGCTTCGGTAACTATGCCGCTGAACGGTACCCCTATTGCGACGATGGCGAATGACGCTACTTCGATCATTACGCTCACCTGCGAGACCCCGGTCCAGCTGGGCGCCACGGCGGAAGCCCCCACCCGATTCTGGTTCGTGATCCCGCCGGTGACGTTTGAAAAAGGGTTTACCATTACGATAAACGACAACATGGGACGTGTCTTTAAAAAAGAGACAACCAAAAGAATTACCATTGAGAGGAATAGCCTCTCCAAGATGGCGCCGATCGGAGTGGATTTTCCGATACCCAATAATGTTATTCTCTATACTAGCTCGGACGGGGAGGTCGTAACGCCATATAATACGGATGCATTCGGGGCGAACATCGTTTCTAATGAGTATGTTGATGGTCATGGCGTTATTATGTTTGATAAGGATATTACTTGTCTTGGTGATAGAGCCTTCTTTAAGTGTAACAATTTAGCTAGCGTATTCATCCCGAACAGCGTTACAAGCATAGGTGATCAAGTGTTTTATTACTGTAAAAGTCTCACCGGCTTAAGCATTCCGAACGGCGTAACTAGCATAGGACCTGGTGCGTTCGATAGTTGTTTGAGTCTGTCAAGCATCACCATTCCGGATAGTGTTACCAGTATTGGAAAGAATGCGTTTCATTCTTGTTATAATCTCACCAGCATATCCCTCTCGAACAACTTGACCAGCATTGGGGATCAGGCATTTTGTTCTTGTTATAATCTCACCAGCATATCCCTTCCGAATAGTTTGACTAGCATTGGGGTTCAGGCTTTTTCTTATTGTAATAATCTCACTAGCATCACCATTCCGGATAGTGTTATTAGTATCGGAGAGGGTCTTTTATCTGGGTGCACTTCCTTGAAATACCTCCGAGGTAAATTTGTAAGTGCAGATGGCTTGTTCTTGATTTACTCGGGGGAACTCAATTCAGTAGCTTACGCAGCTATCGAGGGTGATAGTGTTACCATCCCTGACGGCGTAACTAGCATAGGCTTCAGTGCGTTCTATGGTTGTAAGGGTCTGACGAGTATTATTATTCCGGATAGTGTTACTAGTATTGGAGGGTATGCGTTTTATGGTTGTTCGAGTTTGACGAGCATCACCATTCCGGATAATGTGACGAGCATTAACAATAATACATTCAGTTTTTGTAAGAGTCTGACAAGCATCACCATTCCAGATAGTGTTACCAGTATTGGAGGGTATGCGTTCGCATCATGTGAAAGTTTAAGCACTATTATAATTCCTGGAGGAGTTGAAAGCATAGGGTATTTGGCTTTTGGCTGGTGTTATCGATTGACTGACCTAACAATCTCGGAGGGAGTGAAGAGTATAGGTGGGTTTGCCTTTCAAGAGTGCACTAGCCTATCTAGCGTTACAATTCCTGGGAGTGTTGAGAGTATTGGAGAGGCTGCATTCATCTCTTGCTCTGTACTATCGGAAATAACCATCTCGGAAGGCGTGAAGAGTATCGGCGGATATGCTTTCCAAAATTGCAATCCTACTACCGTCCATCTTCCGGAAAGCGTGACGATTGGACCTGCACCTTTCTGCTTGTGCCCATCGTTGGAATCATTCTCCGGGAAATATGCCAGTGAGGATGGTTTGTATCTTCTCGACTCCGGGAATTTGATTCAATCCGCATCCGGGGCAATGGTTGGGCATATTGACATTCCGGAAACCGTGACGAGTATCGGGGACGATGCATTCGATAGGTGCATTGGATTGACAAGCATTGCTATTCCAAAGAGTGTTGCGAGTATCGGTTCCTTTGCCTTTTATGAGTGTTCGAGTTTGACGTCCATAACTATTAAGCGAGAGACTCCTCCCGTCGGTAATTCGTTAATGTTCGATGATACAAATGACGCTCCTATATTTGTTCCGGCCGGAAGTGTTGACTCATATCAATCAACACGGTATTGGAGCAACTATGCCGATAGAATTCAAGCCGACCCCTCCGGTCCCGCTCCCGTTCCTGAAGCCATTGATTTGGGCCTTCCTTCCGGACTTAAGTGGGCGTCGTTCAATCTTGGAGCATATAAGCCGGAAGGGTATGGCGATTATTATGCCTGGGGTGAAACTGAACCCTATTACAGCAGTCTGGATCCGCTGACATGGAAAGAAGGGAAAGAGAATGGGTATTCTTGGGAATCTTATACGTGGTGCAATGGTTCATCTGACACGATGACCAAATACTGTTCTAGTTCAGACTACGGCGATAATGGCTTCACGGACACCAAGAACGTCCTTGACCTAGAAGACGATGCCGCACATGTGAATCTCGGCTGTTCTTGGAGAATACCTACACATTCCGAATGGCTTGAATTAAGGCAGAATTGCACTTGGACCTGGACAGAGCAGAATGGCATCGACGGATGGATGGGAATAGGCCCCAACGGCAACAGCTTATTCCTTCCCGCCGCTGGCTACCGAACCCATTCCTATCTCTACGAAACGGGCTCCTGCGGCTTCTACTGGTCATCCTCTCTTTATACGGACACACCAAACCTCGCATATGACGTGCGCTTTGATTCAAGCACTTATTTCTTGCCTATAGACCTCCGCCTCATGGGGCAATCTATCCGTCCCGTTTACGCTGAATAACGAAAGGAAAGGCTCCCGGATAATCTCCGAGAGCCTATTGATTTAAAAGAGCAGCATGTAAAGCGGATAGGTACAGAATCCAGATTGAGCATTGACACCCATCGAGATCCCGAGTTCCTTCTTGTTCAACCATTTGCCAATTCCAGGCAGATTGTTCTCATCCAGGAATGCCATATCCTCGGATTGCATGGGATGATTCAGGTTGACCGTCACATTCCCATAGAGTTCACCATCCTCGCTTCGCTCCGAAAGCTACGCAGGGTATATTTTCGAATAAAACGCTCAACTCGATATTCACGGAGCGTATCAGGCATCCCATGGAGAATGGTCGAGGGGGGGAAGAGGCGACGCTTCGTGAATTTCGGGTTGGGGCGATATGTGGCCATAGACTAAGGGATGGTCTGCCGCATCTTTATAAAACATAGATTTGGAAGACGTATTCCAGAGATTGCCGTGTTTATTAGGTAGAACCTCATTGAACTTCGTAATTTTGTAGGACAAGTAAGTTGTAAGTGTATAAGGATTTGGACGAGCAGGAACTGGCCAGACACTGCTCCCAAGGAGACAGATTGGCGGAGGATGAGCTGTATAGAAGATATGCAGCAGGGGTGTATACACTCTGCAGACGGTACATCGGAGACGACGACGAGGCGAAGGATTTGATGCAGGAATCTCTCATCCAGGCCCTTGACAAAGTGCAGACGTTCAAATACAGCGGAAAGGGTTCCCTAAACGGGTGGATCAGCCGGATTGCAATCAACAAGGCATTGAACCACTTGAAGAGGAGGCGATGGCGGACAGTTTCCCTGGACCTTTGGTCCCCGGATACCCTCCCGGAGCCGACGGAACAGGAGTTGGAATCAATACCACAGGAGAAACTGCTGGAATGGATATCCAAACTACCGGATATGAGAAGGACAGTCTTCAACCTGTATTGCATTGACGGTTACTCGCATGGAGAAATTGGCAACATGCTGGGAATCAGCGAGAAAGGCTCAGCTGGGGTACTGGCTAAGGCAAGGAAACAACTGAAAGAAGAAATCAAACGATATTTAAAGGACACGGAATCATGAAAAAATGGGAAGACATCCTTAAAGACCGCCTGGAGGGGTACGAAAGTACACTTCCGGAGGGAAGTCTTGCCGAGTTCCGTGCGCGTAGGGCAGCCGGAGGCGACGTCTCCCGGAAGAAAACACATCCGCTGGTATGGGCTATGGCCGCCGCGGTCGCGGCCGGGCTTGCCGCCGTGCTTTTCCTGAGGAAGCCGGTTGCTCCTGAAGATGGAATCCAAGTGATCCAGAAGTCTCCCGTGGTCCAGGTTCAAGTCGATGATACTACAGATGTTGTTTCCCCGACTGCTACGAACCCGTTGATTGCGCAGGCTCCCACGCCGAGAGTCGTTCGTCAACCGGTTATACCCGAATTGGAAGAAATCGATCCTATCATCGACCCCGAAGATCCCGATGTCCCCGAGACGGAGGAGGTCGTTCCACAGGATGCTCCTATTGAGCAGATTGTCGACCAACCCGTCATCGCAGATTCCTCGCCTTTCATTTCTCAATCGAGCCGTGATAATGCCGTGAAAGTGAATGTGGTTCCGGGAGCGACCATTGCCGGAGGCGGGTTGGCTACCGCTTTGGTAACGCAGTTTGCCAGTGCCAACGCATTATCTCCTGATCAGATGTTCGATCACGACAACACCGATTTTACGAAGGACATGGGAGGTTATTTGCATCGAATGCCTGTGATTATCGGGTTCTCTATCCAGATTCCCGTCACGGAAAAGCTCGGCATTGCGACAGGTTTGGAATACTCGCTCTATACTTCCCAGTACTCGAGTCCCTTTTTTATTGGAGCCCGGACCCAATACGTCCATTATCTGGGTATCCCGGTCCGGCTGGATTGTACTTTTGCCTCCGGCAGATGGTTCGAAGCCTATGCGGGTGCAGGTGTGAAGGGCGATTTTTGTCTGGGCGCCACGCTCGAGGGAATGGATCTCGGGAAAGACGGCCCTGCTTTCCGACTCCTTGGCGCTGGCGGCATCCAGTTCAAACCGACCAGGCATCTCGGTATCTATGTGGAGCCGGGAATCAGCTGGACCCTTCCCTCGGAGCGCCGGGTATTGTCCACCTATAGCAGTGAACACCCCTGGATGTTCACCGTGGCGACCGGCCTCAGGGTCAATTTTGGCAAGTGATTTGAAGTCTACATATACCTTGAAAACCATGAAAAGAATAGTTGTTCTGCTGCTCGTCCTGCCTATCTGGGCTGGATGCTCCAAATCCGAGGTTTCCCACTCCAAAGAATTCGCCCATACCGGGTGCGCCGGCGATGCTGCGACCAGGGCCTGGGGAAGCAGTTCGGACGCCTCCCTGCTTACCCTGAAGTACGAGGACGGCAACCTGCGTGTCACCCGTACGAATGCGACGATGAACTGCTCTATCAAAAACGGTGGAATCGTCTGTGATGCTACTGTCGATGGCAATACCGTCCGATACAGGGTCTATGAAAAGGATGGTCCGATAGCGAATTGTAACTGCCGGGTGGAAGAGATGTCCTCCCTTGTGTCCGGGTTGCAGACTGGAAAAGAATACACTTTCGAGTATTTCTGCGGGCACAATTATCCTTCTTTCACCTTCGTTTTCAAGAAGGGGCTCCATCTGGTTCAGGATACGTCTTCCATGTAACAAAAGAATACCGCTATGAAGAAGTTCTTGTTGATCGTGCTTATCCTGCCGGTATGGGGAGGGTGCTCCAAATTCTCTGTTTCCCACATCAAAGATCTTTCCTACTCTGGCTGCGCCTCCAGCACCGACACCCGGGCGGCTGAGGATGGGGAAATCGAATCTCTTCTTACCTTGAAATACGAAGACGGCAACTTGCGTGTCACCTGCACGAATACGCTGGTGAACTGTTCCTTCAAAGATTTCGGACTTGTCTGCAATGTCTCTATTGAGGGAAATGTCATCCATTACACCGTCGAAGCAAAACCGTCACCTGACGGCAACGAAACTGATTGCCTGTGCCTGATCGAAACGGTTTCCTCCCTCATTACCGGACTGGAAACCGGGAAGGAATACTCTTTCAATTACGCTCCCTCCCAAGGTCTTCCATCCATCACCTTTGTCTTCGAAAAAGGTCTGTTCTTGATTCAAGGAAGATAGTCTCGACGGATAAAATATCGCGGTTTGGGACGAGGCATTATCAATCCCGATCGAAATTAGAGGCTTAAAGGCGGACGAATAGACATTGTTTTATTTGCTTTTTCCGTTTTTATCCCTACCTTTGCAATCCCAAATCCCAACACACAACAACTCCGGGCGAAAGCCATCCGAGGGGAAACTGTACCCTCATGGCCGGGAATCCGGTATTGTTTAATGTCATATTGTTGTGTGTTTATGACCGAAAAGAAATATCAACTGGTCGCCTGGACCGAAGAAGGCGAGGTCTTCTTTACCCCTGTTTCCGCGCGGGAGCAGGAGTGGATGTATGAGGATGACGCCTATGTTGACGGTGGGGAAAAGACCTGGGCCGATTATGAGTGGCTGGCCCACATGATCTATGAGAGGGGCATGTTCCTTCTTTCCCTGCAGGATTACCATGCCGCCTACAACGTGTTTGAGAATGGAGCTCGATTCTGCATGGAAGCCATGCGGAAGCTGAAAGTCCCTTCTGACGGGGGACTTCATCCCTTCCTCATCGCTTTCGATGAAATGTATGGAGGATGCCACAAGGCTGCCTTGGAAGAAGATTATTCTTTGGAAGAGGTGTTCATCGAATCGGCCCTTCAGGACTGGCGCAGCCAGCTATGGAAGGATGTTCCGGCCAATCAAGGAGGATGACTATTGCCTCATGGTTTCCCAGTACAGTTCGTCAATGATTTTCTCCATACTTCGGCCAGCTGATCCATCGTCATAGGCCTTGGGTATGGGTTCATAGTGAACCAGAATCTGTTCAAGCCTGTCGGTATCTTTCACCAGGACGTCGCGGGGAAGTTTTCCATCCATCGGCCCTACAATACCGGCCCCTTCCAGTTGATCCAAGATACGCCCTGCCCTTGCATAGCTGATAGCAAGCTTGCGCTGAAGATTTGACCTTAAGCTGCTCTGGGAATTGACAATCAGTCTTGCTGCATCCTTGAATCGTTCGTCCACATCAAAGACCTCCTGAAACCTTTCCATTTCCTTCCCATCCCTTTCCACCTTCCCGAAGAACATATCTGCCGGTCTCACCCACATCTGCCTTTCCCCGTAAAGAGCCTGATAAACGACCATCTCCTCCAGGGTTTCACTGTCCTTCGCGAGGCCGATGAGCTTATAGAGATTGCCTTTGAAGTGTCTGTAGTACTTTTCCATAGGGACAAATATACTGATTATTGCGGGTGTGTTCAAGATTTCATATATTTGTTAGACACACTTTACCACAATGAGAACCTACAATAATATCTCCCGGCCTGAATATACGCCGGAACGAATAGAGGAACTGAAGGCCGATGAAATCTTTGTCTTCGGAAGTAACCTGGAAGGGATGCATGGAGGTGGAGCGGCCTGGTTTGCATTCCGGAAGTTTGGAGCCGTGATGGGGTGTGGAGTAGGAATGATGGGACAATCATATGCGATACCGACCATGCAAGGAGGAGTCGAAACCATCAAGCCCTATGTCGACGAATTCATCGAGTACGCAAAGACGCACCCCGAATTCTTCTTCTATGTCACGAGGATCGGATGCGGCATAGCGGGATTCAGGGACGAGGAGATAGCCCCTTTGTTCACGGCAGCACTTGACGTTCCCAATATCTGCCTGCCGGAGAGCTTTGTGTCTGTTTGATGGTTATGCCGTATGACCCTTGCCCAGTTATTCAAAAGGATTATCCCTTATGTGAAGCCGTACCGGTGGCTTTTGTTCGCGACCTTGTCCCTTACCCTGCTCGGGTCCCTGCTTGCACAGGTCAATGCCGTCGTTCTGGACCGGACGGTGGATGCGATCAACGCCCTGGTCGGATCACCTGATTTCTCGTGGGCCAAGGCGGCCCGCATACTGACTATAGTCAGCATTGTCCTGCTTGGGAAGGAAATCCTTCGGGCGGGTATCTCTTTCGGGCAGAGCATCTTCGGAGAGAAGCTCCGGATCAACATTTCCCAGCGGCTCTCCCTGGGCGTAGTCGAGCGGATCCTGCAATACCGGATGGCCTTTTTCGCCCGGAGCGACAATGCGCCGGGCATGCTACAGGCCCGGATCGACCAGGGCTCCAGCAGCATCTCCCGGACCATCCAGAACTTCTTCATCAACCTCCTGCCGATGATAGTGAGTTCAGTATTGGCCCTCGTTCTCATCTTCGCGGCCAATATCTATGTGGGCCTGACGGCATTGGCCATCGTGCCCATCTACTTCTGGATCACGTCGTTACAGGGCAAGAAGCTGAAGAGCTCCCGCAAGAATATGCGTGGCTTCAACGAAAGGCGCAGTGGCAGCATCATGAGCATCCTCGAGAGCATGAACGTGGTCAAGTCCTTCAACCGGGAGGAGATTGAACTCGGGAAGCAGACGGAACTTCAAGAAGGTTATTATGGGAACCAGTTGAGCATCCGGCGTGCCTCCTTCGGATTTGATGCGCTGAAAAGTTTCGTCAGCCAGACCGGGACGGTTCTGATCATCATCCTTACCTCCTATCTGGTGCTCACGGGCTATCCGGGAATGACCATCGGTAAGATCATGTACCATATCATGCTGTTCTCCAACGTGACGGCCCCGATTACCTCGCTCCAGCGTATCTTCGATGACCTGAATGACGCCCTGGTCTATGCGGAGGGGTATTTCGACATTGTCGATGCGGACAACGAACTGGAGCCGACGGGTAATTATCGGCCCGAAAAGGTGCAGGGGAACTTCGAGATGAAGAATGTCGATTTCACCTATCCCAACGGGACCAAGGCCCTGCACGATATCTCCCTGAAGGTCGACAGCGGCAAGATCACGGCCCTGGTCGGGCTGAGCGGGGCTGGCAAGTCCACCGTCGTGAACCTGCTGGACAAGTTCTACGAGCCCGACTGCGGCACCATCACCCTGGACGGGGTGGACCTCCGCGACTGGGATACCCGCTTCCTGCGGGAAAACATCGGCCTGGTCCTTCAGAAGAACCATATCTTCGACGGCAGCATCGAGGAGAACATCCGGTACGGCAAGCCCGATGCGACC
>JAFYYM010000115.1 GCA_017557535.1 Bacteroidales bacterium | reverse complement strand
ACGGAGGGGGTGCGGTTCAGGTTGCGGGTGAGGTACATGATGCCGACAAGGAGGACGAAGAGGACCAGGGTGCCGGCTAACAAGGCGTAGGTTTCCATCTGGAGGAGGATGTAGCTGAGAAGGTAGGCCAGGGCGACGAGGGCGGTGAGGAGCCAGGCGCTGCGGTCGCGGAGGATGCCGCGGAAGTAGCCGAAGAGGGCCGCGATGGTCATCAGGGCCGCGAGGCCGTAGGCCACCGGGAAGCGCATGAATTCCGAGAAGGAGAGCACCAGCGCATAGAAGAGCACCAGGGACAGGCCGATGACCAGGTATTGGACCAGGTCGATCTTCTTCTTCCCCACCAGTTCCACCGCGAGGCCGGCGATGAACACGAGCAGGATGACCAGGATGCCGTATTTGGCGGAACGGGTGGTCTGCTGGTACTGGGTGACGCCCTGCAGGAAGTTCACGCCGAAGGAGGTGTCGTCCGGGTCGCCGCGGTTGATTTCGGAGACGGACCAGCGGGCGGTGAAGCCAGCGTCGGTCACTTCACGCTCGGACGGCAGGAAATCGCCCGTAAAGGAAGGGTCCGGGCAGTCGGAACGCATCTTGACCTCCGTAGTTCCGCCGTAAGGGCGCACCACCAGGGAGGAAGAGCCCTTCACGCGATACGTGAGCCGGAACGGAAGGACAGCCTTCCCGTCCATCAGGGATTTGTCCAGGTCGATGGGTTCGGTCAGGGAAGCGAGGTGTTCCAAAATGCCGGAGGTGCTGAAATCCCGTCCGCCGCCGGAGCCGGAGCCGGAATGGAACGTATAGGATTTCCCGCCCAGGGTGATGTCCACGCTCCCCTCGATGCCCCGCAAGTCGCTCAGGCCCAGGGAGGCGAGCTGCTCCGTCAGGGTTTCCGCGCCGATGGAGGCGGGAATGACGAAATCGCCCGTCGCGACGACATCGGCCCCATAGACCAGGATGTCATAGATGGAGCGGTGCAGCGTCTGGGTTTTCGTGTCGATATCATAGGTAAGTGTCCTGGGAAAGACGGTCTTGGTGACTTTTTGGGTCGTCTTCTTCTTGTCCTTGTCCAGGACCTCCGTGTCGTAGGAGAACTTCAGCACCGGACCGGTGAGCGTCTGCTTACGGCCCCAGCTGG
The DNA here is from genome assembly GCA_017557535.1 of Bacteroidales bacterium. GTDB lineage: Bacteria > Bacteroidota > Bacteroidia > Bacteroidales > UBA932 > Cryptobacteroides. The sequence goes on along the minus strand of JAFYYM010000115.1, from coordinate 25,369 downwards.
CCGCCACTTCGTTGCGGCTGTCTTCGGCCGCGCGCTCCCGGTCGCGGATCTGGCCTTGGATCATCGCCAGCGGAATGAGCATCAGGAGCGCCAGCACGCCCATCAGGGCAATCTTCAGGGGAAGGGAATCTTTCAGTTTCATGACAATATGCGTTATTTTTACGCAAAGATAAAACGAACATTCCAAACCGCCAAATTTTTTGCGTAAAATTTACATAAAAAGTTTTTTCGCAAATCTCAGCGGAGATGTTTATCTTTGTAAAACATATGGCCCAGGTATTCATCAGCTACGCGAAAAAGGATTACATCGCCCCTGACGGCGGTGCGATCCCGGGCAACTTCGTGGACCGGGTCATCGACGCGCTCAGCCGGGCGGGCATCTCCTATTGGCTGGACCGCGAGCAGCTCGCCGGCGGCGAGACCTACGCCGAGCGCATCGCCCGCAACATCAAGGAATGCGACGTCTTCCTGTTCCTGTCCACGGAAGCGGCGAACGCGTCGGAATGGACCCGGCGGGAAATCGGCACGGCCGTCACCCTCGGGAAACGCATCATCCCCGTCCGGCTGGACGACTCCCCCTATGACGACGCCGTGAACCTGTATCTCTCCTCCATCCAGTACATCGATGCCCGGGAACTGGGCCAGGAAGAGGCCCTGCGCCGCATCGTGGAGCAGGTGAAACATCCCTTCGCGGACAGCGCCAGCAGCATCGAATACGGGAAACTCCCTCAGTTCACCACCATCGTCCTGTACGCCGCCCTTGTCGTCCTCACCGTCATATATGCTCTCCTGACCTATCTGTTCCTCTGGTCCAAGACCTTGCAGTCCAGCGAGGTCATCGGCGGCATTGTCGGATTCGTGGGCGAGACGGCCCTGCTGCTGTCGATATACTACGTCCTCCGGATGCTCCGGAAACGGCACTGCGTGTTCCTCCTGCCGGTCCTCATCATCGGCCTGATGCTCTGCGCCGCCTTCCTGACGAACAGGCCGGACCTGTTCATCTGCGCAGGCTTGCTGTTCCTGGGCTGGGGCGCCCTCGGCCTCGTGGGGTTCTTCCAGACACCCACCCGCAAAAGTTTCTTCGCCCAGATGAGCAAGGAACAGACCCTGATGAAGCTCAATGACCCCGAGAACCTCATTCTCGTGTACCTGGTGTTCAAGTGCGCCATCGTGGTCGTCGGCCACTGGTTCGAGGGCTTCATGAACCTGGCGCGCTTCCTGGAAACCTTCCGCTATTAGCGAACTTATCAAAACGATAATGGGGCGTCACGACGGACGTCCCATTCCCAAGCGGAGATTTCCGCAAACGAGTTCCCAGATTCGTTCCAACGCCATCCGGGGCGCATATCGAAATGAGAAAGGAAGGCGTCGTACATGGCGCAGAGCCGTATCCAACTTCCGTTGAAAAGAAGACTGTTGCTGAAGCGACGCTTCCCGGTAAGGGCTGTAATGGCCGAAGTTTCCCCCTTTCCTGATGAGGTCCATCAGCGGCTCCGGCGAAACGCGGTTCCCCGGAAACAACTTGTCCGGCAACCCCAGATAGACATCCAAAAAGCGGCAAAGCAACTTAGCCCAACGAAGAATGCCTAAGTTCCGGCAAGCCTTGAGATAGGTCTCCGGATCGTAATGCCCATCCAGAGCGCGGAGTGCAACCCGGATGTCACAGACTTGCCGCAAGCCGATGCCTGCCCCAATAGCATGTTTCAAAGCATGGCATGAAAGCATCAGGAGCATTCCTTCCGGCGAGAAAGGATCCGGCATCTGCGCCGTCGGAGCTATCAAGTCATAATAGCGCGTATGTACATCCACTTCAATTCCAGCGTACTCAAAATGGGAACTACCATCGGCCTCCAGCTGGACCGCGTAACCGGCGTCCCGGGCCCATGAAACGACAAGATTGGCTTCCTTCGCCGGAATAATCAGATCAATATCGCCATATCCCCGGAGGAGCGGTTCGGGATAGAAACGGGCAGTCTCGCTCCCCTTCATCACCAGCGGATGCAATCCGTGTTGACGCATTTCCTCCAAGCAAAACTTCGCGACCGCATCCTGAGTACGGCTTCGAGCGGCCAATGCCTCCCCCTCTGCGACTAGCGTAAAAACTACCTCTTCCGGTACATTTCCGTCCGGAGGGAGCAGAGAGACGGCCTGATAGACCAGGCCGATGACGGATTGCACCTGTGCCTGCCTCAGGATCCGATCCCAGTCAGCGGTCGTCCACTGGCAGAGTTGCTCGAAAACCGGCCCTTCGAGGGGCCGGTTTTCCAAGGCGCTCCGGACAAGCAGCAATAGTTCTTTCATCGCTTTTTGAAAAGGGACCACCGCTTACGCTTTCTACGATGCGCATCTTCGTGTTTCCCGATGATGATTTCATAGATGGTCCCCCAGTCTGGTAGACCGCCGATATTGCGGTCGTCAATGTACACATCGGCCATCACCTTTCCGGAAAGTTTGGAACTTCCGGCAAAAAGGGCATTGGGCGGTTCGTTGCTGTTGACTGCGTAGAACTCGACACCGTTCTTCCGGCAATACTCGATGGCCTCGTCCAGCAATTTTCCACTTCGCGCAGTCCAAAGAATCAGTTTGTGGCCGTCGCGGGAAATGGCACGCAATGTCTCGAAAGCGAAGGGCCTCTCCTTTCCAATCTGTGGATACGCATGCTCGACGATCGTTCCGTCAAAATCTACTGCAATCACCATTTCTCTTCCTATTCATCTTTTTCGCCATAACCATAGCCATAACCATAGCCATATCCGTAACCATAGCCGTACCCATACCCGTAACCATAGCCGTATCCGTAACCCCTTCTGACATCAGCCCCATTGAGGATCAGGCAGGGATTCTTGAGTCGACCTTCCTTATACAAATTCTCCAGGTCAGGAATGGCGCGGCGGTCCACCTGACCACTGCGGATGATGAACAGGTTCATATCGACGCATCGTTGGATGATCATCGTATCCGCGACCGCATTGACCGGGACTCCGTCCAGCAGAATGTAATCATACTGGCTTCGCAGTTCGTCGATCAGCAAGTCGACCCGCTTACGGTTCAGCAGTTCTGCGGGGTTGGGCGGAATATGGCCGGCCGGGATAAAGTCGACGCCGTCAAGTACATTCAGATGAAGGATGTCCGATAGTGTCATACTTTCATCGTAGATGTAGTTGGAGAGGCCCCGGACATTGTGCTTCAACTTGAAGATTTTTGAAGCAGTCCTTTTTCGCAGGTCCAAATCTACCAGAATGACTTTTTTATTGGCATCTGCCAGACAAGAGGCGACATTGGTGATAATAAAGGTCTTTCCTGCCGATGTGCTGAATGAGGTGCTGGCCAGGACCAGGCTCGTACTTCCCTCTGGCCGCATATAATCGATATTGGTACACATCAAACGCATTGCTTCCGTAAATGCTTTGGCTCCGCTAGCGGCATAATATGTCGTAGGCACTTCCTCCGTTTCTTCCTTTTTCTTCCACCAGTGTTTTTTCCCAGACACTAGCGGGATTTCTGCCAGGAAAGGCATGCTTGTCCCGTCCTCCACATCTTTCCGTGTCCGGACCCGGTTATCCAGGAAAAGCCTGGATATCAAAATGATGGCAGGTATGAGAAGGCCGATGAGGAAAGCAAGCAGCAGCATCTTGTTCCGGGAAGGATAGACCGGATCCCAAGAGCCGGAGGCAGAATCAATCATCCGTGCATTGTTGTCTGCCATCGCTTGGGTGAGTGCATTTTCCTCCCGTTTATTCAACAGGTAAACATACAGGTTCTCTTTGATTTTCTGCTGTCGTTCGATAGAGAGAAGGTCCCGTGCCTTGGAGGGCATGGTCGTAAATTGACGGATGGATTCGCGTTCCCGTTTCAGGAGATCATCTTTCCGAATGCCCAGGTTAATCAGCAGATTGTCGATGATGCCAAGTATGATCTCTTGCTGGGTACGGATGTCTTGTTCAGCCTTTCTGACGGCCGGGGAATCAGTACTGGAAGCGACCGCAAGTTGATTCCTTTCAAGGACAAGTGCGTTATACTCCGAGATGGCATTGTCCAGACTGGCATTGTCCAGCCCAGCGCTCACGGGGATAACATCGTAAGTCTGGAATGAAGACATCAGGTAGTCCAGAAGATACTCCGCCATCTTGATCTTCGTGTCCACATCGATAATCTCTCCATTGTACTCCTTACTATCGTTCAAGTAGCCGGAAGCCGCTGACTCAACATCCAAAAGACGATGGGAACTTTTGAAACTGGCCAGGTCATTCTCCACCTCTCCCAGTTCTTCCTGGATGATGACCAGACGCTCGTTGATGAACGCCGCCGTGTGGACCGCAATGCGGTTCTTCTCCCGGATGGCGTCTTCGTTGTATTTGTCCACCAAGGTGTTAAGTATGTCGTTTGCCCGCTTTATCGAATAATCCTGCAGCGTGAGCTGGAGAATGGTGCCGTCCAGTTCGGTCTGTTCCACATGCAGGCGGCTGAGATAGGATACGGCCGCTGTTGTCGGCGATACTTTCCGGACACGGATTTCTTTCCCGAACCATTTCGGCCCGAATTGACTGGTAGGGCGGAAACAAATCTTTTCGTCAGGAATAATCAGGGTATCTCCCAAGGCGACCGTCATCCTATCATCGTTTGAAAGTGTGATTTCAAGATGGGTTTCGTCCAAGGGAATAACAGTCAGGTCAATGCTCTCATTTGCCCCTGGCGCCCTGGATACGAACATCCGGACTGGCGCTTCCCTATAGTATTCCAGTTCCCGAAGTTTAACAGGGACCTTATAATCAATATCGGCATCCAATGTCTTCACCACCTCTTTCATCAGTTCCCTTGATTGGAGCTGGAGGATTTCGTTGGACATGCTCACCTTATTGATCAGGGAACTGTATGTATTCATCTGCACCGTGGACTGTGTATTGGAGGGGTCCTTAATGATGATGGTCGCCTCACTCCGATACAACAGCGGCATTCTGGCATAGCGGTAGTATGCAATAGAGACGCAAGCAATCACGCAGATGGCGAACCAATACCAGTGTCCCAGCAGATAGAAGAAAAGGTCGACGAGATTGACCTGGTTTTTGTTGTCATTGCTCATTTTAATAGCGTCTGGACCAGAGGATGAAATTACTGATGATGGTGCCGAGCGACAGACCTGCCGTGACAAAGGTCATGGCCGTCTGGCCGCTGGAACTGAGGTGCCGGCCCTCAGGCTTGATGTACACGATATCGTGCTGTTGCAGGTAGTAAGCTGGGGAATCAAACAATTCCCGTGATTGGAGATCCACTTTGTAAGCCGTCCGGATTCCTTCTTCCGTGCGGATGACCGTCACTTCCCGGATGTTGTTGTTCTCCTTCGTTCCACCGGAGCGGGCGATCACCTGAAGCAGGTTGATGTTGCTGTCTTCCACCGGGATGACCGTATTGCCGGCGCTTCCCACCACCGTGACGGTGAAATTGGCCAGCGTCACCCGTACGGTCGGCTCCTTGATGAATCCGCTGTTCCGGATTCCATCGGCCAGGCTTTGCTCGGCTTGCTTCAGCGTCTTTCCCTCGACGGAAACCAGACCGAGAACCGGGAAATCGATGAATCCGGCCCGGTCGACCGTGTATAAGTCCCCGGCGGTCGCATCGGCCCCTCCGGTCCGCATCTGGAAAGGGACCATCAGTTCCGGTGATGAGCAGAGGACCCGGATGTCCAGCCGGTCTCCCTTCTGCAGGATCAGTTCCGGAGCCGGTTTGGCCGGATACGGGGTATCGTACTCCAAGTTCGTCAAGTAACTGAGTTTTTTTGGAGAATTGCAGCCTACCGCCAGCAGGGCGGCTGCGAGAATAAGCATCCAATATTGCTTTTTCATATCGAAAAGGTAAATTTTTATCCATTGTCCTCCAGCAGGAGGTTGAACAGTGTTTGCCAATCAGGAGCGTAGGGCGGGGCGAAAGTCTGGGATGGAACTCTTTTGAAACGCTCTGTCTTTCCGTACAGGAATGCCTCCATCGTATTTGCCAGGGCAAGCGCATCCGTCACCGGGAAAAAAGCGACGCGGGATGCCTCTGCCGCCGTTTCGCGCGCATAGGGAAGATCGGCCAGGATCATCGGTTTCCGGGTAGGCAGGAATTCGGAAATGGGGAGCCCCCAGGTTTCCGACCGGGACGGGAAAACAAGACAGCTGGCTTCTCCATAAGCCTTGGTCAACTCTTCCCGGGTCATCAGTCCGTGGAAGCAGATTGAATCCACATCGCCCCAGTTCTTGAACAGCCATTCGGCATATCGATTCTCATTCCCCTTGACCGTAATGATGACGCGAAACCGGTCTTTTCCGATGCGATTTTCCAGAATCCGAGCCGCTTCGCAGAGGGTTTCGAAGTCCTTATGGACATCCGCGGTCGCCGGGTAGAGGAAAGAAGGCGGGATGACGGGGGAGAGGGAAGGAATGGCCATCGGGTGAAAGGAGGGAGGGGCTACGATGATCTGATTCACGCTGACGGCCAGCAGATCGGCCATCGCCTTCCGCATCCAGTTTTGCTGGACGATCAGGAACCGGTTGCTCCGGACATTCCAGCGATAGGCGAATCTTGTAAAGAGGGAGAACAAGGCAATCTTGTAATCCATCCGCCAGTCTCGGGCCCTGGCCTTCATAAACGGAAAAGGCGTGTGGCAGTAGACGGCCTGCCGTTTCGCTTTCACGCGTGGAGAGGTATCGTGAAGTGAGAGCCACAGGTCGGTTTCAGGCAGTTTCCTGGAAATGCGGTCCATCGTGATATATTCGCATTTAAGACGCTTGAGCCAGCTTCCGATGCTCCACGGTATCTCTATATATTCGATGCCTGGATAGTCGCAAAGGTCCTGTCGATGGACCAGAGCAGTCACGTGCAGGTCCTTCCGGTCCGACAGGTACCGGAGACAGTCCCGCAACACGGTGAGGGTGCCGCCTTTCCGCAGGTTTACCGCGGAGATGACAACGTTTCTTCGAATAATCGGATCCATTGTGGCATAATGGTTTCTATGTCCCATTGGGACGCATCGAGATAGGCTTGTCGACCCATCCGGGCGCGTTCCTCATCATTCTGTACGATCCGGAGAAGGCCGAGGGACAATGCCTCGACATCCCCTTCCGGCACAAGATAGCCGTTCTCGCCGTCCCGAATGATCTCTGAAGGTCCGCAGGGACAGTCGAACGAGACGGCCGGCACCCCGAATCCCTGGGCCTCCAACAAGACCATCGGCAAGCCTTCATAATGGGAGGAGAGGGCGACGGCCGATGCTTTTGCATAACAGGCGGATATGTCTTGGACATTCCCCGCAAAACGGACGGAGTCGTAAATACCCAGACCATTCGTCTGTTCTTGCAGGTCGTCCCGCAATTCCCCGTCTCCAGCAAATACCAGCGTCCAGCCGGGGGCTTCTTCTGCCACTCTGCTCCATGCATCCAGCAAACGGTCGAATCCTTTCTGATAAGTCAATCGGCCTACTGCCAGGACCGTACGGGTATTGAGCGATGCCGGTTTCTCCGGTTTGAAACAAATCGGATTCTTGATGACGGTCACATTTTTCACCTCTCTCCAATTGGCCTTGTCTGCTTCCGTCAGCACGACGAACCGGTCGTACCGGGTGGCGAGCTTGGCATCTTGACGGCTGCGGTATTTATCTATCAGGCCCCAAAGCCCTGTACGGGCATATTGCAGGCGCTTGAATCGTGAGAAATGCACCTCCAGCACTTTCCGGCTTCCATCTTTGATCCGGGGGATGAGATTGACCTCGTTGCAGAACATAGAGACGGTGATGTCCGGCCGAATTTCCTGCAGGACCTTTTCCAAAGCCTTACGGTGTCTTATCTGCTTGGCCGGATAATGGACCACCTTGTCCCACAAACTTCCGCCATTGTTGTCTTCATATCCAATCCCCAGATCTTTGACGGCGATCCGGTCATCCAACGGGAAAGCATAGGGCCGTCCCTTCTGCTCGGTGGTCAGGATCGTCACCTCGTGTTCGTGACTAGCGAGCCAATTGGCCTTGTCCGCCAACACACGCTCCATTCCGGCAGGACGATAGAAACCGGCTATGTTGTAGACGATGCGCATAGCTTTTCTTGAAGACTTGCCGTGCTGAACAACAGGGCGTAGATGAAAAAGATATCCGTAGAGACTTTCAGCCAGATGATGAAGGTCAGGGCAATCAGTACGAGCGCCAGATATTTCGTGCCCGGGAACAGGTGGATGACGGATAGGCCGTTGAAGATAAAGAAGATGGAGAAAATGACTAAGCCTATCAACCCACAATATAACACAAACCGGCAGTATCCGATGTCGGTCCCATAGACCCAATCAGCGAACAACCCCGTCCCTATGATCCAAGATCTCATGTCTTTCGGCCATACCCACATTATTCTGTTCAGTTTATCGGTCGAGTCCGTACGGAAAACACCGGTTTCCGCCCAGTTGAAAAAACCTTCAAAACCGAAGCGAAGGTTATGCCTGAAATCGGGGTTGTGATTGTAAAGCCAGACGGATACGAGAATCGTGAGCGCGGTAATACCCCCCATTATCAGCCAGAAACTGACTTGCCTGGATGAAATGAAACCTTTGTTAATTTTAAGATAGGAAATCGCCAAATAGGAGATGCCAAGGATGGCGCCTACCCAGGTAGTTCTGGCAATCATCGATCCAACTACGACGATGAGGGCGAAAGAGATGAAATAAAAAAGTGTCAATCCTTTGTTATCAATCACACTTCCATTGGATGACATTTGATGAGCCATCAATACCAAAACGACGGAAAAACGAACACCGGCAGTATCCAATGCAGCGCCGATGCCGTACATACGATTAATTTGATGGTAAAACTCTTGTCCTTGGACAAAAATCGCATCGACAGCTTGCTTGAAGGGGAGACTGTGATCAATAATCAGTGCTAAAATACATTGAGAGGAGCAGACCAGGGTCAAGTAAAATGTCAAAGACGCCAAATCGATCTTACCTTCGCATTCTCGAATCAGCCAGCAGACAGCATAAGCAGCACCCAACCAAGTTGCAAATGATAACCAGTACGATGAATAGGTAGTATCATCTGTACCATTTACTGTAATGCAATAGAAACACCAGACAGAAAAGATAATTGCTATGATGGCCGAAGCTAGTATGCGCTGAGAAATGCTGAATGAGCTTTTTCTGGCACACTCATATACAAAGGCAATGATTCCGAAAACAGCGAGTATCATCTTGGTATTCAATGCCTCTGGTAGGAAATAGACAGAAACAGGGAATAAGAAGAGGCTTGTAAGGATGCCCAAGAACAATGCTATGGGAATTCTTTTCTGCACGTAAGAAGAAATGATTATTGACTACGGTTCTCGATGAACCGATATAATGTCTTGTAAACCCTATTATAACAACGGACAGCAGGCCACAACTGTTTTGAAGCGATCCACTGCAATAGTCTCGTCCTGAATGGAAGATCAGGGTTCTTGAACGCAAAACCGTTTGCTTCGGAAAACCAAGAATACCAGATTCGGTAATTCTCTTGGGAAGGTCCTATCAGCAAAGGTAATTTGATGAAAAGCTGGAGATGGGGAAGATATGCTCTGAATAAGTCCGCAAAGTCAGATTGCAAAAGAAACGATTCGGCTGACTTGAGATTAGCAGTAACTTCTTTCCTTCTTTTTTCATCCATTTTGACACTGATAGATGATGGATTTGATGCATTGTATCTATACAAAGGAAGATGGATTTGCCTAACAGTTTTCGAGCACGCAAAAACTTTCAAGATAAAGCCCATGTCTTCCCCCATATCGGCTCCCGGGATAAACCGAATATTGTTTGCAATGATGAGTTTGCGTCGTATAGCGAAAAGCCAGAGGTTCCATTTCATGGTTCCTCCCATCATATTGATCAAGGCCTGGGTGGGAGTTGAGTAATCGGCTTGCCTCATACTCCTGGTTCTTGTTCCATTTTCGTTTACCCAGTCCCATCCGAGCACATCAATACTGTCAATCAGTTCTGTGCTGATTATATCGAAAGCACTATTGGAATAGAGGTCATCAGCATCCAAAAACAGAAGCCATTGTCCTTTTGCATTTTCGATGGCCGTATTCCTGGCTGCTGCTACTCCCTGATTAGTCTGATGAAACAAGTGGCACTCCACTTCAGGATTAGATCCGATATAGGCTTCCAAGATGGCACAGGTTTCATCCGTGCTTCCATCATTGACAAACAAAACTTCAGCATCCTTTCCTTTCAGCGCAGAGAGGCATTGCAATGTCCTCGGCAAGGTCTTTCCCGCATTAAATACGGGAATGAGAATACTGATGAGAGGATTTGAGGCCATTATCTAATTGTCTTCCAAATGGGAATCCGGGAAAATGAATCGGACTGAATGATCTGCTTGGCCTCTTTCAGCGCCAAGATGCTGTCACGGTCAGAACGGTTGTTTCGGCCGAAAATCCTGGATAGGACAGCTACTACATAGCGGAATCCCCATCTCGAATAGTATGAAGAAATATCGGCAATCCTTGTAAACTTGCTGTCTGGTTGAAAAATGCAACGATACCAGATTAGATGGCGGATTGTACAGTTATCTTTATACCCTTTGTATCTGTCTATTTCGTGACTGGTTTGTGCGTCTTGATGAGTGATGCCGCAATTCGAGTGGATGAGAACTGTATAACCGTACCGGAATAGTTTATATGCGAAAACAAGATCTTCCCCCAGGGGATACTTGAACATATCCATCCAATTTTCGTCTTGCAGTGTGATGGACTGGAAAACTGTTTTTTTCAATAGGATGCAAGCTCCTGCAAAGCATTGTGTTTCCATCACAGGCTTTGGAGAAACATGATAACTGAAATACGAACTTCTGCGGACCTTGAATGCATACTTGGAGAAATGATCGGGATAGAGTCCATGAAACACAGCCTGAATCATTTTCTCTTTGATGCTCCACTGATAATTCTGGTATACATTTGGACTGATTGCATCGCCTTGATTGCTGAAAAGCCCTTCAAACAGCTGTTCAACCGAATTCTTCTCAAATAATACATCATCATCACAGAGAAGGATGTATTCTGATGATATTTCGTCGTAGGGGAGCGCTCTTTGATGCACCATGCCTTTGGGGCAGTAGATGTACTCTTCTTTTCCTATGCGTTGAGGCAAAGGATAACCATCGGCTATATACACAAAGATATGTTCAGCAGGAATGCTCTGTGATTCGAGAGAACGAATCATTTTTACAAATTTATCGCCAGCTGTCCCAAGCGTGCGTATTGCAACGGAATAGCTTATCGGGGAAGTACTCTTTCTCTCAACCATTTGCAAGTGTAAAACAAAATAATCGTTGCAATACCTGTAGCCATCATATCAAAACAGAAAATCGCCAGATTACCAAAGCGATTGTTCAGTAAATTTTCATTGCTCCAGTGAATAATCAAAAGTGCCGGAGGATGAGCTAAGAGCACATAAAGGGAGCGTTTGCCTATGGCAGAAATCAATCCTCCACGAATTAGGCTGAGAAATCTGTTGAGCCAGGACTTCTCAATCACGGCTCCCAAAAGAATCCAAGGGGCAGTTGCAATCAGATAAACATCCAGATTCCTTTCAGTAAACATCAAGGCGAGATATAAGACCAAGGAAAGGATAAAAGCTATATTGATAATCAATCCTCTTCTTTCCAATGCATCGTGGTAGACATCCCGGATTTTGTAAATCAAGGCTCCCGCCGCTAATTCAGTCAATCCTCGCAATAACGGCAAACTTATGGCACCAATCCTAGCCCAGTTCATTGCCGATGTCCCGTTTGTGAAAATGAACGTAAAGCCCAAAATGCAGATTGCAGGGAACAGGATATGGATAGCAAACCGATCATTATACTCCAACATACTATACAGCAGAAATCCCGCTATGACCAATACGCTGAGAAACCAGGATCCGAATAAAATATGTTCATACATTATTCTTGGCCCGATTTCTTCTGTCAGAGAGAGACTAAAGGCAAATTGTGCATATTTCTCTATGAATGAATCGAAGTCGGCGAAATGAGTAAGTCCCTCATATCTTAAAACGCAGGAAAACAGGAAGCAAAGGATATATGGGAGATATATGTTTTTAATCCTATGCCAAGTGTATTTGATTGCCGTCTCCGGTTTACGGTTAAAACTCCTCATCAAGTAGTAACCGGCAATGAAGAAAAAAATGTCAACAGCCAAATACCCGTGAAATAAACCTGGGATGGTTCCAGAATGGACAAAAACAATGAAAACGATCATGACTCCTTTGAGCCAGTCGACAGCATGATTTCGAGGTGTCAATGTCATTCTTGTAAGAAAGAAGAATTAGTATTGCAGGGCCGAACAGGCGATTGCGGGGAAGTAATGAATGATATAAAAGTCAAGGTTTATTTATAACACTTTAAGAAATCCAGGGCGGTTTCTTTTACGTATTGATAACTTTCCATTTTTACCAGTATGGCGAAGCCGATGTAAAGACTTATTCCAACACCCCATTGAACAAAGAGAGACAACCAACAATTCCAATTCATCCGGCCAATGAGGAAAGCGATGCAGCCGACACCGAAAGCGAGAAATAGCTGAGGAAGTATGTCATGTAGCTGCTCGCGGTAACTGTATCCGATTAATTTTTTATTTGGCAGGGCGTTAACAGAAGTGGCATATAATGCGTATGCAGAAGTTCCGATAGCCAATGCCATAGGGCTGATTTTGATTGTATATAAGAGAATGAACAAGAACACTGGTTTCTTTACAAACTCCAGTATGAGAGTAACGTCGCTCCGGCCAATGGCGTTCATTGCCAGGAGATTGACAGAACCGAGAACCGAAAAAAGATAACCAAAGCCCAGAATCTGCAAGAAAGGTATTGCTTCAGCCCATTTGTATGAGTATAATGCGGGAATCACACTGTCGGCAGATGCAATGAGTATTGTTAATAAAGGAGCGATGATGAATGTGGTTGTCATCATACTTTTTTGCATAGCGCTTTTTACGGCGGCTTTATCATCCTGAAGCTTGGAAATGGCAGGAAAGAGGACAGATGAAACCGTCCCGGTAATATTCCCGTTTATCAATTTGGGGATTGTATCCCCTCTGTTAAAAAAAGCAAGATCAGCGGGTTGATATCTGATGCCAATCAGAAAGCCCTTGAGTTCATTGAAAAAAGTTCCGAAGAGATTTGCTCCCATATAATTGAGCCCGAATTTGTACAGCCCTTTCAGTCTCGTGAAAGAAAACGTAAGTCGGGGACGCCACCTGGTCAGATAAAACAAGGTGACAACGCTGATGGCAGAATTACTGATTGTTTGGGCAACCAAAGACCAGATTCCAAAACCCAGGAAAGCCATCGTAAGCCCGATGATTCCGGATAAGATTGTTGAAATTAATGAGTTATAGAAAAGTTTCTTGAAATCCATCTGCTTCAGAATGATAGCACTCTGGACGCTGATGGCGCTTGAGAAGAGCAGACCAAGGCCTAACACGCGGATTATTTCCACGAGGAGCACGTTATGATACAGTCTTGCTATCATTGGTGCGCAAATGAAAAGAAGAAGATAGAGAAAGACTGAGACACCCATGCTGAAATAGAAGACCGAATTGATGTCCAGATCGTCCGTCTCTTTCTTTTGCACTAGAGAAGATCCGAGGCCACAGTCAACCAAGACATTTGCGATGTTCATAAAAATGTATGTCATCGCAATGACGCCGAAATCGTCTGGAGAAAGCATACGGGCTAAAACAACGGAAACAACGAAACTCGCGAGCTGAGAAGATGCTTTCTGAACAGTTTGCCAGAAAACACCTTTAATCGTTTTATTTTTCAGCGTCTGGGACGAGGCCATCGTAGTTTACTTCCCAATAACTTCTTCTATTCGATCGACTACCCTCTCTGCCGCATGGCCATCATCGTAACTGATAAAACAATTGTGTTTGAAATCGTTGATGGTGGACTGATACTTCATCGGGTCATATGCATCAATGGCTTTTATCAAGTCATCGTTGGTATAGCAACACGGAAAGGGTAGATTATAAAAAACAGGCCCGATTGTACGACAGGAAGAGAGATAGTGATCCAAATCCATCAGAAATAAAAAAACCGGTTTATCCAGTGCGAGAAAATCTGACATGATACTGGAATAATCCGTGAAGAGCATATCTGATGCTAAAATTAACTCTTTCGGATCAGGGAAAGAAGTAGCATTTATTATAATCTCATCGAATGTGAATAAGTCATCCGCCAAATCTCTGATATTCGGGTGAAGGCGTACGGCCATAAGCCATTTGTCTCCACTTTTTTCTTCCAACGCTTGGTGAGCAGCTTTCAAATCGATCCGGTATCCTTCGGTACTGTTGTCGTCTCGAAATGTTGGAGCATATAGAGCAATCTTGACATCACTCCGGCCAAAATACTTATTCTTTAGAGTAGAAATGTCTGTTTTATGATAAAAGCCATCGTTTTTGGGAAGACCGATACAGGCAATTTCGCAAGATGCCGGATACCAAAACCAATTTCGATAAATGTCAGCTATCAAATTATTATCCGCAAGAATCATGTCAGTCTGAGCCGAATCCCGTTTTGACTTCAAAACATAATCGGTTCCCAAAAAGTTTTCAACTTGGCCTTCGACTTGCTTTAGAGGCAAACCGCCGCCATGCCATGTTTGAATATAGTACTGGTTTTTCTTTTTGGGCCATGGAAAATTCGATTTTGTGTTGGAAATCCACACACTTGATGAGGCGACCGTGAACAAAGTTTTAAGGGAGTATTCAGGTATAGGAATAATACCTTTGGGGAAAGATGCCTTCTCAGGAATAGCAACTCGCCAAAACAACTTATAGGGTAACTTTCTTTTAAGTATTTCATCGGCGATGGCCCCGGGGCTATCGCCATAACCCATACCAAAAAAACTGTCAAAAACTATCCAATTCTTGTGGACAGGACACAACCGTACGAAGAATCTTTTTATTAACTCACGGAACATATATATGCCATCAACTGAAAGTTTTATTTACCGATAGTTCAAAAGCCTTCATATCTTCAATGGTTGTCAGTTTGAAATTCTGCTCACATCCCGGAATCAATTTGATAGACAGATTTGCTCTGAAGGCAAGTTCGGCACAGCCCCGAATCGTAGATAGTTCTTCATCGGAAAAACGGCCATGGGCTTGATAAAACTTTTGAAAAGCAAAGCACTCCGGAGATTGTCCCGAGTACAATTCATGCCTTGGAAGGATTGAAGAAATTATGACCCCATTGGAGCTTTGATAAGTTGCATCCTTGACTGGTATGACCGGGAGTGCAGCATCATACTCTTTACATGCGTCTATTCCTTCTGAAATATTGCTGATTGGGAAGTATGGGCGTACGGCATCATGTACAAGAACGATATCGCCATCCATTGCATATCGCTTAATGATATTCAGGCCGTTCCAAACTGAATGCTGCCTGGACTTTCCAGCTTCAGCATAATGGATTTTACACGGATACTGCTCCCCGGAAAGACACTCTTCCATAAAACCTCTCCATTCATTAGCAAGGACGATGACGATTGAATCAATCAATCCGCTATGGGCGAACTTATTGATTGAATACATAATAATCGGGATTCCATTGACTCTGTAATACTGTTTGGGTATGTCCAGATTCATACGGGAGCCAATGCCGCCTGCCAGAATGATACAGTGATTCATAAGAATGAAAAGATGGTCTGTAATAACAAAGGGTCGAATAACTGCAACCTTTGAGATGCAGTTATTCGACCTCAAGAGCTAGCAGTCAATACAGGCCGTAGTGACTTCGTTTTCCCAATATGCTACTCCACGCTGATTTCCACACGCCTGTTCCGCTGCCGGCCTTCCGCCGTGGCGTTGGTGTCCACCGGGCGGGTGAGGCCATAGCCTGTCCAAGTGAGGCGGGAGGCATCGACACCGTGGTCCACGAGGTAGTTGAAGACGGCGCGGGCGCGGTTCTCGGAAAGTACCTGGTTATAGGCGGGGGAGGCGTTGCTGTCGGTGTGGCCTTCGATGACGGCGCGGGCATCTGGATGGTTATTGAACCAGGCGACCACGCGGTCCAGGTCGGGATAGAACTCCCGCTTGATGACATAGGAGTCATTGTCGAACAGGGCGAGGGCGCTGATGGCCTCCAGTTCGGCAGGCAGCTTCGGCTCCAGATAGACGGTGTCTTTGACAACCTCCCGGACGATCTCTCGGACCACTTCCCGTACAATCACGGTATCACGGGGCGACGGTTCGACCGGCACGACAACGGTGGGTTCAGTGGCAGGTTTCTTGGCGGTATGGCCGAACCGGAGCGCGATGCCGACGGTGGCGCTGAGGGTGATTGCCAAGTTGTGCTTGTAACTGTCGAATGCCTTGCTGTTGTAGCCCGTTGCCTTCAGGTCCGGGACGATGCTCAGGTGTTTGGTCAGATGGATGGGGAACATCACACCAGCTCCGCCGCCGATGGCCGGATTGACAATCTTCAGGTAACCGCCGTGCACATATGGAATGATATTCCGGTGAGGGCGCAACAGCACATCTCCGTGGGCATATTGGTATTTACGGTTGCCAAAGTCCGTATACCGGTCCGAGATGCCAAATCCCTGGTAGCCGGCCCGAAGGCCGATGGTGGGGTTGATCCATCCGCCAAAGTAGAAATCACCCGCATAGCCCGCGCCGTTATGGGAAGTGGGCCGGTCTTCGTATTTGAGTCCGTCGAAACCGAAATTCATACCGGCGCCGGCGCCGACAAAATAACCAGTTTCCCGCTGTGCTGCTGCAGCAAAGGAAATACCGCACAGGAAAAGTGCCAGGATATACTTTTTCATATTTTGCCGTTTATTTGAAATGATAAACAATGCCGAAATTTAGTGCGGCCCTCAGGTCCAGCGGGAAACCGCCGTAGCCCTCATAATTCTTTTGTTCCTCCTTGGTGGGCATCAAGCCATTGTACATATCGTGGTAGGCCTCACCACCCAGATCGGCGAAGAAACCCAGTCCTGAAGGAAAAGAATACTCGGCGATGAAACCACCGCGGAATCCAGGAATGGTGTTCTTTCCGTTCACTTTCTGCCAAGGGTGCTTTGCATCGGAAAAACCGTACGTATGCGCTCCACCCACGCCAGCATATAACTTCGGCCGGAAGGCAGTGATTTTTCCCGCAAGCCCGTTCAGGTTTAGAAGCACATCCGCAAAAATGGCAACATGACGGAAGGAATATGGATAGAATCCACCTCCGGAGGTCTGCCGGACATTGCAGGCTCCGGCATCTTTGCCGATACCGGCTTGTAGCCGTAGGCCATACACATCATTGATTTCATAGCCGATAGAGAAGGCACCCTGAAGCGTGAACAGGTCCAAAGTCCGGCCGTTCTCCCGGTAGGAAAACGCATTTTCATAGATATCCAGGACGGGACCTCCCTGCAGGGATACGAAAACCTGCCGAGCCTGGCTGGGTGCTGGCACAGTGTTTTGTGCGGAAAGGGCCGCCGCCCCAGACAGAAGGGCAGCCCAGATACAGACTGACTGTTTGATCATAGTATGTTTAATTTTGATTGGCAGAATAACGGCGCTGCCGCCGGGGTTACGCCATGGCGTCCCGGAAACGGATGAATATGGAGAGAATCCCCATGTCCGGCACAAAGGTAATTGAAGTTTCGGGAACTTCCAAATGTTCCCCCGGCCAAGACTTCCGCACATTGACGATCCGACTAAGCGGATGGAACGGAACTTGTGGATAATGAATGAGTTGTACTCATTCAAAAAATCCTCTCTTGGTAAGAGAGAATCAATTTTGCAAATTTACTAACTCTGCAAAAGAACTACAAGTTTTGAGCAACTTAATTTTTGATTAATTAAAACAAACCTTCCCCGAACAATTCGGATTGATATCTACAGAGGTTCATATCAACATCTGTTTCGGCCTTTTAACAATATTGCTATCACTTGTTTGTTCGCACGGTCAATCGTCCCTTGGGAAAGGGAGTCCAGATAGATGCGCGTAACTTGCTCGGAACGGTGGCCTAAACCCGCACTGATTACCGTGACCGGAACCCGGGCCAGGGAAGCGAGCGTTGCCCAGGAATGCCTGGCCGCATAAGAGTTCAATGGATACTCCGCCCCGCAGCATTGACCTAACTCTTTGAGACGGAGGTTGTGACGATGAAGGCGATATACATATTGCCGATGGGCGGTGACTGGATCCTCCGATTCGATGATCGGAAGCAGGTAATCCCCGAAACACAGGTCTGCATACTTTTCCAGGATGGACATCATACAAGACTCCAGGCGGAGGGTAAGCGCCTGTCCTGTCTTCCGCCGCCGATAGGTCAGGATTGCTCCAGATAGATTCCGGGCGCGGAGGAAAGCCATATCCACGAAACTCATCCCCCTGGCGTAGAAGCTGAACAGAAACAGGTCCCGGGTCAGCGACAATTCACGGTCCGCTTCTGCATCGAAGGCAACTATCCTCTGAAGGACTTTTTTAGGGAGGGCCCGTTTAGGCGTTGCACTTACCCCTGTATAAACCCCGCTGAAGGGATGCTCGGCGACCTGGAACCCTTCCGATCCGGCACGGTTGCAAATGGCACGAAGCACACGATTGTAAAATGAAACGGTGTTTCGGCTTATCCCTCTGCAGTACAGTGCCGCATTATACCGTTCCACAAGGTTGCGGTCAATTTCATCCAGCCTTACGGGTCTCTTTTCCAAGTACTTTGTAAGACTGTTTCCGGCGCTCCTGTAGTTTGAGGCGGTAGAGTACCGTCCTTCCGCCTCCAGGGTGGCCACCCTGTTCCGCAGATAATCGTCAAACAGGATTCTTTTCTTCTTATTGATCATAATTATCAAAAATTTGAATTGATTGGCGGGGGCTTTTTCCTGCCCATCCTGCCTGTTTCACCTCTCTTACCAAGAGAAGTTTTATGGCAGACCGGAAACACTATGACAGAATGTGGGTGATTTTCTTGCAGGACATCTTTATGTCCCTGCTTGCTTCACTTTTGTCCATCCTGCTGTTCCGGTGGGTGACAGAGCCGATTGCGGGTTTTACTTGGCTGGTCGCCAAGTATCTTCTGGTCTCGCTGGTGGCGATTTGCGTGGGGGAGATTATCCTGCGTCCTTATCGTGATGTGCGCCGGTTTGCCACTGTACGTTCCATGGGGAAGGTCATGCTGGTTGTCGTAGTCAAAGAGTTGTTGATGCTGATCGTCCTGCTCACTGGACTGCTTGACCTTCCTGCCGCTCATGTTGCGCTGGTTCTTCTGGCCGACCTGCTCTTCTCGAGTCTCACGATGACATACACGCGGCTTTTCGCCCGGATCCTGATGAAACCCCGCAACAATGTGAAGGTACAGGCACAACGCCGTACCGCCCTGGTGGCGGGTACGGATGAACCCGCCCTCCAATTGGCATACGAAATGGAGAAAGGAGGATTCGAGGTGGTTGGTCTCCTGACGACTGACCGGGAACTTTCCGGTCGGGTTATTTCGGACTATGTTGTCTACCACTGTGCGTCACCGGAACAACTTTCCCGCCTGCAATGGCAGTTGGGAGGAGTGGATGCCGTTTTCTTCCCGAAACAGAGCCCCGATTTTGTGTCCGGGACCAAAGAGGACGATTCCATCCCGCAAGTCGATGGGATGGGCCTTGTCGGCCATGCATTGAAACGAAGCTTTGATGTCGTTCTATCATCGGTTTTGCTACTCATTTTCTCGCCGGTCATAGGCCTGTGTGCCCTGCTGGTTAAAAAGGAGGACGGCGGACCGGTCTTTTACGCACAGGAGCGGATTGGCCAAGGCGGAAAACCTTTTTATATCTACAAATTCCGTTCTATGCGGGTCGATGCGGAGCAAAACGGCTCTCCGGCGCTGTATTCCGGCGAGGAGGATCCACGCTTGACCCGCATCGGACGTTTCCTGAGGGCGCATCACCTGGATGAACTGCCCCAATTATGGAATGTCCTCCGGGGAGATATGTCGTTTATCGGCTATCGTCCGGAACGCCAATACTATATCGACCAGATTATGGCGTGTAACGCACGCTACCGGTACTTGTACCAGATCCGTCCGGGCGTTACCAGTTACGCCACCCTTTATAACGGATATACGGACACTTTGGAGAAGATGCTCACGAGGCTGGACTTGGACTTGTACTATCTGAGGAACCATTCGATTTGGTTTGATATCAAGGTGCTGGGACTGACTTTCTTGAGCATCGTCAGTGGAAAGAAATTTTAGGTGGAAGGGCAGACGGCATACTGGTATGTGGCACGGACCCGTCACGGTGCAGAACTGGGCGTGAGGAACCGGCTTTCGGCACTTGGCGTGGAGCATTTTGTCCCTACGCGGAAGCGACAGGCTTCCCACGGGCGGACGATGGTGGAGGAACCCCTCCTGACGAGCCTTGTCTTTCTGAAGGCTACGCGCTGTGAGGCCTTGGACCTCATCCACTACGGGGGAGTGAAGGCTGACTATCTGTTCGACTGCGCCACGCGGAAACTGATGGTGGTGCCGGACAAGGAGATGGATGATTTCCGCCGTGTCTTCGACTTGTCGACGGAAGAAGGCGGATTGATGGACAAGCCATTATTCGTGGGAGAGCGGGTTCGAGTAATCCGAGGCGTTCTTCGTGGCGTAGAGGGTTTTGTCCTGGAATTGCAGGGTAAGACCTATGTGGTCGTGGCTCTGATGAATTGCTTATATGCCCGGGCCCGTGTGCCCAGGGCGTGGTTGGAAAAGATAGAAAATCGATAACTATGAAGAAAAAAAACTATGGGACGCCGTGCGTCCTCAAACAGGTGACGGTCCAACTGGAAGCATCCTTCCTTCAAGGATCTGTCGTGGAAAAAAGACTGAAAGTGGAAACGGCAGGTCATGAAACGAAAGAACACGATTTCAACGAAACTGGATTTAATACTGAATGGAAATGAGTATGTTCAAAAAGTATTTTTGTCTTTTGACGGCAGTGCTCATATCGGCCGTCGGTTGTAACAAAGAAGGCGAAGAAAACGGCTATGAGCGCAGGCCCGGCCTTCCCATCCAGTTTAGTGCGGAGAGTGAAGCCTCCATGTTGACCAGGACCTCCTATTCAGGCATCAAGGATGCGGACAATATGGAGCGCATCAATTGGCTGTCGGGAGACAAAATCCGTATTTACAGTGCTGAGGCCATGGGAGATGCCGCCCCCTACGCCGACTATGAGGTAACCGATTTTGAATCCAAGACGGACAAATTCCATCGCGCTTCCATCTCTCCTGTGAACGGAAGCATGAAATGGGGGGATAGGGAGACCCACACATTCTATTCCGTTTACCCTGTTCCGAATGGTACCGACACGAAGATGGAAGCCAATGTCGTGACATCCGTCCTCCCTCCGGACCAATCCTTTGCCACATCCAAGACCAATGACGTAACTCCCACGCCGGGCGTTTATTATGGCAACATGGACCTGTGCTACATGACAGCGGCCACCAAAGGTGACCACAATGGAGGGGACACGGATCCGGTCTGGCTGTCCTTCACGCCCATCGTGACTACCTTTTATGTTACCATCACCAACAATTATTCCGGAGGCCATGACATGAACCTGCAGCAGATCATCCTTTCTTCTGCCCAAGATGCCATGACCGGAACCTATAGGACAACCATGACCAACGTGGATTACAACACGTCCCCCCGTGATGGTCATAACTATACACGCACTTATACCTACGCCGAAAGCGGTTGGGGTTCCCTGGTTACCCGTACCGAAGCCAACTCCCGAATCACCTTCAATTGGACGGGAGACGTCATCCCCTACGGGGAAAGTGTCACAGTAGCCCTTTTCGCCCTTCCGCAGACCATTCATCAGGTTACTCTCACGGTCGTTACCGCGGAAGGAAGCAGTTCCATAGACTTGAAAAGCACCAATTCCGCAGAACAGACAGACAGCGACGGCTGGATTATTTTCGATGGACTCAAGAAACATAATGTCAGCAACCTGGGTGTGCCGGAATGGGAATACGACATAGATATTTGCGACGTGGACAACACGCCGGCAACATTGAATTACTCCCACACCGCTGGGACTTCTGAACCTCGCACCTTCTCTGTGCGGAGCAGGAAGACCAATGACAACGGCGCACACTGGTACCCCACTCCTTGGAAAGCTCAGTATTGGAGCGATACGGACAATGACCAAGTTCAAGATGCGGATGAATGGTTCGACATTGACCCTTCCGACTATCCGGCTTGGCTGTTAAGTATCGACCCCGTGGCGGATTCTCCGACCACGGCCGCCTACGAGGGCAACCATGTTGCCAAGATGACGGCCCAGACCGTACAGACCCATGAAGAGCGCCTTAAGACCGCATGGACGGCAGAAATTGAGGCGGCCAAACAGAATGTGAACGGCAAATACGATAAGGCACGTGTCAATTTGCAGTGGTGGAACCATCTCACGCACGCCAATGGAGCAGCCACGACCACAGCAAACTGCTATATCGTCCAAGGACCAGGAGACTATATTTTCCCGATGGTTTACGGAAATGGTATCGATATGGAATTCAAGCATGTGGAAACAAACGAGGGCGCATACGACCCGCCAAGGGAGTATTTCGATTATCTTGATCAATTCCATAATCATTGCAGGAATACGTTCGATTATCTGGGAATGGCAACCTCTGACCGGATTAAAGATCCTTGGATTTCCAGACACGGGACGCATACCGCCCTTGGTATCACGACTGATTATTACGGTCACCATTGTACGGAAGTGGGGGTCCTGTGGCAAGATTTCAAGAACGGCCAGAATGTGATTACCGATGTCGGTTACTTGGAAACAATCACGTATGCCGATAACAAATCCGACCGCTATGTTACTTTTTCGGTGGGCGAGAACATCAGCCCCGGCAACGCGCTGATTTATGTCAAGGATGTCCATCTGAACGTAATCGCCTGGACATGGCACATCTGGATTACGGACCAGAACCTTTCACCCGTTGCGATGAAGAACAGCAGTCAGAATACATTCCATGTACAGCCCGTCAATCTGGGCTGGGTGGATGATTCCGACGGTCTGTATTATCCTTCCAGGCAAGGAATCGTCCGGTTTGTCTGTGTCGAGCACGAATCGACGGTTTCACCGACGCTTACGCTGAATCAAACGGATTATGAGGATGAATCCATTTCCGGATGGGCTCCTTATTTCCAATGGGGTAGGAAGGATCCTATCCGTGCGGGCTCCCCTTTGGTGGACGATGAACCGCACCATCTCTACTACTCGATTCAACATCCGGACAAGTTTTTGTCTGATCATGATCCTGCCCAGGACGAGTTTGACTGGTCAGACAATGACTATCTGAACTTGTGGCGCTATGATTACTACAGACTGGACGGATTGTCACCTGATCCTCCGCTAAAGAATACGGCGGTTCAAAAATCGGTATATGATCCTTGCCCCAGAGGTTATAAAGTTCCCGCTGGCAATACTTGGACAGGCCTCACGTTTGAAGAATCGACGTTAGTATCAGGCAAGGGACGGTATTTCCCTACCGCTTCGGGCGGACAACTGTTCTTCCCTGCAGAGGGGTATATCAACGGTTATGGTGTCGTGACAGATGCAGGCTCCGCCGGAATGTACTGGTTGGATGTTCCTCATGGCGACACGGCGCGAAACAGTTATTGCTTGAATTATGGCGCCAGCGGCATCAGCGCTCCCGGCTATGTCAACCGAGCCTATGGTTTATCCGTCCGTTGCGAGCGGGAAGATGCCAACACATCCATGTAGTCTGTGAGGATATGATTGAGTTATGACGGCAACTGACAGGTTCCTCCCTGAAAGTTGCCGTCATTCCGTAACCAAGACTTATCTTTTACCATGAAGATGCGAATCCTTCAGCTCGGGAAGTTCTACCCCATCCGAGGCGGGGTGGAGAAAGTGATGTGGGACCTGACCCGCGGTCTGGCGGACAGGGGAATTACCTGCGACATGCTCTGCGCGAAATTGCCGGAGGACGGCATTGACCCGGAAGATCTGCCGTTCCATAGCGAAAAAGACGGTGTGGAGGTATTGCGATTCCCCGAAGGGAGAACGGTTTGGTGCGTGAGGGCATGGGCCAAAAAGGCGGCGACGATGTTGTCTCCGGCCATGATCCAATGGCTTCGCCGGCACCGGGATGAGTATGATATCGTCCATGTCCACCATCCCGACCCGATGGCAGCATTGGCGCTGAGGCTGAGCGGTTTCCGCGGGAAGGTCATCCTTCACTGGCACAGCGACATCCTTTCGCAGCGTCTGCTGCTGGCTTTTTATAAACCCTTGCAACGGTGGCTCATCCGGCGGGCCGATGTCATCGTGGGCACTACGCCGCCTTATCTGGCCGCTTCCCCGTATCTGCGGAAAGTGCAGGCCAAGTGCGTGGCTGTTCCCATCGGTATCGACCCGGTCCGTTTCGACCCAGCTATGGCGGAGGCTTTCCGGAACCGATTCCCAGGGAAGCGCATCGTGCTTTCTGTAGGACGCTTGGTCCCTTACAAGGGATTTCGTTATCTGATTGACGCACTGGGACGACTTCCGGACAACTATCACTTGGTCATAGGGGGTACAGGTCCCCTCCACGATGAACTTGCCGCCCAGATACTTTTTTCCGGCTTAGACAAACGAGTTTCCCTGATTGGATTTGTGCCTTCCGGAGACTTGCCTTCCTGGTTCGGCGCCTGTGACCTTTTCGTCCTGTCCAGCGTAATGAAAACGGAAGCTTTCGGCATTGTCCAAATTGAGGCGATGTCCTGCGGAAAGCCGGTTGTTGCGACGCGGATTCCGGAATCCGGTGTTTCGTGGGTCAACCAAGAAGATGTATCCGGACTAAATGTGTCCCCTTGTGACCCGCAGGCGCTGGCCGATGCCATCCAAAAGGTGGCGGACGACCAGGCGCGTTTCGGGGTCGGTGCCCGCCGCCTCTTCGAGGAGCGATACACATTGGACCGGATGATCGACCGGATTTCGTACATCTACCAGTCGTTGTGAGCGGGTTTTTGACTATATTTGCAAAAACCGCAATCTCCCATGGCTGACGAAAAAATCATATTCTCGATGAACGGGGTGGGAAAGGTCCTCCCCCACAACAACAAGGTCATTCTCAAGGACATCTACCTGTCCTTCTTCTACGGAGCGAAAATCGGCATCATCGGCCTGAACGGCTCCGGTAAATCGACGCTCCTGAAGATCATCGCCGGAGTGGAGAAATCCTACAAGGGCGAGGTCGTATGGGCCCCGGGCTATACCGTGGGGTATCTCGCGCAGGAGCCGGAGATGGACCCGGACAAGACCGTCATCGAGGTGGTCCAGGAGGGCGTGCAGGAAGTGATGGACGTCCTCGCGGAATATAACGACATCTCGATGAAGTT
>JAFYYM010000013.1 GCA_017557535.1 Bacteroidales bacterium | reverse complement strand
GTTCTCCGTCGATGAGTTCAGATTGCCGTCATCCTGGAAGGTTGTCCTCTCGGTCTGCGAGCCGGAATCCGTGTCCGTGTATTTGTAGTTCGCACTAACTGTTGTCTCGACATCCTTGATGCGGGACGTGTTGTAATTCACACCCAACTGAGCGGCAGTTGAGAGTCCCTGGTCCAGGGATGAACGTTGCCCCTCATCGTCAGAGATGATTACGACGACATTCGAGTCATCCACATTCTGCCCATTGGCAATCACTGTCAACTGATCCTTCTCCGTATAAGCCGACACAAGAGCATTTCCACCCCAGAGCAGTCCACGGTCATCCTGGAGAGGATTGTCACCGTCCTGCCCGCCAATCGTAGAGCCACCCTTGACGCCCACATTGCCGAACCATCCTTTCTCGTATTCCTTTTTGAGGCCGACGTCCAGCACCTTCTCCCGGCTCCCGTCCTGGATGCCCGAAGCGCGGGTCTGCTCGCTTTCCCGGTCGATAACCCGGATCTTGTCCACCACCGCGGCAGGCAGGTTATTCAGTGCCGTACTCTGGTCACCGAAAAAGAAGGTGCGTCCGCCCACTGTGAGTTTGTCGATTTCCTCGCCATTGAACTTCACCTTCCCGTCGTCAGTGATTTCCATACCAGGCATACGCTGGAGCAGATCCTTCAGCATCGCATTGGCTCCAACCCGGAAGGAAGAAGCGTTGAATTCAACAGTATCCTTTTTGATGACGATAGGATTGCCCACATCGGAAACCACAGCTGCCTGCAGGAACTGCTCGTCCACCTGTAGCCGGATGGTGCCCAGGTCCACCTTCTCCTCACGGAAGAAGCGTTCCAGCACAACCGGCTTATATCCCATCATCTCCACGTGGAAAGCATAACTGCCGAAAGGGACTTCGTCCAACTTGGCTTCACCATTGGCGTCCGTGAGGGTGAAATTCGTGATTGTGGTGTCTTTGGCAGGAATGACATAGACCGAAGCATACGACACAGGCTCATTGGTCAGTGAATCCAGAACCGTGGTCTTGATTTCACTCATACGCTCTTTGAGCATGTTTTCGTTAAAAATGTACACCTGTGCATGTGCTGTAAATCCAACGCACAAGGACATAGTGAGGGCTGACAAGAATCTTCTCATCATCATAACAGTCTTATTTTAAGGGGATTATTTTATTTCGTATCTATCGAATACGCTCGTCCGTTTATCGTGATTGTCGTGACCGCACGGCCATTGACGGTAATCTTTCCGTCCTCATCGACCGTCACACCGGGAAGCCCCTTCAGGAACTCCGCCCAATCGGTCTTCTCTTTTTTCGTGGTAATGTTCATGACGACTACGTTCTCGCCATATTTCTTCTGCTCCGGAGAGCCATCCTTGACCACGGTAATGTTTTCAATGTCGAAAGGAGAAATGGAGTTGAAGGCCGAAGCATCTTCGTGCGGTACGCCATCAATGACATAGATAATCTTACGGTGTGTGGGTTTGATGACAATCGACGAATCGATGGGAGTCAAAGGCTTCAAGGGCGTGAATGACCCCGTGACAGAAAACACCGAGGACGACGTGGTGATGGCGTGGACCGTAATGGCATTGCGCCCGGAACCCTTCGTGGTGATCTTGTAGTCCCGGATGGTCCTGTCCTTGAGCTGGGAGCCGTCGAAATTCTCCACGGTCTCATTGTCGATGATATAAATGGTCTGCTGGGCACGCAGTGTCCATGCTCCTATCAGCAGGCAGACTGAAAGTAGTATTATCTTTTTCATGGGTGATCTTCTTATTTGTTCAATGCAACGAGATTAAAGGATTTGCCCCCATCCAGCGGTGTGAGGATGTACGAGGCAGTCTGCCCATCGGGGAAATGGGCGGTCATCACAAACCCGTCCCCAACGGGCTTGAATTCCAGGTTTTCGGCTTCCGCCGGGTTGAAGTTGGATAAAAAGGCTATCTGCTGAATCAGCTCAGTGTAGTCATTCTGAGGCGTAGCCGGCACGCCGGGTTGTTTAGGCTTGCCCGTAAACAAGACCACGGCAGCAATGGCAGCAGCCACACCGGCCACGGAAAAGCCCCAGGTGTAGAAAGGCCGCACCTTTGAAGGCCTGACCATCCGGTCATACTCATCGCCGGCTTCCGGCAGTTCAGGGATTTCGATGGGCCTGACAGCCTGCATCATTTTATATACCGCCATCTCTTCCTCATCGGCAGGAGGCGTAGTGGCAAAGGAGGCGGCAAGCTCCTGTTCCTGTTCGCAGGTCGTTTCTGCGTCCAGATACAATCTTATCAAGTCTTTCCGGTCCATTGTATTACTTCGTTTTAAAGGTTTTCATCAATTCTTGTCGCGCGGCCGATATGGAACTCTTCACCCCGCCTTTTGTCCTTCCGGTTATGGCGGCAATCTCATCCAGGGAAAGTCCGGTGGCTCTCAATTGGAGCAATCGCCTTGTACCTGCAGGAAGTCGCTCCAGCGCCTTATCGGCCATCCTTTCGGCCTCGGATTGTTCAATCAGCGTGGAAGCATCCCTGCCATCTGACAACCATTCCGGATACACCCCGCTTCTCACGGGGCCTTTCTTGCGCCAAAGCGAAATGCAACTGTTCTTTGTGGTCGATACAGCCCAAGCCTCCGCACTGCGAATCTGCACACCGTCACGTCTTGCTACCCAAAGCCGCAGCAGCACATCCTGCACCACATCCTCTGGATCACCGTCCAGCCGGGATGCACGGAAGAACTTCAGTGCCGTCGCCAGTACCTTGGGCCTTATCTCTGTGAGTTCTATTTCAAGCGTTTTATCCATACTTCACAGACAT
>JAFYYM010000114.1 GCA_017557535.1 Bacteroidales bacterium | reverse complement strand
CATAGCACCGTCGAAGTAGTCAAGGCCGACGTGGGCCCTGTGGAGACCGTCAGAACGCACGAGCTCCTTGAAGAACTCAAGGGTCATATCGTTCATAATGGTCACGTGGTCGGAATCCCAGCGGACAGGACGGCTGACGTGGAGCATCAGCTCAGGAACATAGAGCAACAGGGAGGAAACCTTGTCAGCCACATTCTCTGTGGGCTCATAGTGGCCGGTGTCGAGGGTGTAGATGACCTTACGGGTGGCGCAGTAGCCCTCATAGAAATCCATAGAGCCGACAGTGTAGCTCTCTAGACCGATACCGAACAACTTGGCCTCAACGCAGCTCTTCATACCGGGGAGGTCCTCCTTAAGGATCTCGTCGAGGGACTCGGCGAGGATCTCACGATACTTCTTGCGGTTGACAGTGAAGTCCTTCTGGCCGTCATGAACCCAAATGTTCATGATACAAGGGTCGTTCTGGGCCTTACCCATCGCATCAGCGATCTTACGGCAGCGGATGGTGTGGTCAATCCAGAAATCACGGATGGCCTTGTCCGGGTTGGCGAGGGAAAGGTCACCGCTCTTGGGATGGGAGAAGGATGTGGAGTTGAAGTCCAGCTTGAAGTTGTTAGCCTTCGCCCACTCGATCCAGCTCTGGAAGTGCTTGACTTCCACCTCGTCACGGTCGACGAACTTTCCACCGAAGTCACCGTAGATCTCGTGGAGGTTGACCCTGTGGTTACCAGCGAGGAGAGTCTTGACGAACTCCAGGTCGGCGCGGACCTCTTCGATGTTCCTGGCCTTTCCAGGATAGTTGCCGGTGGCCTGGATACCTCCGGTGAGAGAACCGTCATTCTCAAAACCTCCCACATCATCGGTCTGCCAGCAGTGTAGGGAGATCTGCTGTTTCTCTAGTTCGGCGATAGCTTTGTCGGTGTCGACACCGATGGCGGCATAGCGCTCCTTGGCCATCTCATAGGCCTGGATGATTTTCTTTTCGTTCATATTGATTGGATATTAATTGTTTGGATAATAAGTCTTTGTCTCTATGGAGTTTCCAATTATGCGACGCATCTCCCAGCGGTCTTTCACCAATCCGGCAACCTTAGCCTGCATCATGATGTTACCGATGGCGGTACCCTCGACAGGACCGGCCACGACCGGGATACCGAGGGTGTCAGCTGTCAATTGGCTCACGAGTTTGTTGGCCGAACCTCCGCCGATCACATGGAGCTTGTCGATTGTGAATGAGGCGAAGCTCTGTAGCATGGCGATGACTGACTTGTATTTCTTGGTCAAGCTATGGTAGATGCAGCTGATCATCTCCGCGTCATTCTTCGGGACCTGCTGGCCGGACTCGGCCAAAGCCTTCTTGATCTCCGCATCCATATCCTTAGGGGCGGCGAAACGGGGATCGTCCGGGTCGATGGTTCCCGGGAAGTCAATCGCCTCACGCCCCATGGCCTCAATCTGGGCGTAGTTGTATTCCCTACCCTCGGCGGCCCAGGTCTTGCGGCTCTGCTCCAGGAGCCACATTCCTGTAATATTCTTAAGGAACCTCGTCGTGCCCTCTATTCCGCCCTCATTAGTGACATTGTACTCGTATGACTTTTCATCGATGACAGGAACGGGAGACTCTATGCCCATCAGGCTCCATGTGCCGCTACTTAGGTAAGCGAAATGCTCATTCTCGGCGGGGACCGCGGCGATAGCGGAAGCGGTGTCATGCCCGGCGACGGCGATCACGGGAACCGGTTCCATCCCTGTCTCATCGCAGATTTCCTTCTTCAGGAGACCAACCTTGGTTCCCGGTTGGACAATGGGCCTGAGGATCTTAGGATCCACTCCGAGACGCTCCAGGAGGGTCCTGTCGAAATCTCTTGTGCGAGGATCAATCAAGCCTGAGGTCGACGCGTCGGTGTATTCGCAAACCCTCTCGCCAGTCAGCATGTATGAAAGGAGGTCAGGCATGAAGAGGATCTCAGCGGCCTTGTGGATCGGAGACTCCGGCTCCTTATGCTGGGCATAGATCTGGAATATCGTGTTGAAATTCATTATCTGCGTTCCTGTCACCCCGTACAGTTCCTCTTTGGGGATGATCTTGAAAACTTCCTCAGGAATACCGTCGGTGTAAGGATCACGATAGGCCCTGGGTAAACCGAGAATCTTCCCATCAGGACCGACGCAGCCAAAATCAACACCCCAGGTGTCAATACCTATGGATTCGATTTTGACCCCGCTTCCGGCCACCTTGGTCAAAGCGGCCTTGAAATGGTCGAAAAGGGAATAAATGTCCCAGTAATACTTGCCGCCGTCCTCTTTTACGGCGTTAGGGAAACGGTAGATTTCCTCAGATGACAGCCTGCCATCCTCGACTTTGCCGAGAATAGCCCTACCGCTGGTCGCACCGAGATCGAAAGCCAGAAAATTCATGATTATGTGGTATAATATGACTTTTACAAATTTCGTTTTTTTAATATCATGAACGCTGAAGAATCTGACATTACAACTTGGAAATTTGATCCTGATTTTTCATATATTTGTAACCGAGTGAAAACCATGGAAGCAGTCCACCTTAAATATTTGGCCGTGAATCCGGTCGATCTCCAATGGGGCACAGCCGTCAACTCGGTGGGGTTCCAGGAGATCGCTCCAGGGATGTCATATCCGCCCAGGAACCACCCCTCCAGATATATTTTCACCATTGAGAGCGGAAGGGTGCTGGAAGAGTACCAGCTTCTCTATATCACCGAAGGAAGAGGAAAATTCTATTGCCAGACTCTTGGCAGAAGCAAGCCTGTCCAAGTCGAGAGCGGGATGATGTTCCTCTTGTTCCCCGGGGAGTGGCACTCTTACCATCCTGACCGCCAGACAGGGTGGAAAGAGTACTGGATCGGCTTTAACGGGCATTTTGTCGACAACCTGATTGAAAAAGGGTTTTTCTCCAAGGACCGTCCTGTGTTCAAAGTCAACATCCATGAGGACATCGTGGCCATGTATAATGACGCCATCAATGCAGCAGTGAGACAAGAGTCTGGTTTCCAGCAGTTTCTGGCTGGGATTGTGGGTCGCTTACTCAGCCTCGCGTACTATTATGACAGAAACTCCCAATTCGAGGAGTCCGACTTGGCGAGGAAAATCAGCCAGGCGAAAGTCATAATCCAGGACAATTACACGGACATATCCCCTGAGGACGTGGCCTCAAGGCTTTGCATGAGTTACTCGACCTTCCGAAAGACTTTTAAGGAATATACAGGATTCTCCCCCGCCAGATACATCAGCGAGATCCGTATGAGCAAGGCTAAGGAAATCCTGACCAACACTTCAGTCAGTATCAAGGAAGTAGCCTACCGGGTAGGTTACAACAATCATGATTATTTCTTCACAGCTTTCCGCAACAGGACCGGAAAGACTCCGGCTGAATACAGGGCGATGACGCAGGGGAACAATATCTGATCCTACCTCTTTCCGAAAAGAAGCTCCATGTCCTTTTCCAAGGCCGGGCCGGCGATACGTTCGGGAACGAACCGCCACTCACCTATTATCTTCTTGTCACCTATCGCGTCCGGATCGATTGAACCCTTCTCCATCAGATAGTCATAGAGGAGTTTCCTGAACTCGGGATACATCTCCGCGACCCGTTCCTCGATCTTGCCCGTGTCTATTCCGGTCTTTACCATAAGACCGCCACCACCACTGGCCCTGTATGAAGTCATCGCCACAGGGTAGGTCTTGTCGGGATCGAAAGGCTCGCCTCCTGAAAGGGACTCTATCACAACCCTTTCCCCGAAAGGTTTAGTCACATCCACAGTATAGACCAGTCCACCGGCGGAATCGAAATTATATGAGCGGCCAACGAAAGACCAAGACTCGGCACCTGTACGGGGATCCTGTCTGTTGACTATCTTTAGCACATGCTCAGACGGCTTGGAAATCGTGTTGATCCAGTTGTCGTAAGAGACTTCCAGGTAGTCTTTCACCTCCTTTCCGGTCATATTGACCACATACACTTGATTCTCGAACGGATAGACCGTGAACAAGTCGTTATAGACGAGGGTCCCGGCCTTGACTGTGCCATTGAAAGTCAAGGGAGCGGCGAATGAGATCCTCGCCGGGGAACAAGACAAAGAGATCGTGTGTATCAGATTAAGATAAGGGCTCATCCCTTTGTAGGCATCCCTTGTGACAAGGTCCACTTTGAGGTCACCTACTTTCCTGATAGTGAACTCCTTGACAGCTTTGAAATCGTCATGGAAGACCTGGGACATCTTAGTGTCAATCTTCGAACGCTCGACCGGTAGAAGATCGGCTTTCAATTTCTTGTCGACGAGCTTACCATTCTTGACAGAGAAACTGATTTTGCCATGCCCGACAAAACGGCTGTGGCTTCCAGCGTTTATAAGGCAAATAGAATCACTCTCCACCACTTTTGGCCTGTGGTCATGGGAACATACCAGGAGATCGACACCATGGAGAGTCTTCATCAGGTCAAGTCCCTGGCTTTCAAGAACCTTCCCATCGCCCTCGCCGGTTGCGGAATGAACAGCGACTATCACCAGATGTGGCTTTTCCTTGGCGATGACAGCATCAACATCCTCCTGAACCAACGGGATCAGGCTCTCGAACTTCATTCCGCTCCATAGCCGTTCAGGAAGCCATCCGGCAATATTGGCGTTATCATAACCTAGGACAGCTATTTTGAGTCCCTTGCGTTTGATGATCGTATAGATAGGGAAATACCTCTGTCCATTGTCATCTCGTATGGCGTTACCAGCAAGCAAAGGAATGCCCTCCGCCTTCAAGTCCCGCGCGAGCCGGTCATAAACAGGATGCCCCGCCTCGATGTCATGGTTGCCGAGGACGATGGCGTCATAGCCCATGTATTTAGCTAACCTAGGATAAACGTGAGGTGTAATGGTGTCCACATAGTTGAAATAATAGGCTGCGTTGTCGCCCTGGACGATGTCCCCGGCATCCAACAAGATCACATTCTCGGCGCCTTCCGCCGCCCGGACACTGTCCACAACGTATTTCACGGCATACAGGGATCTCTTGATGTTACTCCCGACATATGTGGAGTCGAAAAACGTCCCGTGGACATCGTTGGTGGTCAATAAGGTCAGTGAATAATCTCCGTCTTTGGGACCGGAACATGAAACAGCCGCGATGACGGCCGCGGCGGAAATAATGGACAGTATGCTTCTCATGAATACAAAAATAGTATTTTTTCGTAATTTAGCGCTATGGAAGAAATGAAACTTCAAACCCCCGTCCAAACAGGAAGAAGCGCCGTGGAAGTGTCGCTTGAATCCCAAGTTATAACCCTTGGCAGCTGCTTCGCGGACAGCATAGGGAGAAAGATGGAAGAGCTTGGATTCAATATTCTCGTGAATCCATTCGGCACATTATATAACCCGGTCTCTATCTGCAACTCGGTAGCCCGGCTCGCTTCAGGGATTCCTTTCGAAAGCAAAGACTGCATGATGATGGGAGCAGGCTCGGGATTGGTGTGCTCGTTCAGTCACCACACCACATTCGCCCGGGAAACAAAGGAAGAATTCCTCTCCGTCGCCAATTCCGCTCTTGAGAGAGCCTCGAGGCTCTGGAACTCCGCATCCAGAGTCATGATCACCTTAGGAACGGCATGGTGCTTCGAGCATATCGCCACTGGCGAGATAGTGTCTAACTGTCTTAAACGAGACTCCAAGGAGTTCAACCGTAGACGCCTCAGCTTGGCCGAAGTATCCAGCCTGCTCAAGAATATGGTGCGGAGATTCCCGGAAAAAGATTTCATTTTCTCCGTCTCCCCCATCCGGCACCTGAAAGACGGAGCGCACGGGAACCAGTTGAGTAAGAGCACTTTGCTCCTCGCCATCGATGATGTCATCAAAGCGTTCCCAGATAGGACGGATTATTTCCCGGCATATGAGATATTCATGGACGAGCTTAGGGATTACCGGTTCTACGCCCCCGACATGACCCATCCTTCCGAGCAGGCCACAGACTACATCTGGTCAAGATTTGTTGACTGGGCTGTACCGGCGAAAGATATTCCTGAACTCGAGAGACGCCTCAAAGACCTCGCCGCCTCAAGGCATCGCCCCATCAATCACAGATGATAAAAAAACAGGAGATGTGTTTGTCATGGACATTTCGTATATTCGCGAACTTGTTTATTGAATAGTTTAAAGAGAACCCTATATGTTCGAGAACCTACAGGAAAGACTTGAGCGTTCCTTCAAGATTCTGAAGGGCGAAGGCAGGATCACCGAGATAAACGTCGCCGAGACCCTGAAAGACATCCGCAGGGCCCTGCTCGACGCTGATGTGAGCTACAAGGTCGCGAAGGAATTCTGCGACAGGGTCAAGGTCAAGGCCATGGGCCAGAACGTGCTCACAGCCGTGAAGCCTCAGCAGATGATGGTCAAGATAGTCCACGACGAGCTTGCCGAATTCATGGGCAGCCAGTCTATGGACATCAACATAAAAGGCAATCCAGGGATAGTCTTGGTCGCCGGTCTGAACGGTTCCGGTAAGACTACTTTCTCAGCCAAACTCGCCAATAACATAAAGAGCAAGAGAGGGATGAAAGTCCTTCTCGCCGCATGCGACACTTTCCGTCCGGCCGCTATCGAGCAGTTGAAGGTCCTGGGAGAACAGATAGGGGTTGAGGTATACTCTGAGGAAGGCGAGAAGGATCCCATCAAGATCGCTAATGGAGCCATATCCAAAGCCAAATCAGAAGGCTATCCTGTGGTCATAATAGACACCGCCGGACGCCTCGCCGTCGACCAGGAGCTAATGGACGAGATCTCCGCCCTCCACAAGGCGGTTCAGCCCACGGAATCCTTGTTCGTGGTTGATGCCATGACAGGTCAGGACGCTGTCGAGACCGCCAAGGTCTTCAACGAGAGGCTCGATTTCGATGGTGTAGTCCTGACGAAGATGGATGGAGACACCAGAGGCGGTGCCGCTCTATCCATTAAATATGTCACGGGCAAGCCGATCAAGTTCATCTCCTCTGGGGAGAAGATGGACGCCATGGATGTTTTCCACCCGGAGCGTATCGCTGACAGGATCCTCGGCATGGGAGATGTTGTCTCCCTCGTTGAGAAAGCCCAGGAGCAGTTCGACGAGAAGCAGGCCAGGGAGACCCGCAAGAAACTCGCCAAGAACCAGTTCGGCTTGATGGACTTCTATAACCAGATCCAGCAGGTCAAGAAGATGGGCAATATAAAGGATCTCGCCGGAATGATTCCAGGGGTCGGGAAGATGATAAAAGACATCGACATCGACGACGACACCGCATTCAAGGGCATCGAGGCGATAATCATGTCCATGACTCCGGAAGAGAGGGACAATCCTGAGATCATCAATGGTAGCCGGAAAAAGAGAATAGCCGACGGCAGCGGCACTAATGTGGTGGAAGTCAATAAGCTCCTTAAGCAGTTTGACGCCACCAGGAAAATGATGAAGGGAGCCCTCACAGGAAACCTGGCGCAAAGGATGCGCGGGTTCAGGAGATAGGCCTAATCCACACTGGCGAAATAATCCTTCCTTCTTGGAGCTTCTGTCACTCTATCCGAATAGACTGACGGAGCGATAGGGCGCATGTTGTAATGCGATGCCATGACCTGGCCATACGCTCCGGCGCTGCGGATCGCTATCCTGTCCCCCCTATGGCTTTTTGCCAGTGACCTTTCCTTCCCGAAGCAGTCGGCGGACTCACAGACAGGCCCAACCACGTCATAAACGCGTGTATCACGGCTATCATTGTCCTCATAGAAGGCGGAGAGATTCTCAATCTTGTGATAAGCGCCATACAAAGCCGGACGGATCAGATCGTTCATGCCGGCGTCGACCATGAGGAATCTCTTGTTCTCCCCCTTCTTGACATAAAGGACCTCAGTGATAAGGGAACCTGACTGAGCCACGATGGACCGGCCAGGCTCGATGTGAATAGTCTGGTCCGGACGACGCTTGAGGTTGTCATGGATGGTTCTGAACCAAATGTCGAAATCCGGCACCGGATGACCATCAGGATCGTCATAATCCACACCGAGACCTCCTCCAAGGTCGATATTCTTAACCACAAGTCCCGTCTCCTCAAAACGGTCGACGATCTTGCTCACCTTCTCGCATTCGAGTTTCACGACATCTTCCACCTCCATGATCTGAGAACCGATATGGAATTGGAGCCCATAGAAATCGATGTAAGGGTTGTCCTTCACCATGGCCACAGCCTCATCGAAGCTCCTGTCAGAGATGCCGAACTTATCCTCGTAAAGACCTGTGGTGATGTAATGGTGGGTGTGGGGATCAATGTTAGGGTTGATCCTGAGACTCATGGGCGCCCTGCGTCCAAGCCTTCTGGCGATGTCGCTGACAATCTCAATCTCCTCTAGGGACTCCACGACGAAAGCGCCGATCCCGACCTGGAAGGCCTGGCAAATCTCTTTGTCGGATTTCGCCACCCCTGCGAAGAAAATCTTCTTGGGATCATACCCGCAGCTCACAGCGAAATCTATCTCATCCCCGCTTACGCAATCCGCCCCGATTCCACGTGAACTGATCATCTCATTGAGCCTTCGGTCCGAATTAGCCTTGAGCGAATAATGGACATGAATCCCTGTGCGCTCCGAAAGCTCCGCCACCTTGTCAGCGGTGCGCTGAAACAGATCTATATCATAATAATAAAAGGGAGTGGCTACTCTTCTGAAAGAGGCGAAATCATCTATTCTCAACATGTTCGTTCAATATGCGACTTGCAAAAGTAAGGTATTTTTCCTAATTTG
Source organism: Bacteroidales bacterium (assembly GCA_017557535.1). Classification (GTDB taxonomy): domain Bacteria; phylum Bacteroidota; class Bacteroidia; order Bacteroidales; family UBA932; genus Cryptobacteroides. The sequence goes on along the minus strand of JAFYYM010000114.1, from coordinate 21,794 downwards.
CTATATCTTTTTTTTGTAACAGAGTTTTATATGTACTTGAACAACGAAAAACTTCAACTCTGGGCCATCAGATTCAAATTCAGGCAGAGGCGGGAGATGAGGATCAAGAGACTCGCCGAGGCAAAACAGGCCAGAAAAGTCATTGGAATGGTTGAGAGGCGCCTCAGTGAATGGGTAGCCGATGGCAAACACAGAATCAACTACAGGTCTATTGACGACATACTCAAAGATTTGGATCTGACAAGAGAGGAACTGAGTTTCTATTGCTCTACAAGATTCGGCAAGACATTCCTTACATGGAGAAAAGAGTTAAGGATTGAAGAGGCCACACATCTTCTGATCAAGTTCCCGGAAGTACCAGCATCAAAGATAGGCCTCTCGCTAGGAATCAGGGACAAATCCGACTTCCGCCAACAATTCAAATCGGTCACCGGAATGACTCCACGGGAGTGGAGAGAAAAAAATCTGAAAAAAAACTGAAAATAATTTGCGTTATTGAAATTCATTCGTATCTTTGCGGTGTACTATTAAACTAATACACTAAAATCGCAAATATATGATTGAAATCAAAAACCTTGTTTTCAGTTACGGGAAGGAGCCCGTTCTGGACAATATCTCGACTACCCTCGAGGAAGGTCGCATTTACGGCCTTCTGGGTGAGAATGGTGTCGGGAAAACCACGCTGCTCACACTTCTCTGCGGCTTGAAAAAGGTCGGCGAAGGGAGCATATTGACTGACGGGGAGAATCCCTTTGACAGAAAACCTTCCCTTCTTGAGAAGCAGTATTACCTTCCAGATGAGGTCGCACCCGTCCCTATGAGAGCGGTGGATCACGCAAGGGAGAGAGGTCGTTTCTGGCCACTCTATGACCAGGAGAAATTCCTTCAGATCATGAAGGAGTTCGAGACCGATCCGAACATGAAGATGAACCAGATGTCAGCCGGACAGTTGAAGAAGACATACATCTCGTTCGCTCTCGCTACCGGAGCCAAGTATCTCCTCATGGATGAGCCGACAAATGGTCTTGACATTCCTTCAAAAGCCCAGTTCCGCTCCGCGGTGATGAACCACACTTCCGAGGACTGCACTATAGTGATCTCAACCCATCAAGTCAGGGATCTTGAGAATATCATCGACCCTGTGATCATCCTTGACAAGAGGGACGTTCTCCTGAACGCTTCCATCGAGGAAATCTCCTCCAAACTCTATTTCGACTACGGGAATACCTTGATGGATGGCGCCCTGTTCAGGGAGCAGCTTCCCGGTGGCTTCCTGCAAGTCTACCCCAATTATGACGGCGAGGAGAGCAAGGTCAACATCGAGGCGCTTTTCAACGCTGTCCACGCGCATAAGAATCTCATCAAAGGTTTGTTCAACAAAAAGACGGAGGAATAAGAAATGAGAGACACATTCGACATCTGCCGTTTCGGCAAGTACCTGGGTTATGACCTCAAGTCCAGATGGACAGAGAACAGGACTTTTCTCCTGACTTTCGTCCTTATCCCTTTCATACTTTATTTACTTTACGCTTTCTTTTCAGGGACATCTCACGCTGTTTCTTCAGCCTTCACAGTCTTCAACTTCGGACATCCTGGAATCGCGGTGAGGGCCGGCGTCTTCGTATTCACGGCACTTGTTTTCCTAATTCAATATCCATCAAAGGCTTACGGATTCATCACAGAGAAAGCGAAGGGATCCCAGTGGATTGAACTTCCCGCCTCAAGGCTGGAGAAATATCTCTCCATGATGCTGATCTGCCTGGTGATCATACCTTTGGCTTTCTTCTGCGCCTATCTTCTCGGGGATGCGATTATATGCTTGATTGACAAACAGTGCGGGACCTCCATAGTGTCGGGTTGGTTCAGCGGGGCAACCGATATCATAAAGATTGATCCGGTTTTTTCGGGACACGGCATCTGGTTCGTGGTCTCGGGAGCACTTCAAACCTCATCGGTTTTCCTCCTCGGGGCTCTGATTTTCAAGAAGTCTAAAGTAGCGAAGACTATCCTGACCTTATTCATCATCTCACTGGTTTTCTCCATCTTGACAACCCTAGTTATGTCTAATACCAATCTGGATGCCTTTGGCGATAGGATAAGGGAATGGATTTTTAATCACGCTGAGAGTCTCGACTTCTGGTTCAATTTCTGGAACAACGTATGGCTAGCGCTCGTGGTGATAGGGTGCGGCATATGGTCCTGGTTCAGAATCAAGAATGTTCAACATTAATACCGGTAACCAATGGAATTCAATTCAAACAAAGCGATATTCCTTCAAATCAGGGACGCTATCCGCGAGAGGATTCTCTCCGGTGAGCTCCGGGAAGGTGACCGCATACCATCCGTCAGGGAGTACGGGGCCACTATCGGAGTCAATCCGAACACCGTGATGCGTACCTACGAGAGGCTCACCTCCGACGGGGTGATATACAACCAACGAGGCATAGGTTATTTCATATCTGAAGGTGCCCGCGATATTGTCCTTGAGAACTCCAGGAAAGAGTTCCTTGAGGAGGAGCTTCCTCTAGTGGTGAGGAAGATGGAACTGCTCGGCCTTAATCCAAAGGAAATATTTGACAATAAATAGATTATAACATGAACATCATAAAGATTACCAGAACCGCCATCGCTGTGGCGATCACTGCCCTGACAGCGTCTTCCTGCTATATCAGGATCAGCGACGAGAATAAAAAAGACCTCAAAGAAATATCAATGAATCATAAATTGATGTCAGAGGTCATTTATGGGCCTGGAGACTCGCTGGTCTACAAACCTGGAGAGTTCCATGCGATAGATGCCGCCATATGGGTTGACATCATCTTTGAGCAGAGAGAGGGAGAGCCGGAAGTGGTGGTTAAGGGATCGACCAGAGTGAGAGACTCCATAAAGGTCGAGAATATCGATGGGACTCTTAGGATCTTTTTCCAAAACACGGCAGGTGGTGTCATATACACAAAAGACGAATACATCAAAGTGTACGCTCCCGGTTTGGACGATATCAACAAAAGTGGCAGCGGCGACCTGACTGTCTCGGGAACCTTAAAGGGAGAAAACCTTTCCATATCCAAATCAGGATCAGGGGATATGTATCTCGAGAGATGCGAGATCCAGGGGCCTGTGACCCTTCTCAAGACCGGCTCAGGAGATATTGAAGCATCGGTTAAGTGCCTCTCAATGGATGTGGATGCCTCTGGATCCGGAGACGTGTTTCTCAGGGGTGAGGCCACAGACGTATCCTTGAAGATGAGTGGGTCAGGAGACATGGACGCCAGCAAGCTGAAGGCGGACAAGGTCACTGTGGCCAAAAACGGCTCAGGCGATATCACCTATATGGACGGAGACGTCGTGAAAGAACTGTAAATCAATAGACATAGTATTCCCGGCGGTACTGGTAGTGGGAACGCAGGCTCTCGAAAGCCCCGGGATCCATCCTGAACATGAAATCGTCCGTGAATATCGGATAGTTGTACTGCAGGGCCGAGGTAATCTCGCCCTGCTTTTTTCCTTTCAAGTCCAGTTTAACGGCCTCCAAGCTCTCCAGTTCTGTCTTGGGAAAGAACTCGTAGAGCTTCTCGAAACCGAAGAAACGGGCCAACGCCCTTACCGAGGCGGACGTGCCGTTCTGTTTACCCTGATAGGAATATCCCGCGATGTGGGGGGTGGCTATATCCACCATGTTCATCAGTTCCCTGTCTATGTCAGGCTCGTTGTTCCAAGTGTCGATAATCACAGGGCCAAGCTTCGGGATCGCGCGTTTCAGGGCGGCATCATCCACCACCTCTCCCCTGGATGCGTTGATGAATATGGTTCCGGGTTTCATCTTGTCGAAGAAAGCGTCATCACACATCCGGAAAGTCGTCTTATCGAGAGGAACATGCATTGTGACCACCTGGGAATTCTGGAGAAGGTAATCCAAAGGACAGAATCCATCAGGACCTTCTACCGCCATCCTTGGAGGATCATTCTTCAAGACTTTGAAGCCCAGGTATCCGGCGACCCTGTCCACTCTTCCTCCAACGTTACCTACTCCCACGATACCGAGTTTTGTCCCATCAAGGCGTATCGCCTTACGTGAAGCGACTCCATACAGAGCCGAGAACACATAATTCATCACTCCCCCGGCATTGCACCCGGCGGCATTACGGACCACAATTCCCGCCTTGTCGCAATAATCATGGTCGATATGGTCAGTACCGATGGTCGCCGTGGCTATGAATTTCACTTTGGTGCCCTCAAGAAGCGCGGCGTCACACCTCGTCCTCGTGCGGATGACCAGTGCCTGGGCGTCGAGAAGATCCTCGCGGGAAATCTCCTTCCCCACTTTGTACTCGACGTCCGCATACGGTTCGAAGACTCCTGAGATGAATGGGATAGCGTCGTCTACCACAATTTTAATCCTGCCTTCTTCCATATCACTTGAGTATTATTTCCTTCACAAAGCCCACCTTGGAGCATGACTTGTCGAATAAACGGTCTTTCTCCAGGAAAGAGTTGACAGCCTGGAGAACAGAGTCTTTCTGAAGCTCTATATGGGTACGCACCATTGAGGAAGACAGAGTCACAAACAGTTTCCCGTCCCTATAGAACTTCCTCAACGTGAAATCTTTAACTCCTGAGACCTCATCCCATGCCGAGAAAACCCTCATGGTATTCAATCCGGCGCTCAAACCTCTGGAACGAACGAACAGGGGGACCATCTGATCCATCCCCAACGCCTCTTTCCTGGGCACGCCTTTTATCTTACCATATTCAGGCATCTCCAACCTCCTTGAACTCTCCACCAACGGCCTCAAAATAAGCCCTGTCAGTGGTCAGATTGTCCACAATCCCAGCCATACGGACCTTATTGCTGTCAGTGATGAAAATCTGCCCGAAATCCTTACCCGCCACCATGCCGAGAAGATTACCGATCCTGCCCATATCCAATTTGTCGAACACGTCATCCAGAAGCAGGGTCGGAGGGAAGCCATACCTCCTCTTCATTATCTCGTACTGGGCGAACTTAAGGGAAACAAGGAAAGACTTTTGTTGTCCCTGGGAGCCACATCTCCTAATCGAATACCCATCCATCTTGAAGATGAAATCATCTCTCTGGACCCCTGTGGTAGTATATCCGAATAACCGGTCCTTATCCCGGGAAGCCCTTAGGAGATCAACTAGCGGGGCCTTCCCCAAGTCGGAATCATAGCTGATCGAGACTGTCTCCTTATCTCCGGAGAGCGTTTTGTAATATTCAGAGACGACAGGCTCGAGATCCCTCACGAAAGCGTCCCTGAATTGGTATACCTTGGATGCGTGAGAGCTCATCCGCTCATCGAATATGTCCAATAGGGAATCGTCGAAAGACCCATCCTTCAACATCTTGTTCCTTTGGAAAAGCAAGCGGTTATACTGCTGCATGGCGGAAAGGTACTCCCTGTCCATCTGTGACAACACAGAATTGACAAAACGGCGCCGGTCATCCCCACTCTCGCTTACAAGGGAGATGTCCGAAGGCGAAACCATGACTATCGGAAGGACACCGATATGTTCAGCCACTTTTGAATAGGGTTTATCATCCCTGCGTATCCTCTTCTCCCCTTTCGAATCAACCTTCACTGAAAACCGGGTCTGAAGGCCATCACCCATGTCATATGTCCCGGAAATGGCGAACGCGTCAGTCCCATGCCTGAAGTTGAACTTGTCAGAGGAAGAAAACGCGCTTTTAGTCATCGACAAGTACCAGATAGCGTCCATCAGATTGGTCTTCCCTTCCCCATTGTTACCCGAGACGCAATTGATGTTCGGGGAGAAGGTGAGCTCTTGCAGAACGATGTTCCTGAAATCCTGAACTGCTATTTTCTTGAGCGTCGGCATCCGGTAAAAGTCTATATCACAAAGTTAAGCAAAGATAATCATATTGCATGATTAAACAATTTTTTCTATTTTCGCGGACTGTCACAGAAGTTAAAGGCAATAAAACAAAAAAGAAATAGAAATGGCAAAGAAAACAGTTGACCTGAAAGAGCAGGAACGTCAGGAGAGAGTGAACGAGACCGTCTCCAAGACCGACCAGTTCTTCCGTGAAAACAAAAAGACTATCTACACCATCTTGATAGCGCTGCTGGTTATCGGACTCGCTATCGTGGCTTATTACAAGTTCTACTATCAGCCGAAGAGCCGCGAGGCCGCCGCGCAGATGTTCCCCGCCGAGGCTAATTTCCGTTCCGGTGAGTATGAGCTCGCCCTTAACGGTGACGGCAATGTTCTTGGTTTCTCCCAGATCATCGACGATTTCGGAGGCAAGGCCGGCAAGGATGTTTATTTCTATGCCGGAATCTGCGAGCTCCAGCTCGGGAACTACCAGTCCGCCATCAATTATCTCAAGAAATACAAAGGTGAGGAGAGCATCCTGAAGGCCCGCGCCCTTGGCTGCATCGGTGATGCCTACACAGGACTCGAGGACTACAAGGAGGCTCTGAATTACTTCGACAAGGCGATCGCCGCCGGAGACAACATGTTCGCCGCCACCTACATGCTCAAGGCCGGTGTGGTCTGCGAGCAGTTGGGTGACAACGCGAAGGCCTTGTCTTACTACAAGACCCTCAAGGACAAATATCCACAGTCCTTGGAAGGATATGACGTCGACAAGTACATCTCCAGGATCGAAAGCCAGAAATAGTCATGGGAAGAGCGTTTGAGTTCCGCAAGGAAAGAAAGTTCAAAAGATGGGGGCACATGGCCAAGACCTTCACGAAGATCGGGAAGGAGATAACCATCGCCGTCAAACAGGGTGGTCCGGATGTGACCGGTAACCCCAGGCTCAGGGCTCTCATGGCCGAGGCCAGGAGCGAGAACATGCCCAAGGAGAATGTCGAGAGGGCCATCAAGAAGGCTCTTGAGAAGGACCAGGGCGATTTCAAGGAGCTTGTGTACGAAGGATACGGGCCGCACGGCATCGCGTACCTCGTGGAGGCTGCCACTGACAACAATACCAGGACCGTCGCGAATGTCCGCAGCTATTTCACAAAGTGTGGAGGCACCCTAGGGACAAGCGGTAGCGTCAGCTTCATGTTCGACCACAAGTGCGTTTTCCGCATCAAGGACAAGGAAGGTCTTGACATTGAGGAGCTTCAGCTTGAGCTTTGCGACTGCGATGACGACCCTGAGGTTTTCACTGAGGAGCAGGAGAACGAGGACGGCGACATCACCCGTAACATCGTGATCTACGGAGCTTACAGCTCTTATGGAGCCATCCAGAAGTTCATCGAGGACAATGGCTACGAGCTTGTGTCCGGAGGCTTCGAGAGGATTCCCAACACGGATCTGAAAGAAGTCACTCCTGAGCAGAGGGAGACCCTCGACAAACTCACCGGCCTCCTTGAGGACGATGACGACGTCACGGCTGTCTACAACACTATGAAGCCTACGGAGGAGTAAATTCCACTTGTCGACAGGTAGTGTCCGGTCAAAAAAAACATCACCCTGGTTCGCTCGTCGAACCGGGGTGTTTTTTCTTTATTATTCATTTGAGAAAAGCGGGATTTTTGGTAAATTTGTGAATTGACATTATTACAAAAATAAAGACATAACAACTATAATATGAGCATCCAACAGGAAAACATCGCCAAATTGGTCGAGCGTAGGGCCACGGCCAAATTGGGAGGGGGGCAGAAAAGGATAGATGCCCAGCACCAGAAAGGCAAGCTCACAGCCAGGGAGAGGCTAGCTTTGCTCCTTGACGAGGGCAGCTTTGAGGAATTCGACATGTTCGTTGTCCACCGCTGCGTGAACTTCGGGATGGACAAACAACATATGGACGGTGACGGAGTGGTGACCGGAATGGGCACGATCGGCGGAAGGTTGGTCTACGTCGCGGCCCAGGATTTCACAGTCTCGGGAGGATCCCTCTCGAAGACAATGTCAGAGAAGATCTGCAAGGTCCTCGACCTGGCTTCAAGAAACGGAGCACCATTCATCTGCCTCAACGATTCCGGTGGAGCAAGGATCCAGGAGGGTGTCGACTCCCTGGCCGGCTACGGGGAGATATTCGAGAGGAATATCCTCGCCTCCGGCGTTGTTCCGCAAATCTCAGGAATATTCGGTCCTTGCGCCGGTGGCGCCGTCTACTCCCCCGCCCTCACCGATTTCACCGTGATGGTGAAGAACACATCCTACATGTTCCTCACCGGCCCGGCGGTCGTCAAGAGCGTCCTTGGAGAGGATGTTTCCCAAGAGGAACTAGGAGGAGCCAGTGTCCACGCGTCCAAGAGCGGTGTCGCCCATTTCGCGGCGGAGAACGAGGAGGAAGGTATCAAGACTATTAAAGAGTTGCTTTCCTATATTCCGCAGAACAACATGGAAGAGGCCCCCAGAGTCCCCACGAATGACCCCGTCAGCAGGGTGGATGACAGCCTCAACGAGATAATTCCGGACAACCCCAACAGTCCGTACGACATGTACAAGGTCATCAACAGTATAGTCGATGACGGCAAATTTTTCGAGATCCATAAGGATTTCGCAAAAAACATAATCGTCGGGTTCGCCCACATGAACGGAAGGAGCGTGGGAATCGTGGCCAACCAGCCTAAGACCCTCGCCGGAGTCCTGGACATCAACGCCTCACGTAAGGGCGCTCGTTTTGTCCGCTTCTGCGACGCCTTCAACATTCCCCTCGTCTCGCTCGTGGATGTCCCCGGCTTCCTTCCCGGAACCCAGCAGGAATATGGTGCCGTGATCACCAACGGCGCCAAGCTGCTCTATGCATACGGGGAAGCCACCGTGCCGAAAGTGACTGTCGAACTCCGTAAGAGTTATGGCGGATCTTACATAGTTATGAGCAGCAAGCACTTGAGAGCAGACCTGGTGTACGCCTGGCCTTCTGCCCAGATCGCTGTCATGGGTGCTGACGGAGCCGTCAATGTGCTTTATGCCAAGGATATTAAGGCCGTCGAGGATCCCGCTGAGCAGGATAAGATACGCGAAGAGAAGAAAGCCGAATACGAGGAACTGTTCAACAATCCTTACCAGGCTGCCCAGAAGGGCTATATCGACGATGTGATCGAGCCGAGAAACACCCGCTTCAGGGTGATCCGGGCCCTTGAGCAACTCGCCGGGAAGAAACAGATGATGCCCGCCAAGAAACACGACAACCTCCCCCTATAGCGCGATGAGACATTACAGGATAATACTTTCCATAGCCATCACTTCACTGTGCGGGTTGTCTCTCGGTGCCCAGAACATGTCCGACTTGCTGATCGGAGAAGTGCTTGTCGAGAACACTTGCGGGATTGTCGATGGATATGGTCAACGGAATGGTTGGATAGAGTTGTTCAACACTTCCAACGGCACTGTCAAGTTCGGAGGATGTTACCTCTCCGACGACAAGTCCGACTTGAAGAAGTACCATATCCCCACTTCGGACCGCTCAGCCCAGTTGGGCCCACGTCAGAGCGTTGTATTCTACACTAGCGGAAACTCCTCACAAGGAACGTTTTACACCAATTTCAAGCTTAGGAACGGATCGACTCTTTACCTTGTCAGTAATGACGGCAGGACCATCATAGACCAGGTGGAGATTCCCGCCGATCTACCAGCTGACCAATCCGTGGTCAGAGTTCCCGTTGGGGTCAAGGAAATGGAGTTCAAGACACAGGTCAACCCCAACCCGACTCCCGGGTCATACAACGGGAATGTCGATGCTAAGACGAAGAGCCAGATCATGAAAGAGCAGGATCCACATGGTCTTGTCTTGACATTGATCGCTGTGATGGTGGTGTTCACCGCATTGCTGATACTCTCGTTCATATTCGGATGGATCGGCAACGCCAACAAGCGCGGCAAGGATGTCCCGAAAGTCAAAAAGTCCAAGAAATCACTTGACGGGAAACTGACCCCTGAGATCGCCGCCGCCATCTCTTTAGCCCTTTCTCATGAGTTTGGAGGAGAGGTCTATGCGGCGATAGCACTGGCCCTCGACGACTACCTCCGGGGCGGAGTTCACGATTTAGAGAGCATGGTTATCACAATCAAGCCTTCGAGCAATGGCAATTGGGCCGATAAAACTCAGAATTTCAGACATTTACCACGATAAATAAAGACAATAAGATATGAGAAGCTACAAATTCAAAATCAATGGCAACGAATATGACGTTGAGATCAATTCAGTGGAAGGGAATATCGCTGACGTGACTGTCAACGGCGCCTCCTATAAAGTGGAGATGGACACACCCGTCGCTCCTGCGGCAGCTCCAGTGGCTTCAGCAGCCACCGCCGCACCTGCCGCGGCTCCCACTCCTACCCCTGCTCCCGCTCCGGCCGGAGCCGGAAAGGCAGTCACCTCTCCCCTGCCTGGTGTCATCATCGAGGTCTCTGTCAAGGAAGGCCAGGCCGTCAAGGCCGGTCAGAAGGTCGCTGTCATAGAGGCTATGAAAATGGAGAATGAGATCCAGGCGTCCAGCGATGGCACCGTGACCGCCGTTCTTGTGAATAAGGGTGACTCAGTGCTCGAGGGAGCCGAAATCGTGAAGATCGCTTAGGATGGGCACCATAATCGAGAATCTAAAACAATTCTGGTTCTTCACAGGATTCGCCAACGCTACCTGGCAGAACCTGGCCATGATCCTGATAGGCATCGTGTTCATCACCATTGCCATCAAGAAAGGCTGGGAACCTCTTCTGCTGGTTCCTATCGGCTTCGGAATGATCATCGGCAACATCCCGATGTTCCCGGGATTAAATATCGGAGTATATGAGGACGGGTCGGTCCTGAACACGCTCTACCAAGGCGTCAAGCAAGGCTGGTATCCACCGCTTATCTTCCTCGGTATCGGAGCGATGACTGATTTCTCGGCCTTGATCTCCCAACCGCGGCTGCTTCTTATCGGAGCTGCCGCTCAAACCGGTATATTCGGAGCCTACCTCCTCGCCCTCCTTCTCGGATTTGATCCGAACCAGGCGGGAGCCATCGGCATCATCGGAGGAGCTGACGGTCCCACAGCCATCTTCCTGTCCTCAAAGCTCGCCCCTGACCTCATGGGAGCCATAGCTGTGAGCGCATATTCATATATGGCTCTCGTGCCAGTCATCCAGAGACCTATCATGCTCGCCTTGACGACCAAGAAGGAGCGCCTCCTAAAGATGCCTGCCCCAAGGCCGGTCAGCCAGCGCGAGAAGATCGTCTTCCCTATCGTCGGTTTCCTCCTCACAGCCTTCATAGTTCCCTCTGGCCTCCCGCTTCTCGGGATGTTGTTCTTCGGGAACTTACTGAAAGAGAGCGGAGTGACAAGACGCCTTGCCGAGACCGCCCGCGGCCCTCTGATCGATGTGGTAACCACCCTCATCGGCCTCACTGTCGGTGCCTCCACACAAGCAGACAAGTTCCTTACCGGAAATTCCCTGAAGATTTTCCTGCTCGGTCTCCTCTCGTTTGTGATTGCCACGACTGTCGGAGTCTTGTTCGTGAAATTCTGGAACCTGTTCCTCAAGGGTGACCGTAAGATCAACCCGCTTATTGGTAACGCCGGTGTCTCCGCTGTCCCTGACAGTGCCCGTGTATCTGAGGTTGTCGGAAGGGAGTTCGATCCGGACAACCATCTCCTGATGCACGCCATGGGCCCCAACGTGGCCGGCGTGATTGGATCCGCTGTGGCGGCTGGTATTTTACTCGGTTTCCTCGGGTAGCTTTGAACCATTCTTTTTACTATATTTGAACAATAACTAGAACAATATGGATAACAAACTCCAGGAATTGACCGACAAACTTTACAGGGAAGGTCTGTCAAAGGGAAAGGAAGAAGGTGAGGCCATTCTAGCCAAAGCTGAGCTTAAGGCCACTGAGATAGTCGAGGCGGCCCAGAAAAAAGCCGAGGAGATAATCAAGAAGGCCGAGAAAGACGCCCTCGACTATCAGGTTAGAGTCGAGGGTGACGTCAAAATGGCCGCTATCCAGAGCATGCAGTCCATCAAGAGGGATATTGAGAACCTCATGGTGAACGGGATGATAGGCGGCAAAGCGGCATCGGCTCTATCCTCATCTGATTTCGTTAAGGAGATCATCTCTTCCGTGGCAAAGAATTTCAACTCCCAGGAAAGTGTTGATCTTGAACTGACGCTTCCTGAGAAACTGAGAAGCGAGCTGGAACCCTTCATTAACGGAGAGCTCTCCAAGAGCCTGTCAGGAGGGGTCACGGCCAAGTTCTCGGGCAAGATCGACGGAGGTTTCAAAATCGCCCCGAAAGACGGATCATATTTCATTGATCTCACTTCCGAGGCATTCGATGCTTTGATCGGAGAATATCTCAGACCATCCACACGGAAGATGCTCTTCGGGGAGTGATGTCGAATTACGAATACATAATCGCGAGTCTGCCCTCTATTTCCAAGGACTGGAAGTTTGGTGAGAACCAGACTTTGGAAAGCTATCTTCAATGGATCAAGTCTCAACTCTCAGACAAGGATATCGAGACAGTGGACACCCTGTTGGACGGATTCAAGGATGAGAATCTCAATTCCGGTTTTTACGAAGCCGCCCTCAAGGACGGTAACCGGTTCATAAAGGAGTTCTTCACCTTCGACCTGGGGATGCGCAACACGAAGGCGAGGTTCCTGAACAAAGTGTTCAATCGCCCGGTGAATCAGGACACGATCAATCTGGTGACTGGAGAATTCGAAGAGGCTGCCAAGATTGAGGAAACACTGGCAGGAGAAGACATTCTCGCCCGAGAAAGAGCTCTGGACGCCATCAAATGGCAGAAGATCAGCGAGTTGACAACTTTCGATTATTTCGACCTCGAAGCCTTGCTGGGAATGATCGCGAAGATGAGTATCATTGAGAGATGGCGTGCCCTGGACGATGAGACCGGCAGGGAGATGTTCATGGACCTCATCAATGAGACAAAAGCCACTTTTGGTGGCGTGAGCTACACCGCTCCACAAAATGAATAACACGAAAGAGTATATATGAAGACAACAGGAAAAGTTATAGGCATTGTCTCCAACCTCGTTACCGTACAGGTTGATGGTCCTGTGGCGGAAAACGAGCTTTGCCACATCACGCTTGACGGCACTCCGCTTCTGGCGGAGGTCATCAAGGTGAATGGTGACAAGGCCTCCGTGCAAGTTTTCGAGAGCACCAGAGGGTTGAAAAACGGTGACCCTGTCGAGTTTGAGGGCAGGATGCTTGAGGTCACCCTCGGTCCTGGACTTCTGTCCAGCGTCTATGACGGGCTCCAGAACAACCTGGCCACCATGGAGGATGTGTTCCTCAAAAGAGGAGAGTACACGGATCCGCTCGACCACAAGAAGTTGTGGGAGTTCACCCCGATAGCTAAAGAGGGTGACAAAGTCATGGCAGGAGACTGGCTTGGAGAGGTCAAGGAAGGCTGGCTGCCCCACAAGATAATGGTTCCGTTCACATTCAAAGGGGAATATACCATCAAGAAAATCATCCCTGCGGGCAGCTACAACATCGACATGGTGATAGCTGTCCTGAGCGACGGGGCCGGAGAGGCGAGATATGTCACTATGACACAGAAGTGGCCTGTGAAAGTGGCGGTAAAGGCATACAAGGAAAAACCCAGGCCCAAGAAAATCATGGAGACGGGCGTGCGTTGCATCGACACCTTCAACCCTATCGCTGAGGGTGGCACAGGATTCATACCGGGTCCTTTCGGATGTGGAAAGACTGTTCTTCAGCACGCGATCGCCAAACAAGGAGAGGCGGATGTCATAGTCATGGCCGCATGTGGGGAACGCGCCAACGAGGTCGTGGAGATATTCACGGAGTTCCCTGAACTTATCGACCCCCACACCGGAAGGTTCCTTATGGAGCGCACCACCATCATCTGCAACACCTCCAATATGCCAGTAGCCGCCCGAGAGGCCTCTGTATACACTGCCATGACAATCTGCGAGTACTATAGGGCGATGGGACTCAAATGCCTTCTGCTCGCCGACTCGACATCCCGTTGGGCCCAGGCCCTTAGGGAGATGTCCAACAGAATGGAGGAGCTTCCCGGCGCTGACGCTTTCCCTGTGGACCTGTCCGCGATAATCTCCAACTTCTATTCCAGGGCCGGAATGGTTATCCTCAACAACGGGCAGAGCGGAGCCATCACCTTTATCGGCACCGTCTCCCCTGCCGGAGGTAATCTCAAGGAACCTGTCACCGAGTCCACCAAGAAGGCAGCCAGGTGCTTCTACGGACTTGAGCAGAATAGGGCTGACCAGAAACGTTATCCTGCTGTCAACCCCATCGAGTCGTACTCCAAATACCTGGAGTATCCCGAGATCATTTCCTACCTCGACAGCAATGTGGAAAGGAACTGGGTAGCCAAAGTGCTTGAGGCCAAGAACTTGCTGCGCCGCGGCAGGGAGGCCAACGAGCAGATCAACATCCTCGGCGACGATGGTGTCCCTCTCGGCTACCACATCAGCTTCTGGAAGTCGGAGCTGATAGACTTCGTGTTCCTGCAGCAAGACGCGTTTGACAGCATCGACGCCCTTTGTCCTATGGAGAGACAGAAGTTTATGCTTGACATGGTGCTCGATCTCTGCGCCAAAGACTATCAGTTTGATGACTTCGAGAAATGCCGCGACTTTTTCAAGGAGCTTATCAATGACCTCCGCCAGATGAACTACACAGAGTTCCACAGCGAGGCATTCGAGAAATACGCCAACAAGACCCGTAAAATAACGCAAGAATATGGCAATTAAGGCATATCAACGGATATACACCCGGCTTGACGCCATCACTAAGGCGACTGTCTCACTGAAAGCCAAGGGTGTCACAAATGACGAGTTGGCTGTTGTGCACGGCAGACTTGCCCAAGTTGTCAAAACAAAAGGCGACCTGGTGACCTTACAGGTATTCTCAGGAACCGAAGGCATACCCACTGACGCCGAGATCACCTTCCTCGGGGAACCACCGACTCTGAGAGTCTCAGACCAGTTGGCGGGACGTTTCTTCAACGCTTACGGCCGTCCTATTGATGGCGGACCCGAGGTTGAGGGAGAGGAAAGGGAGATTGGAGGTCCCTCTGTCAACCCGTACAAGAGACGCCAGCCTTCTGAGCTTATTCCCACGGGTATCGCCGGGATCGACCTGAACAACACCATCGTGTCCGGGCAGAAGATTCCATTCTTCGCCGATCCTGACCAGCCTTACAACCAAGTCATGGCAGACGTGGCCTTGAGGGCGGATGTGGACAAGATCATCCTTGGAGGAATGGGTCTTTCCAATGATGACTATCTATTCTTCCGCCATGCGTTCGAGGACGCCGGAGCGCTTGACAGAATCATCTGCTTCGTCAATACGACTGAGGATCCACCTGTCGAGAGGCTCCTTGTTCCGGATATGGCATTGACAGCCGCCGAGTATTTCGCGGTGGACAAAAATGAGAAGGTGCTTGTGCTCTTGACTGACATGACCCTATACGCTGACGCCCTGTCGATTGTATCCAACCGAATGGACCAGATCCCCTCCAAGGACTCTATGCCGGGCTCCCTCTACTCGGATCTCGCCAAGATCTATGAGAAGGCGGTCCAGCTCCCTACTGAAGGATCGATCACCATTATCGCGGTCACCACGCTCAATGACGGAGACATCACACACGCGATTCCGGACAACACTGGTTATATCACTGAAGGTCAGCTATTTCTCCGTGCCGATTCCGATTCCGGAAAGGTTATCATAGATCCTTTCCGCTCTCTTTCCCGACTCAAACAAAGGGTCCAGAACATTAAAACGCGCGAAGATCACAGCCAGGTTATGAACGCTGGAGTCAGGCTCTACGCTGACGCCCAGAACGCGAAGACAAAACTGGAGAATGGTTTCGACCTCTCCGACTATGACCACCGCTGTCTTGAATACGCCACGGAATACGCCACCAGACTCCTCTCAATTGATGTCAATATCTCTATCACTGAGATGCTTGACACAGCATGGGCTCTGTTCGGGAAATATTTCAGCAAAGCTGAGACCGGCATCAAGCAATCACTGATCGACAAATACTGGAAAGGCCGATAAAGAATGGCTATCAAGTTTCAATACAACAAGACATCGCTGAATAACCTGCAAAAGCAGCTCAAGATGCGCTTAGGAGCCCTCCCGACTTTACAAAACAAGGAGAGCGCCCTACGCCTTGAGGTGCGCAAGGCCAAGGAGAAAAGCGAGAGCCTTATCCAGGAGCTTGACAAGGCCGAAAAGAAGTATGATTATCTCGCTCCGCTCTGGAATGAGTTCGACCATGGTATCGTGTCCATCAAGGAGGTGGATTTGAAGACTGTCAAGGTGGCCGGTGTGAAATGTCCTGAGCTCGGCGAGATCAAATACGAGATAAAGCCTTTCAACACTTTCGCCAAACCCGCATGGTACATGGACGGGGTGGCGATATTGAAGGAGCTTTCCCGTCTCGGCATCGAATCCGAGGTCTATAAGGAGAAGAAACGGATACTGGACTATCAAAGGAAGAAGACCACCCAGAAGGTCAATCTCTATGAGAAGGTCCAAATACCTGGGTATCAGGAGGCTATTCGCAAAATCAAGCGATATATGGAAGATGAGGAGAATCTCAGCAAGGCCTCATCAAAGATAGTTAAGGAACGTCATGCGGCCGAGGAGGCCTTGGAGGAGGAGAGCCATGATTGAGAAGATGATGAGATACTCCTTCGCGCTCCTCAGCGGCGAGGCGGACAAGTTCCTCAAGGATCTCGAGGAGCTTGGGGTAGTTGATATCACACGGTCCGAGAAACCAGTGGACGAGGCTTCGGCGAGATTATCATCTGAGGTCGACAATTGCCGGAAAGCTATCAGTTATCTTGAAAGCCTCAATCCGGAGGAAGCTGCTGAAATCGGGAAATTCACCCTATCACCGGATGGGAACATAAGCGATCCATTAGCCTTATTCCAGGAGATTCTCCCGAAAGAGCGCCAGCTTAAAACAGAAATCGGGGAACTCCGGAATAATCTGGAAGAAGCCCGTGTGTGGGGGAATTTCGATAAAGGAAAGATAGAGGAACTGGAGAAGCTCGGACTCAGGCTCCGCTTCTATAAGCTTCCGAAAAAGTCCTATAACCCCTCATGGGCTTCAGAATACGCCATCCAGGAAATAGCCGACGACGGGAGACATGTCTGGTTCGTGACTGTTTCTGATAATCCTGATTATTCATTCCCCGCAGAGGATATTCCGGCCCCTGATAAGGACCTTTCCACATTGGAAGGTATCCTGGCGGATAAAGAAGGGAACCTCATCGCTTGCAAGGGATTGTTGTTCTCCTTGAAAGACTATATTCCCCAGATAAAGGACAGGAGTGACAAGGCTATGTCCAAGCTTCAAAGGTATCTGGCGGATGCGGGGGCAGGAAAAGCTGCCGAAAACCATATCACCACATTCGAGGGATTCGCCCCCGTCGAAGAAGATAAACGTCTCTGTGAGGCGTTCGATGCGATGGAAGGGGTTATATACTTGAAGGAAGTGGCCGTGAAAGAGGATAATCCTCCCATCAAGCTCAAAGGCAACTGGTTCACTCGCATGTTCACGGTCCTTACCGACATGTATGGAAGGCCTGAATACAACGAGTTTGACCCAACCCCTTATCTCTCAATCTTCTTCCTGCTGTTCTTCGCAATGTGCATGGGAGACGCGGGATACGGGATAGCCCTTATTGTCATAGGATTGCTCCTGCATCGCTCCAACGGGCTTAAGGACATCGCTCCGCTAGTCATCACTCTCGGTGCCGGCACTTTCGTGATTGGTATCGTGATGCACACATTCTTCGGGTATGACATCTCAACTGCCTCATGGGTGCCTTCATGGCTAAAGAAATGCATGGTGACTGGCAATATCGCCGGGTTTGACGCCAACATGGTCCTTTCCGTACTGATAGGAATCCTACACCTCTCACTGGCATTCATCCTAAAGGCGATTTATGCAACCAAGAAACGTGGATTCCTCAATTCTCTCGGGACATGGGGATGGACCCTTCTTATTGTAGGCGGAGTGATTGTCGGAGGCATTTCTCTGACTGGTGTATTGAGTTCCACAGTCACTAAATGGATCATCATCGCCATCGGAATCCTCTCTGCCATAGGCATATTCCTACTCAGTGACATACACCGCAACCCTCTCAAGAACATCGCCCCCGGCCTCTGGGAGACATACAACACAGCCACAGGGCTGTTGGGCGACGTGCTGAGCTACCTGCGTCTCTACGCTTTAGGCTTGGCGGGAGGAATGCTTGGTAAAGCTTTTAACGACATCGCCGCAATGACAATAGGTGACGGTGGCATCGGGTTCGGGTGGATCGCCTTCGCTTTGATATTCCTTGTAGGGCACTCACTCAATCTCGCCATGTGTTGTCTTGGAGCCTTCGTCCACCCGCTACGACTCAACTTCCTGGAGTTTTTCAAGAACAGCGGATACGAGGGTAAAGGCAGAGTTTACAGACCAATAACAAACAAACAAAACTTATAAGAATATGAATGAGATTCTCGGTTATCTGGGGCTAGGGCTCATGCTCAGCCTTGCTGGTGTCGGAAGCGCCATCGGTACCACGATCGCTGGAAACGCCGCGGAGGGAGCGCTCAAGAACGCCCCTGAGAAGTCCAGCAGTTACATGATCTTGTCCGCTCTTCCGGCCACTCAGGGCATCTATGGCTTTGTGGCTTTCTTCATGTGGCTGCTAGTCTACAAGTTTGACTTCGCCGCAAACGGACCTCTCCTTTTCGGTGTAGGTATTGGTGTCGGCATTGTCTGCATGATCTCCGCTATCCGTCAGGGACAAGTTTGCGCCAACGGTATAGTCGGTATATCCCAAGGACATGATGTCCAGACTAATACCTTGATCTACGCCGCTCTCCCAGAGTTTTACGCCATCCTCGGGTTGGTCGGTGCCCTAATGCTCACACTAGCAATATAATGAGCCTCATCAAATCAATATCCGGTATCAGGGGAACCATCGGTGGAAAACCCGGGGAAGGTCTATCCCCTGTAGACATAGTCGGCTTCACATACGCCTACTGTGCCACGCTTCCATCCAGGAAACCCAAACAACCCGGTGAAAAGTATAAGATCGTCGTCGGAAGGGATGCCAGGCTATCCGGAGAGATGGTCGAGAACCTCGTGGTGGGAACATTGGTCTCTTGTGGTGTGGATGTCGTCAAAATAGGCTTGGCATCTACTCCCACAACTGAGATGGCGGTCACTTTCGCTGATGCTGATGGAGGAATAATCCTCACGGCTTCCCACAATCCCCGCCAATGGAACGCACTCAAATTGTTGAATGACAAAGGTGAGTTCCTGACAGCCTCTGAGGGAGAGGCTATTCTCGAAGTTGCGGCCAAGGGTAAATATGATTTCGCCAGTGTGGATGAGCTTGGACATGTTTCTGAGCATGACTATACTGACGAGCACCTGGATGCTGTGCTGGCCCTGCCGGATGTGGATGTCGACGCTATAAACTACGCCGGCTTCAAAGTGGTCCTAGATGCGATTAACTCCGTTGGCGGCATTATCATGCCTAAACTCTTGGAAAGGCTCGGTGTGGAGTGTGTCAAACTCAACTGCGAGCCTACCGGAGACTTCGCGCACAATCCTGAGCCCCTTCCGTCAAACCTGACAGAACTGAGTTACGCCGTCGTGAAGGAGAATGCAGATCTCGGCATCTCCGTTGATCCAGATGTGGACAGACTGGCATTCATCTGCGAGAACGGTGAGCCTTTTGGCGAGGAATACACATTGGTCAGCATTGCCTCTTACCTTTTTGAGAGGGCAGCAAAGATAGCTGAGGCGGAGAGCATCTCCCTTGAGGAGGTTACATATCCTTTCAACCCTGTCTCATGCTCAAATCTCTCAAGCAGTAGAGCGCTCCGAGATGTCACCGAAAAGTTTGGCGGCACATACCATGCTGCCGCTGTAGGTGAGGTCAACGTGACGACAAAAATGAGGCAGATGAACGCCCTGATAGGCGGAGAGGGCAATGGAGGAGTGATTTATCCTGCCATCCATTATGGTCGCGACGCTATGGTAGGAGTAGCGCTATTCCTTTCCAATCTCGCACGGAAGAAGATGAAGGTCAGCGAGTTAAGAAAGACGTACCCTGAATATCACATAGCGAAGAACAAGATTGAGCTCTCCGACAAAGGATTGATTGACAAGATTCTTGATAAGCTCAAGACTGTTTATGCCTCAGAAGATGTGAACTGCCTTGATGGAGTGAAAATCAGTTTTGAGGCTGAACGGAAATGGGTACACCTGCGCCGCTCAAACACTGAGCCTATTATCAGGATATACTCTGAGGCTCCCACACTTGAGGAAGCTGAGGCTCTCGCCAACGAGGTTATCTCAGTTGCTGAGTCTATCATTAAAGAGGGAGCCTGATGTTCTCGTTCAGGACCACGGCTCTGGAAGACCAGTTGGACAAGGCCCTGACAAGTGGTAACGTCGGGTGCTTTTGCACGCAGAACTGCTGGGACACCGCCCGCGGGCGTTACATGCACGACTTGTTTCGGGAGAGAGGCAACCTCAAGGTGGTATTCTCTCCTAGAGACACAGAGCTGACACCAGGCACCAATCATATCTCATTTGATGTAGAGGCATTGAAGGGCCTGGATGCGGTGATCGTCGAAATTCAAGACGCCGGTGCGAGATATTTCAATTACAGCAAGGATGTGTTCCATCTAATGGAGATCATTTCCAAGATGGAACATTCTCCTTCGTTATACATTGTGGATCACATTAATCCCGCGGGGAGGATTGTGGAAGGCTCAATGCCTAACGGCGTCGTGGAGCCACACACGCCCAGAGTCGCCCACAGGCATGGCCTTACCCTCGGAGAGCTCTGCAATCTTTACTACACTGAGATAGGGGCGGGATTTCCTCTCCACGTGATTTCCGCGATAGCCAATGACTCAACTAGGCAACTGTTGCCATGGACCATAGCTCCCGCTTCGGACATCCCTGGCATGTTCACGAGCCAAATGTATCCGGGTGGAGGACTATGGAATAACACGACAATCACACCTGCTATCGGAACCGCGAGGCCATACGAGTATTTCGGGGCTCCATTTATCAGGCACGACAGATTGGAGGTGATTCCAGCCCCCGCTGGGGTAATGATGCGTCCATGCTCGTTCACTCCAGCGGCCGGACGGCATCAGGGACAACGCTGCCAGGGCTACCAGATTATGCTCCAACCAGGAGCTGAATACCACTCATTACTGCATACCATCCAATTAGTGAGATACTTCCTCGAGAGATATCCACAATTCGAACTTCTGCTGGGATTCGAGGAGAAATTATCGGATCCAACCATGTTGAGCTATATACATGGTGACATCTCTTATCAAGAGGTAAGGGAGCATGTCAAACTAGAGGAACAAAAATGGATCAGAAAAGCCAAACGCTACACCCTCTACGACGACCAGCCCTACAGAATTAAATAATCACGCCACCCGGTCCCCTGCGGAGCGACGGGGGTGAAAACAGACACCGACCCAATGAGAGAGCCCCCCTCAGGATTTCACTCCTGAGGGGGGCTCCGAAAGACGGCGGCGACCTACTCTCCCAGCTGGTGGGCCAGTACCATCGGCGCGGATGAGCTTAACGGCTCTGTTCGGGATGGGAAGAGGTGGGACCTCATCGCTTTAACCACCGCGGTATATTACTTGAGAGATTACAAACCGGTCCCAGAGAAAGATATCGGGCTATTAGTACGGGTCGGCTTTGCCATCGCTGGCTTTACACCTCCCGCCTATCGACGTCGTAGTCTTCAACGACCCTCAAGCGAAGTCTCATCTTGGAGACGGCTTCGCGCTT
>JAFYYM010000113.1 GCA_017557535.1 Bacteroidales bacterium | reverse complement strand
ATCGATGCCGACGGCAGCAAGAAACGCCCCATCATGATCCATCGTGCTCCCTTCGGAAGCATCGAGCGTTTCACCGCGGTTTTGCTTGAGCATACCGCCGGACATCTGCCTGTCTGGCTCGCTCCCGAGCAGGTTAAAGTGCTGCCAATCAGCGAGAAATTTGAAAATTATGCAAAAAAAGTTTGTGATTTGCTAAATAATTCCGAAATTCGCGCTTCCATTGACGCCCGCAACGAGACGCTCGGCAAGAGAATCAGGGATATAGCCCAGTTCAGAGTGCCTCTGCTTGTGGTTGTCGGGGAAAAGGAAGAAGCCGACGGCACCGTCTCTGTTCGCAGGGAAGGTGTGAACGTGGGCACTATGAGTGCGGAAGATTTTGTTAAATATGTTAAATCAGCAGTAGCTGAAGAATTATCCTAGATGCCAGGACCTTACAGACCGAAGCCTTCAGGCTTCAAAAAAGCTCGCAAGCCCGATCCGCGCCTCCAGCAGAAGCGCGACGAGAACGAGGCACCCATCAACGAGCAGATAACCGCCCCGCAGGTGCGCCTTGTGGGAGAGAACATTCCCGAGCAGGGAATCTATCCTCTTGCAAAAGCCCTTGCGTTAGCAGACGAGCTGGAGCTCGATCTGGTCCTCATCAGCGATAAGGCCGATCCGCCTGTATGCAAGATTCTGGACTACCAGAAATATCTTTATCAGCAGCGCAAGAAGGCCAAGGAGATGAAATCAAACTCCGCAAAGGTTGTGATGAAGGAGATAAGGTTCGGCCCCAACACCGACGAGCATGACTTCCAGTTCAAACTGAAGCACGCCCAGGAGTTCCTCCAGGAGGGTTCCAAGGTGAAGGCCACCATCTTCTTCCGCGGCCGTTCGATCATGTTCAAGGATCAAGGCGAAAAGCAACTCCTCCGTTTCGCAGTGGAACTGGAAGAGTTCGGCCGTGCCGAGAATATGCCAACTCTCGAGGGCAAGCGCATGCACATCATGATTGCCCCCGTTAAGAAAAAATAGTCCGCAGTGTTGCGGTAGATTATATTTATTATTAAAAACAACAAAACAATGGCAAAACTTAAGACCAATTCCGGTGCCAAAAAGCGTTTCACGCTTACCGGGTCGGGAAAAATCAAGAGGAAGCACGCTTACCACAGCCACATCCTCACCAAGAAGACCAAGAAACGCAAGAGAAATCTTGATCACTTCGCACTCGTCGAGAAAGACGACCTCAAGAGGGTGAAGGAAATGTTGGCCATGTAGTTTATCAATGTTTAACTTGGAACGCAGCCGAAAAGTACCGCTCATCGGCGGTCGCTGTCTCCAGAAAAAGATCAGATTATGCCAAGATCAGTCAATTCAGTAGCCTCTAGGGCTCGCCGCAAGAAGATTCTCAAGAGAACCCGCGGAAATTTCCTCTCCAGAAAGAATGTCTGGACCGTAGCTAAGAACACTTATGAGAAAGGTTTGACTTACGCCTATCGTGACCGCAAGGCCAAGAAGCGCGACTTCCGCGCCCTCTGGATCCAGAGGATCAATGCCGCCGCGCGTCAGTATGGGATCACTTATTCCCAGTTCATGGGCAAGCTCGCTAAGCAGAACGTCGGTCTCAACCGCAAAGTTCTCGCTGACCTCGCCATGAATAATCCCCAGGCGTTTGAGGCCATCGTCAATTCCGTCAAATAGTTCCGATAGTCCGAAGTGAGCTTGAAAGCCTTATACCACAACAAATGGTTCAGGATGGGTTTCTGGGCCATACTTTACACGTTGTGGGTGGCGTGGCTTGGAAACTGGTGGTGGATCCTCGGCCTTATAATCATCTTTGACCTCCATATCACCAAGAAAGTGAAATGGTTGTTCTGGAAGAAGGATTATAAGGAAGGCGAGAAGCGCAATGTGTGGCTCGATTGGCTTGACGCCATCATTTTCGCCACGGTTGTCGTCACATTCATCAACATTTTCTTTTTCCAAGCTTTCAAGATTCCTTCATCGTCGATGGAAAGCTCCCTTTACACGGGGGATCATCTTTTCGTCAGCAAGCTCGCGTACGGTCCCAAAGTGCCGCAGACACCGCTCACCGTCCCTTTCACTCACAATGTGATATTCGGTAAAGAGTCTTATTCGACCCTTATCCAGAACAAATATCGCCGCCTGAAAGGCTTCGGCCATGTCAAGAGAGGGGATTATGTGGTGTTTAACTTCCCTCATGGGGACACGGTTTTGACCCGTTTCCCGTCGGAAGACTACTACGCTTGGGTCCGCAATGCCGGAAGAGAATACACTATAGCTAATGGGGGACCCGTCAAAGTCCGTCCTATGGACAAGGAAGACCACTATGTCAAGAGGTGCGTGGCTGTCGCCGGCGACACTCTCTCAGTGCGTGACGGCCTTGTCTGGATAGATGGGGAGAAGCAAGAGGTTTATCCCGGAGTCCAATTGACTTACAAGGTCGTGACGAACGGCCAGAAGATCAACACCAGGACTGTCGAGAAACTCGGTCTCAATACCTCTGAGCTGTTGTATGATCCAAATCTTCCTGGTTACCCGGCGATGCCGTTGACCGCCTCCATGCTTGAGGAGATTAAAGGTTATTCCGCCGTGGAGAGCGTGGAGCCGAACTTGGATGTTTTCCCGCCGGATTTCCCGGACTCCTATCTCAGCATCTTCCCTTTCACGGAAGACTCGAAGTGGACAAGGGACAATTTCGGTCCGTTATGGATTCCCGCGAAGGGAGCCACTGTGGCGTTGAGCGTCTCAAATCTCCCTCTTTATGAGAGGATAATCACCTCTTATGAGGGACATGATTTGAAGGTCTCTGACGACGGGAGCATTTTCATCGACGGCGAGAGAGTGTCAAGCTACACTTTCGGGCAGGACTATTATTTCATGATGGGGGACAACAGGCACAACTCTCTCGACTCCCGGTATTGGGGATTTGTCCCTGAGGACCATGTCGTCGGGAAGCCATCCATCGTCTGGCTGTCTACGGACAGCGGCAGGAAGTTCCCCAACAGTATCAGGTGGCGCAGATTTTTCAAAATTGTTTAGGAAAAGAAGCTAAGTATTTGCGATTCTGAATTTTTTAACCGAAATTTGCGACCCCAAATTATTTTGAATCAATAAAAAAGTAAGATATCATGGCAAAAGTTTGTCAAATAACTGGACGGAAGAGGATGATCGGCTGCAACGTCGCTCATTCGAGACTTCACACTAAGCGTGACTTCTCCCTCAACCTCAAGACCAAGAAATTCTGGTCAGAGGAGGAGCAGAGGTTCGTTACTCTCAAAGTTTCCACCAAGGGCATGAGGACCATCGAGAAGAAGGGCCTTGACGCCGCCCTCAAGGAGGCTCAGGAAAAAGGATATGTCGGCCTTGTCTAAAAAATCGTTGAACTATGGCAAAGAAAACTAAAGACGCAAGGGTGCAGGTCATACTCGAGTGCACTGAGCAGAAGGCGAGCGGGGTCCCCGGGATTTCCAGGTACGTCACCACTAAGAACAAGAAGAACACTCCCGACCGTCTGGAGCGCAAGAAATACAATCCTTACCTCCACAGGGTCACTGTCCACCGCGAAATCAAATAAGTAGATTAAGTTATGGCAAAGAAAGCAGTCGCTACATTCGCCGCCAAGGCTGGCGCGAAGAGCATGGTGAAGTGCATCCGTATGGACAAGTCTCCCAAGACGGGCGCTTATTTCTTCACTGAGCAGCTTGTTGAAGCTGAGAAGACCAAGGAATTCTTCGGCAAGAAATAATCGTCGCGGAAAAGATATTCGGAGCGGGCGTTATCAGACGTCCGCTCTTTTTATTTACCCTGTTTTTATGTATATTTGTAAGTTTACATTTTGTGTGTCATGGGACTGTTCGACAAAGGAGTTCAAAAGACTAAAGAAGGGTTCTTCCAAAGGCTCTCCAGGGCTGTGGTGGGGAAATCCAAGGTGGACGATGACGTGCTGGATGCCATCGAGGAGGCTCTCGTGGCTTCCGACATGGGTGTTGACACGACCTTGAAGATCGTTGACAGTCTTGAGGAGAGAGTGGGAAGGGACAAGTATATGTCCATGGATGAGCTTGTTGACCTGCTCCGTGATGAGATTGGAAAGCTCTTGGAAGTCGAAGGTGAGACAGCTCCTTCTGAGCCGTTCGATCTTGGCAAAAAGCCGTTGGTCGTCATGATTGTCGGGGTTAATGGAGTGGGGAAAACCACCACTATCGGCAAGCTCGCCTCCAGGTATAAAGCCATGGGCAAGAAGGTCATTGTCGGTGCTGCTGACACTTTCCGCGCCGCAGCCGTGGACCAGTTGGTTATCTGGGCTGAACGTGCCGGAGTGGACATCGTTAAGCAAGGTATGGGAGCAGACCCGGCTTCAGTGGCGTTTGACACGGTTAAGTCGGCTGTCGCCAAGGATGCGGATGTTGTCTTGATTGACACCGCGGGAAGGTTGCATAACAGGGTGGATCTCATGAATGAGCTCACGAAGATCCGTAATGTCATGAGAAAGGTGATCCCGGACGCTCCTCATGAGGTGATGCTTGTGCTTGACGCCTCGACGGGACAGAACGCCTTCCAGCAGGCCAAGGAATTCTCCAGGGCCACGGACATCACCTCGCTGGCAGTCACCAAGTTGGATGGTACAGCGAAAGGCGGAGTTGTGATCGGGATAGTCGACCAGCTGAAGGTCCCCGTGAAGTTTATCGGGATAGGTGAAGGCGTCGATGACCTCAAAGTGTTTGACAAGAAAGAGTTCGTTAACTCGCTATTTTCAAAGGAAGATATTGATAAATAAATAATTATGAAGCTCTCTTACAATTGGCTGAAAGATTATCTCGAATTTGACTTGACACCGGCCCGCATCGCTGACGCGATGACGGACATCGGTATTGAGGTCGATTCCGTGGAGGAACAGGAAGAAATCCCTGGTGGTCTCGCCGGGGTTGTCGTGGCTGAGGTTCTTGAATGCGTGCCGCATCCGGATTCCGACCATCTCCATGTCACGAAGGTGAATGATGGTTCCCCGGAGCCTGTGACCGTGGTCTGTGGCGCCCCTAACGTGGCCGCGGGACAGAAGGTCCTCTTCGCCCGTATCGGGACAGTTTTGCCCGGTGATTTCAAGATCAAGAAATCGAAGATCCGCGGTGTCGAGTCCTTCGGAATGATTTGCGCCGAGGATGAGCTTGGGATCGGAGAGGATCATGCCGGTATCATGGTTCTCCCGGAGGATGCCGTTGTCGGCACACCGGCCAAGGACTATCTCCATCTGAAGACCGAGGCTGTCATTGAATATGAGATCACCGCCAACAGGGTGGATGCCTCTTCTCATATCGGCGTGGCCCGCGACCTGTACGCCTGGATGAAGCTTAACGATATTCCTAGCTCTTTCAAGTATCCTTCGATCGAAGGATGGAAGGATGGTGAGGGAACAGCTATTCCGATTGACGTGCAGGATCCTTCAGCCGCTCCCCGTTACTGCGGCATCACCCTTAAGGGTGTCAAGGTCGGTCCTTCTCCCGAGTGGCTCCGCAAGAGGCTCCTGGCCATAGGCCTGCGTCCCATCGACAATGTTGTCGACGTGTCCAATTTCATACTCTGGGAGCTCGGGCAGCCTCTCCACACCTTTGACGCTGACAAGATTTCCGGCGGGAAGGTGATTGTGAGAAGGGCTCAGGAAGGTGAGAAGATTGTCACCCTGGACGAGATGGAGCGCAAGCTGTCCGCTGAGGATATCGTCATCGCTGACGCGAACGGGCCGATGTGTATCGCCGGCGTTTTCGGTGGGATTGACTCGGGTGTGACTGATTCCACCACCAGTGTGTTCATTGAGAGCGCTTACTTCGATCCCGGCTCCATCCGCAAGACTTCCAAGAGGCATACCCTCCAGACAGACGCGTCTTTCCGTTTCGAGAGAGGTTGCGATCCCGGAATCACAGAGTACGCTTGCAAGCGCGCCGCCCTCCTCATAAAGGAACTGGCTGGAGGAGAGATTGTTGGAGGAATGGAGGAATTCTACCCCAATAAGATAGGGAAGAAGGTCATTGACCTGGATTATGACCGTATCGAGAGGTTTATCGGCAAGAAGATTGGTCATGAGACGATAGAGAAGATTCTCTCCTGTCTGGCCTATGATTTCCTTGAGAAGAGGCCGGGAGGAGCCAAAGTGGCCGCTCCTTCCTATATGGTAGACGTTGAGAGGGAATGTGATGTGGTTGAGGAGATTCTTAGGGTCTATGGATACAATAACATCGATCTTCCTAAGCACATGAAGATGTCAGTCAACGCGACTCCTTCTCCCGAGCCGGAGGCCATCCGCAACGGTATCTCCAACTTCCTCGCGGCGAACGGTTTCGTCGAGATGATGAACAACTCTCTAACGAAGTCCGCTTATTACAAGGGACTGACGACTTTCCCCGAGGAGAGGTGCGCCTCCATCGTGAATCCCTTGAGCTCAGACCTCAACGTGATGAGGCAGACTCTCATATTCAACGGTTTGGAGGTTATGGCTTACAACATCAACCGCCAGATCTCCTCCATGAGGCTTTTCGAGTATGGTTCTGTGTACAGCCGCGATCCTCAGGGAGATGGAAAGACTCTCGCTTCTTATGAGGAGCATCAAGCCTTCTCCATGTTCATAACCGGTTCTTCTGAGAAGTCATGGAATGTCCAGCCTGGAAAGAGCAGTTTCTTCGAGCTCAAAGGCTATGTCGACCTTCTCCTCAGGCGTTTCGGGGCGGATCTTTATCAGATGGAAGCCACTCCGGCTCCCGCTGACATATTCAGTGAGGGTGTTTGCTATGCCCTTCCCGGCACACATCTCCCGCTTGCCGTAGTCGGTACTGTCCTTCCCGCTTTGGCCAGGAAGTTCGATGTCAAGCAGCCCGCTTTCGCCGCGGAGATCAACTGGAACACGCTCTTCAAGCTTGTCAAGAGGGATAAGGTCGCTTTCAAGGAACTGCCCAAGTTCCCTGAGGTACGCAGGGATCTCGCCCTTTTGCTTGACGAGAGCGTGAGTTTCGCTGATCTATACCGCAGCTCTTTCAAGGCTGCCAAGAAGCTCCTCAAGAGCGTCACGTTGTTCGATGTCTACAGGGGAGATAAGATCCCTGCCGGCAAGAAGCAGTACGCTCTCGGCTTCGTTCTTCAGGATTTGGAGAAGACATTGACCGACGCTGACGTGGAGAGGATAATGGATAAGCTCCTTTCCACTTTCACCGGGGAATATGGAGCGAGCTTGAGATAGTATGTTCAGGAAGGGTCTCTTGGTGTTATTTGTGGTCACGGCCTTGGTCGTGACTCTCATCTCATGCTCTAAAGGCCCTAAAGTGATCCCTAAACGCCAAATGGAGAAGATCTACCGGGAAATGTTCCTGGCGGATCAGTGGCTGGATATGAACTCCGACAAGAGAACGATGGCAGACACCACATGGTTTTATGCCCCGATCTTCGAGAAGTACGGCTACAATCTCGATGATTACAGGGCAAGTGTGGACTTCTACCTTTCAGATCCCAAACGTTACGCCGAGATGCTTGGAAGGGTGGCGAAAGGCTTGGAGAATGAGTTCGCCGCGATCCAGCGGGATCTCCGCCAGAAAGATAAGATCCGCCATCGGGCCGACTCCATAGCCAGGGCCATGCGGGCTTTTAAGCGGGACGATTTGTCTTATTACGGGGATCTTTTCTATGTCAATTCCATGACAGACAGGATTGACATACGTAAAAACAGCAAGGGAGTTTATTTCCCGGTACCGGTTGTGGAAGACACGGTGTTCCATGGTCCGGAGCTGATAATCAAGGATACATCCAAGGCGGCCCCGAAAGCTCCCGAGGTTGAGGAGAAACCTATCCCATGGCGAAACTAGCGGCTGAATATCTCTACACTCTTGACCGTCCGGATCCGATTCGGAACGGTTATGTGGAGTATTCTTCTGAGGGAGAGGTGATCGCTGTAGGAGTATGCGAGGATCCTTCCAAGGAGGAGATATTCCTTGAGGGGGCTATTGTCCCCGGCTTCGTCAACACCCACTGCCACGTCGAACTGTCATACATGTGGAAGCTTTTCCGCAAGGGAACGGGGATGGCCGGATTCATCGACCAGATAAACGCCCTTCGCGACACCAAGCCTCTTTCCGGGAAGATAGCTGACATCCGCCATTGGATGGATGTCATGTGGGAGAGAGGGGTTTCCGCCATGGCTGACATCAGCAATTGCGACGATTCGTTCGAGATCAAGAGGGAGTCTCCGATGTACACCAGGACTTTCCTGGAGGTATTCGGGACAGAACCGGAGGATTGCGAATCGGTGATGGAAGGAGTGATGAAGTTGAAGGAGAAAGCCGACAAGATGGGCTTGGACGCCGCTCCGACTCCTCATGCGTGTTATACCATGAGCCCGGATCTGCTCACCGCTGTCTCTGCTGAAGGATTGAGATCCGGCTATCTGTCCTACCATTCCGAGGAGACTGAAGAGGAGGAGGATATGATCAAGTACGGAAGGGGAGCCATGTGGGACAACCGTAAGTCAGCCGGGATGAGTGTCCCTCCGGTGACAGGTAAGTCCTCACTCCTGTATTTCATAGACATGCTCAAGAAAGCTCATCCCGTCCCCTTTGACGAGCATATCCTGCTCGTCCATGAAGTCTGTATGGACCAAGAGGGGATTGACGCTGTGAAAGCGGTGATGAGACATCCGTTCGTTGCCCTTTGCCCTTGCTCTAATTTGTTTATTCATAACGCATTGCCTCCTGTTGACCTGATGCGCCGCAATGGCCTGAAGATCACTGTCGGCACTGATTCCCTCTCAAGTAACGACGATTTGGACATCGTCAGGGAACTTTATTGCCTCCAGGGTACGTCGGAGGATTTGTCCTTGGGAGAGCTTCTGACCTGGGCATGCGTGAATGGGGCGGAGTTCCTGGGAAAAGAGAAAACACTGGGTACGATAGAGGTCGGCAAGTGTCCCGGGCTGGTGTTTATTGACAACCTCGGCGCTGATGGCCGTCTTACGGCTGGAAGTTGCTCATACAGATTGGTATAGGCTTATGATGCGAGAGGAGATAGTCTTTGGTCCCATCCATTCCAGGAGATTAGGCTCATCCCTAGGGATCAATCTTCTCCCGGAGAAAGGGAAACTTTGCAATTTCGATTGCGTGTATTGTGAGTGCGGATGGAACAAGGACGGGAGGAATGACAAAAAGATCCCGAGTGCGGCAAGGCTCAGGAAGGCGTTGACCGCCAAATTGGAAGATTGTGCCGCTAAAGGTATCGCCATAGATTCAATCACTTTCTCTGGAGACGGGGAGCCTACTTTGAATCCTGCGTTCCCGGAGATTATTGACGTCACTATCGGGTTGAGGGACAAGTATTTCCCTAAAGCGGTAATCTCTGTGTTGACGAATGCCACGAGGATCGGTATTCCAGGAGTTTTCGAGGCGCTCAGAAAGGTGGACAATCCCATTTTGAAACTGGACGCCCCCACAGATGAGCTCGTAGCGAGGATCAACCAGCCTCAAGGGGAGTATCATGTGGCGGATGTGGTTGAATCTATGAGAAAGTTCGAGGGAAATTTTGTCATGCAAACCATGTTCCTTCGCTCAAGCGGTTTTGACTCATCTTCCCCGGAGGTTCTTCAGGGGTGGATGGATATAGTCAAGGAATTGAGGCCGCGGGAGGTCATGGTGTACACTTTGGACAGGGAGGCTCCGGCGGCCGGCTTGGAGAAATTCACGGTGGAAGAGATGGAGTCTTTGACGAAACCTCTTGTGGACGCTGGACTGAAGGTCCAGATCAGAGGCTGAGAATCAGTAATTTAAATTAATGATATAATGGATTCGTTATTAAAGAAATATGGCTACTCTCCTGATGAGGAGGCCATCGGCAAAAGGCTTGACGCTATCGCCGCCAATATCGACAATGTGACCACTCCTGAGATTTTGAGACAATGCATGTCCATCATGGACCTCACCACCTTGCGTACCGAGGATACAGCGGCTTCAGTAGCCAAGCTTGTCGGAAAGGTGAATTCATTCAAGGAGGATTATCCCGGATATCCTCTTCCGGCTTCTGTCTGCGTCTTCTCGAATCTTGCCTCTGTCGTCAAGGAGAACCTGTCTGATAACAGTGTCCATGTGACAGCTGTCTCAGGGTGTTTCCCTACCTCCCAGAGTTTCCTCGAGGTCAAGGTCAAGGAATGCGAGATGGCAGTTGAAGCTGGAGCGGATGAGATAGATATAGTCTTGGCTCTCAATTCCTTCATGGCCGGTGAATATGATCAGGCCAGGGCGGAGATCAAAGCCATGAGACAGGCTATCGACGCTGCGGCAGCCAAGTTGGGCAGGGATGTGGTCTTGAAGGTTATCCTTGAGACCGGACTTCTAGTCACGCCTGAGAGGATCGCTGAAGCATCTTTCCTCGCCATGGAGGAAGGTGCGGACTTCATCAAGACCTCTACCGGTAAGGTCAGCGTCAACGCCACCCCTATGGCCGCATTCGTCATGTGCGAGTGCATCAAGGCTTTCTATACCAAGACAGGGCGCAAAGTCGGCTTCAAGGCTGCTGGAGGCATATCCACCGCGAAAGACGCTGTGGTGTATTATTCAATAGTGAAGACCCTCCTTGGTGCCGAGTGGCTGGATAAGAGCCTGTTCAGGTTCGGTGTCAGCCGTCTGGCCAATTCACTCATGTCAGCGATTGAGGGAAATACTGTCGTCTATTTCTAGTTTTCCCGCTTTTTCCTCTTTCCAGTCATAGAAAAAAACGCATTTTAACGCCGCCTAGCGGCGTTTTTTTGTTTTATCCGTTGAATAATTCATCCAACGGATAACCTCCCGTACCTTTGCCTCCGTAACTAAACTTTTAAATTATGAAATGGTTCTTTAGACTGTTGTTGCCTGCGCTGGTGCTGGCGTCGTGTGACAAAGAAACGGGAACTCCAATTCCGGAGGCTCCCGAAAGCACAGGAGGAAAGGTTGAGGTTATATCTCACGGGGCCATGGAGCTCGGACGGAAACTGGACAATCCGTATTCCCGGGCGAATATGGCCAAAGCCCTCTCGAGAATCTATCCCACAAGGTCCGAGGCTGACGTTCCCGCGACCACTCTCTATGTCAGGTTCCTGCCTAAATCCGTTGAAGAGTATGTCTCGCTGCAAAACCTCGGGGCCGAGTTGTTTGACCATCCCCTCGACAGGGAGATCCTTGTGGATGGGGATTACTATCATGATCCCTCGATTCCGGAGGATCAGATGACATGGCAGTATGCTGTTGTCCCTTCCGGTTTCCCTTTCCCGGACGGGATAGTGAAAGAGATCCTCGAGGAATGCTATATCCCTGAGGAAGGTGCTGATACAAGGGGACTTGAAGACGTGGACTGGGATGCCGTCGAGGAATACTCCTTCAGGTCCACGGGTAACGGTGACATGCTCGAGGCTCAGACCAGGGCGAAAACCAAGACAAAACCATCGGGAATAATCACCATTAAGGATGACAAGCTCAAGAAAACCGTCGGTGTGTCCGGAGTCAAGATGGTAGCGAACGTTTTCGTCAAGGTCTCCACAACTTACACTGACGCTCAAGGAAACTACTCCTTTCCAGCCAAGTTCTCGGCCAAGCCCAAGTACAGCATCTGTTTTCAAAACAAGCTCGGTTTCACGATTGGAATGAACCTGGTTCTTGTCCCCGCTTCTGTATCGACCCTGGGGAAGGACGATCCCGACGGGATCGACGTGGCAATCGACAGCAAATCCGACAAGGCGCTTTTCCGGAGATGTGTCGTGAATAACGCCGCATATGATTACTATCAGAAATGCTCGTCCTCTGATGTGGCGGCTCCTCCCAGAAACCTCCGCTTCTGGATATTGAATAATCTCAAATCATCCAGCGCCTTGATGATGCACCACGGAGCCATACTCGACAGCAAGCTTGTCAGTAATTATCTTGAAGCCTATAAGATAGTGGTCCAGATGTTCTCCCCGGACATCACCATAGGCTCGAAAGACAAGAACGGCAATTATGAGGAGTTGTACAGCACCGCCACCCACGAGCTGGCGCACGCTTCCCACTTCACCAGCGTCCGTAGCGCTTATTGGAACATTTTCGCGACGTATATCCTCTCCTCGTACATCACGACCGGGGAATGCTATGGGACCGGAAACGGCGAGAACGCCGGCTACTGTGAGGTGGCCGAAATGTGGGCATATCATCTTGAGAATATGCTTTATAAGGAGAGATACGGAGTCAATCCACAGCATGGCCGTTCCAACTGGTTCCAGCCGGAAATACTGTCCACTCTTGAGGATGGAGGTGTGACCAGGGCACAGATTTTCGCTTCGTTGAAACCTTCAGTCACTAGTGCCGAGGCATTTAAGGATGAACTCATTTACGTCTGCCCATCAAAGAAATCGTTGATCACCAACACGTTCAAGAAGTACCTGAAATAGAGTCACAAGCCTCGCGCCAAAAATATTTGTGATTTCGATTACAATTCGTATCTTTGCAATCCATTTAAGGCGCGGGTGGCGAAATGGTAGACGCGCTAGTTTCAGGAGCTAGTGTCAATTGCGACGTGTGAGTTCGACTCTCATCCCGCGCACGGAAGAAAAGGCCTCGGAGCACATCCGAGGCCTTTTCTTTTAGTTTTCCTTCTCCCTGTATTCCTCCCATTTTTTCAGTACCGCAAGCAGCTCATCAGCATGGGGGTTGGACTCGAGGGCCTTTATTGAGAACTGGATGGTGACAGGGCAATGCCATTCTGCGGCCTTGCTATCCGCGAAGTCCCACATCTCCGGGGTGGTTTCCGGTCTTATGTTCCACCATCCGAAGTCGATGCGGGTCATGTTCTTGGCCATCTTGGGGGCTTCGGCGTAGGGGAATTCGAGAATCTTTTCCTTGAATATCTCGGGAGGGAATACATCGAAAGCATTAGCCCCAGCCTGAAGATGCCAGCCGAAATGGGATTTCGCCGCTCCTTCCGTGAATATGGGCATTTTGGCGAGTTTGGACGCTACCCTGAGTTGCGCTAGAGAGACGTTGATCCCGAAAGGGGTATTGACTCCTTCAGATCCATCCAGATATAGGAATTCGAAACCACAGTCGTAAATGCGGGCGATCTTTTCGGCGATCTCGTCCTGTAGATCGTTGTCCTGACTGAGATAAATCGAGGTGGCTCCGAACTCGCTAATGTCGAGTATACCGCCTATCTCACCTTTGGGGTGAGGAACCAAATTCGTGTTGAAAGTTCCTCGTTTCACACCTGTGAACTTGAATGGAGGTTCTGTGGTGTAGTTCTCATAAGAGAACCCTTCTCCTCCGAAAGTGAGGATCCTCACGCGGTCGCGCGTTGGAGAGTCGACAGGATTCTCTTCCACAATTATTTCCGAGACTTCGCCGGATGATGGGATCGCTTCCTTGAGGGTGAAGAGGCGCTTGCGGTTGAGGCGGGGGTCAATCGATGGTGTGACATAACGGCTTTCCACTCCGATGTGGGTCTGGAGGGTGTGGAATCCGGGTGTGATGCCCGCTGCCTTCACCTTGTCAATCATCTTCTTGATGTCGTCATAGCCTCCCGGATATTCATCTCTAAGATCATAGTCCCCGAGGAGTTTGTACCCCTTGGATTTGACAAAGCAAGGGTAGTAGAACAGCATCATCTTGAGACCTGCTTCCTTTGCGATGGCTATAAGACGGTCGATATTCGAAGGAACTGCCTCACTGGTCCAGAAAATGGATCGGTTGAGCATCGGTGAACGCCGGCTCTGGACACCTCGGGGGAGACCGAGGTCAACTTCAAAGCCATCCATGGCATCCAGGAAAGGCTCTTTGCCGTCAGCTGCGATGATGGCGGCGGAACCACCGCGGAGTCTCTTGCCGGAGAAAAGGTCGGCGGTGAGAATCTTGCCACCGGGACGCACCTCGTGCCAGATTTGTGACCAGGGGTCGCATCCCGCCACACACACCGCTGAGGCATCATCCCACATACAGTTCAACCATTCTCCGAAGTTCTCGCGCTCTTTCACGGGAAGTTGAAGAATACGGAACTCGGCCACGGGAGGCGCATCCATCACAAGATCCTCATATCCGGGTGTTTTACAGATGAAATCCTCCAGAGTGAACCTAAGATAGCCTGCCCCCTTGTCAACTTTGACCACGGCATCGTAAGGGGCGGTGTCGAATCCGACGGTCAGTTTCTCTCCGTCCCAGGAAAGCGAGTTCGCGTCGTAAGTCGTCCTGGTGTTAGGATGCTGGAGTTTGATCTCATTGTTGAATGGCCTTTCTTGAGTGACCGAGAATAATGGCACTTCAGCTCCTTTCAGAACCATTTCCTCATTGGTACTCTTGATGACAAGAGACCTGACCAAGGCGTCTTTACCTACAGTCAGTTTGAAAGATCCTGTTTCGAGGACTATGCCGTCCTTGATGTTTCGCTCTTCCGAGCAGCT
Organism: Bacteroidales bacterium; assembly: GCA_017557535.1. Taxonomy (GTDB): domain Bacteria; phylum Bacteroidota; class Bacteroidia; order Bacteroidales; family UBA932; genus Cryptobacteroides. The sequence continues at coordinate 54,987 of JAFYYM010000113.1, read as the reverse complement.
CTGTGTCATTGGAAGCGACATCGTGGTTATCAAAGCAACCATGAAGCCTGATATTGATGCTGTTATTCTCATATGTGGATTGTGTGTGCGTATCAAAGGTAACAAAAGAACATTAACATTTTACGGATTTTATTGTATATTTGAGAATTGAATCGCAAGTGTTTGTATATGAAAAAGGTAATTTTCCCTTTGCTGGGTGTTCTGTTTTCCGTTTCTCTCGGGGCTCAAACCCTGCAAACAGCCTATTTCTCGGACGATTACACATATTCCTACAGGTTAAACCCTGCCTTTCATCCTGAATACAGTTTTGTTGGATTACCTTTCGCTGGTTTGACTTCAGGGGCCTACAAAGGCGATTTCGCCCTGAATGACATTTTCTATAAAAACGGGAAGGATAGGGTGACCTTCATGAACGAGTCAGTGGCCTCAGCCGACTTCCTCAACAACTTCAAGAGTGGCATTAACAAGATGAACCTAGAGTCGTACACAAATCTGGCGGCTGTGGGTTTCGAGGCTGGAGGATTGTACAATATTGTCGATGTCAATATGCGGAGTTATGCCAGCGGAAAGTTTCCTTATGACTTGGCGAGGTTCCTCAAAGATGGTGCGTCGACTGACGGAACTTACGATCTGTCAGGGCTTAAAGTCCATTCCACCACGTTTTTCGAGATAGGTATAACCTCCTCCTGGAAAACAACCCGCAAGTTGACTTTGGGCATGAGGTTCAAAGGAGTTATCGGTTTTGTCAACTCTTATATCGACATGGACCGAATGACTATCAATCACACCGGAGACAGCTGGACCGTGAACTCCACGGGCGTGATCGCATCGGCGTATGATGGGTACAAGATCGCCTCAATGCCAGCATACTATGACCCGGATGTGGCACTCATTGATTTTCATAGGACCAGGATAGGTAAACCGAGAGGGATCATGAACGGATATGGTGTGGGTGCCGATATGGGCGTCCTCTTTGACGACAGCTCTTGGCAGTTGTCGGCCTCCATATCTGACATAGGCTGCGTGTTCTGGTTCCATAATTTCTATGGCCACTCGCCTTCATCAACCAAGACCTATACGGCCACTTATCAGAAGCATCAGCGTGGCGATGCCCTGGAGAGGGAATTCACTGACATGGGTGAGTTGCTTGGCGATGCCGCTAACTTCATCATGGAGGATGAATACCAGACACTCGGCCTTCTTCCTCTCACCGTTCGTTTGGGAGCTAAATACCTTTATTTGTCCGATATTTCTTTCGGAGGTATAGCGACTTTCCGTTACGACGATGTGTGCCCTTTCTGGGATGTGCGAGGAAGTGTCAGTTATTTACCGATGAAGCATGTTGAGCTGATAGGGAGCGTTGGAGTCGGCACTTTGGGTGTGAGCATGGGCGCTTTCGCCAATGCCCGGCTCGGTTTCGTGAATATCTTCGCCGGTACCGACAACCTCATAGGCACTTCCGGTACAACCTTCCTCCGTTCCACGTCCGGCTCGCCTAACTTCGTCGCCGGCGTTAACGTCATTTGGTAGTATTTCAGGGCGTTTTTCGGGACTGGTTGATTGATAATGATTTATAAAAAGACGCATGGTAAATTTTACCATGCGTCTTTTTGTAATTAACTAGCAATCAGCTATTTGTGAATAACGCCTTCCTAGAAAGCGTGATGGCCTGGACCGACCTCGTGGATGGTGTAGCTATCATCTGACAATGGATTGGCCATAGCTGTTTCCACGCTCTTTGGAACGAATACAGTCGCAGTGGAGCCGAAAGGCACGGTCACCTCGACCTTGACTGTTTGGCCATCATGGCTGACATGAGACTCGGCGGTGCCATAAGGCGTCTGAGTTGAATACCTTACTTCCGGCAGATCTTTGACAGGGATCGGGCGGACGATAATGTGCTTGAAACCAGGAGCTTCCGGATCTGTGTCCATTCCTGCCAAATCTTTTGAGAACCAGGTCAATCCGCCTCCGAACATCGGATGGTTCCTCGAACCGTTGCCGTTCCATTCCTCCCATGTCGTGGTCGCTCCTTGCTCTATCCACCATCCGAAGCTGGGATAATCCCGCTGGTTCATGATCGTGTAAGCGATGTCTGCCATCCCGTTCATGGCCAGGGTCTCGAACAGGAACCGTGTGGCGATGAAGCCGGTGTTCGCATGGCCATTGTATTTGACACTCAACTCATTCCTGAGGGTGGCGCAGACTTCGGAATAGTGGCCCTCGGGAACTCCCATGTAGAGGGCGAAAACATTGCTTCCGAAATCTCCGTAAGACTTTTCCTCCGGGTTGTAATAGGCCTTGTCGAACACTTCCTTGATCGACTCACACAGGGCGGCATATTCCTTCGCCTCCGCATCCTTTCCAAGGACTTTCGCCGCGAGGGTGGTGTTGCGGGCGCAGAGCCAGTAGTAGAAGGTGTGGACCAGGGAGGCGTCAGGATGGCCGAACGGCGGCACCCAGTCACCAAGGCTGAACCACATTGTCTCGGCCCCGTCGAGAGCGGCCTTCTGGACATAGACGGTGCCGTCACCGCGAGTCCAGTTCCCGAAGAACCTCGTGTAGGCCTTCATGCCTTCAAAGCTTTTCTCCAGCACGGATTTGTCGCCGTACCTGAGGTAGAACTCCCAAGGCATCACGCAGATGGCCGCACCCCAGGCGGGACCGCCACCGCACATGGGCTCCCAGGGGGCGCCGTTGGGCACGTGGCCGGTTTTGGGATTCTGGCTCCCGATGACGTCTCCTATCCATTTGTTATAGAAGGAAGCGGCATCGAATGACGCCATGACCGCAGCCGTGGCTATCTCACCGTCTCCGGTGTATGGAAGCCGCTCGCGGTGAGGGCAATCCGAGGCGACAGCACTGTGCATGTTGTCCATCTGAGAGCGCTGGAATATGGTCAATATCTTCTCGAACAGGGGGTTGGAACTCGTGAAGGTCGAATTCACCGGGACATTCGTGTTGATGGCCTCGGCGGTTAGCTGATCCGCTGTGAGATCCTTCACTCCGGAGATAACAGCCTCCCTGAACACGAACCAAGTGAACCTGGGAGCGAAATCCACCGGTTCAGAACCAGCGAAAATGTATTCGCAGCGGGGACTCTGATACTCACTCAAGTGACTGACCTTCAATGTGTCGCCAGCCGCCCCGCAGATTCCTTTGAAACGGACCCAACCTGAGATGACTGTGCCGAAATCCACCTTATATGATCCGTCCTCCAGTTTCTCGAAGGAAACGGGATGGAATATCTCTGTGACCTTGTCCGTTGGTCCGTTGTTTGGGGTAAGCGCGCCGTCGGGGGCGGTACGTCTCACCGCTGCGGTCCATGAGGAATCATCGAATCCAGGCTTGTCCCATCCGGGTTGCTCTTCCCTCGCGTCATAAGCCTCTCCTTGCCATATGTCCCCGAATACGAAGGGAGATTCCGCGGCTTTCCAGGATGTGTCAGTGGAGATATGCTCCTTATGGCCGTCCTTGTAGGTCAGTTCGATTCTGGCTATAAGCCTCGGGACTCCATAAGGCTCGCACTGTGCGGATTGGGCTGTCGGACGGGTGTGGAAATATCCGTTCCCTAGGGTGACTCCAATGGCGTTATCCCCATTGGAAAGCATGCCGGTGATGTCGTAGGCCAGATAAAGTGTCCTGTAGGCGGTCACGGCCGGGTCCAGAGGAATGCGGGGGTTCTCGCCGAGGAAGGGCCGGCTTGTGTAGTCCGAGAGTCCGGGGGCAAAGAAGTCGTCGCCGACCTTGCTGCCGTTGACCCTGGCCTCGAAATAACCCAGTCCGCTGATGAACAAGTTGGCGCTCTCAAGTCCGGCTCCTACATTGAATTCTTTTCTGAACAACGGATAGCGGGTGTACCAGTTCCCCCGTACATCCTCCTGCCAGGCGGCTCCGATCCACTCGGCGTCCCATCCGTCTTTCACGGGGCCTGTGGTCCATCTCGCCGGCTCGCTCCAACCGGATGCCTTTCCTTTACTGTCCCATATCCGGACTCTCCAGACATAGTCTTTCATCGGCTCAGTGGCGGGACCAGCGTAAGATACCAAATGTGAATCCCCGGAAGTAATTCTACCTGAATCCCATACGACATCCTTCCCGGAGGTCACCTTGATTTCGTAGGCGCTTTGCTCCATATGGTTAATCCAACTCATTCTCGGGGCGGATCCCGGCTCGACCAAGACAATCCCGTCCTGATATTCACACCTCAAATCCGAAGGACTCTCCACGCCGCAACCAGCCATACAGATGGTTGCCGCCAATATCAATGTCGCTCTTTTATTCATACTGTTTGATATTTGCTGGCGAAAGACCATAGCCGAAACCACTGCCCACCCTCGACACGTTAAGAGGGATGGGCCCCTCGGGAGGGGCCGCGAAGCGGCGGGTTAGGGGATAAAGGTCCCTCGCCGTGATTGACGGATTATACTCTAGCTATGGAATATACCGGGGCTATCTCTGAAAGCCGGTCACGTGCGTTGAGGCCGTCCAGCTCGACAATGAATATGAACTCGTTGACCTTGACCCCATATTCCTTTCCATCGATAACCAACTTGGTGGCCTCCAAAGCCTTGGCAATGCCCTCTGCAGTACCTCCTGTAGCCAGCACGTCATCCACGATCGAGACATGGAACACTCCGTCCTCCGCTTTTCCCGCGGCGATGTCAGAGTTCCTGTAGATGAGCTTGTCAGCCCCATATTCCTTCATGATCTCGATAGTCTGGAGGTCATTCCCGCTATACGGGAGCTTGCCCCTCTTGCGGAAAAGGATGATATTCTCCACCCCGCAATCCGCGATGAGCAGGGGAGAGGCGAAGAGGAATGCCCTCGCCTCCGGGCATGCCAATGACGGGGCTGTGACAAGGCGTCCGACCTCGGTGATCACCTCGGAGAATACTTTTCTGTCTTGGAGATAGGGAATGATGTCCACGAACTTGATCCCCGGAGTCGGGAAGTCCTGGTAAAACTTTAAGTGTTCCTCAAACATGATTGTTGAAAACTTTGTGGATTATTGTATAACAAAGATATGGATTTTATCTGGTTATCGGGCTAAATTTGTACAGAGTTTCGCAAGACTATTGTCCAACTTTTATAATTATGTCAACAAAACCCATCATCGCGGCCGCAATAGCGGCCATGGCCTTGTCTTTTGGTGCAAAGGCCCAGACCAATGTCCAGACGTTCTACGATTTCGGAAAGGATCGTCAGTACGTGACGACCACCTTCGAGATGTTCAAGGGTGACAAGTTCGGAGACACCTTCTTCTTCATCGACCACTACTACACGACAAAGGATCAGAGGCCTGAAGTCGGTAGCGCGATCAACGGAAGTTACTTCGAGATCGAGCGTGGTCTCAACTTCTGGCAGGAGAGCAGCCTTAAGGATCTCAGTGCCCATCTCGAGTATGACGGGACCACTTGGGGCCAAGGAACCTGGTGCTTTGGAGCCAAGTATTTCCTCCATTCCCAGGATTTCTCCAATATGCTGACGCTGTATGCGATGTATGAGACTTTCCGTGGTTTCGGCGAGGCTGATATCCCCGTCAAGTTCACCGCTGTCTGGAGCATGGCTAATCTCTTCGGTGTCAAAGGTTTGACTTTCAAGGGATTCGCTGATCTATGGGGCAACAACTGCGTCTGGGGGCTGAATGAGGAGACCAAATGGACCTTCTTGACCGAGCCCCAGTTGTGGATGAATCTTGGCAGCCTGTTCGACGGTCACCTTGACATCGGAGGTGAGGTCGAGATCTCCTGCAACTTCGCCGGAAACAAGGGCTTCATGGTCAACCCTTGCGCCGGTCTCAGGTGGGCTTTCTAATAATCACGAACCAACACTCTAACTATTAATAACATGGCTGAAACCAACGCTTCAGTCCAGGCTCCTGAAAAGAAATCCTGGCTAACCAAGTTGTTCGGGTTCGACGTCTCCAAGATGAAGGTCTCCACGGAGATCATGGCCGGAATCACCACTTTCCTCGCCATGTCTTACATCTTGGCTGTCAACCCTTCCATTCTCGCCGACACCGGGATGGACAAGAACGCCTTGTTCACCACCACCGCGATCGCCTCTATCATCGGCACGCTTGTGATGGCCTTGTATGCCAAGCTGCCTTTCGCCCTGGCTCCCGGAATGGGCCTCAACGCCTTCTTCTGCTATTCAGTGTGCCTCGGCATGGGTTATTCATGGCAGTTCGCTCTCACGGCGGTCCTCATCGAAGGTTTCATATTCGTGATCCTCACCCTGACGAATGTGCGTGAAGCGATTGTGAATGCCCTCCCGATGTCGATGCGCAAGGCTATCGGAGCGGGTATCGGCTTGTTCATCGCCCTGATCGGTCTCAAAGGCGGTGGCATAGTCGTTGACAGCCCTGCCACCCTGGTCGATCTCGGCACTCTCACCAGCGGCCCCGGCCTGCTTTCCGTGATAGGTCTGATCATCACCGGCATCCTTGTGATCCTCAACGTGCCCGGAGCTTTGCTGATCGGTATTATCGCAACGGCGCTGATCGGAATCCCCATGGGCATCACCAAGCTCACAGGCTTCATCTCGGCCCCTCCGAGCATCGCTCCCATTTTCTGCAAGTTCGACTTCAGCCAGGTGCTGAGTCTCGACATGCTGGTCGTCGTGTTCACTTTCCTGTTCGTGGATATGTTCGACACGATCGGTACTCTCGTGGGAGTCACCACCAAGGCTGACATGGTGGATGAGAAAGGCAAACCGGTCCGCCTGAACCAGGCCTTCCTGGCAGACGCTATCGGAACCATGGCTGGCGCCGCCCTCGGAACCAGCACTGTCACGACTTATGTCGAGAGCGCATCTGGTGTGGCGCAGGGAGGACGCAGTGGTCTCACGGCAGCCGCCACCGCCGGTTGCTTTGTCCTGGCTTTGTTCTTCGCTCCGATCTTCACCGCCATTCCCGGCTCTGCCGTTTGCCCCGCATTGGTGATAGTCGGTCTGTTCATGCTCAGTCCTATCAAGGATATTCCTCTGGAGGATTTCTCGGAGTCTATCCCCGCATATCTGACCATGATCCTGATGCCCATGACATATTCCATTTCCCATGGAATTCTCATCGGCTTGATCTTCTATGTGGTGCTGAATCTGTGCACCGGAAAGAAGAAGAAAGTCAGCTGGTTCATGATTGTCCTGGCGATACTGTTCGTGCTAAAGTATATTTTCTTGTAAATTATTGGCTGTTAACGAATTAACAACAACGTTACGAGCCTGTTGATAACTTTAGCATTTTATTTAATCTAAGGGACGATTTATCTATTATATTTGTCGAAAGTTGTTCGGACTGGCTTAGACAGTCCGAACATCTTTACCCCCTAAACCTAGACTGATAACCGAAATCAAGCAACACAATATATATATATGGATGTAACTGTACGCAAGACCAACGGTTCGTTTGAGGAATACGACAAGGTCAAATTGATGAGTGGCATACGCGAGGCTTACAAAACGGCAGGTGAGGAGTGCCCCGAGGCTGTAGTGGTTTCTATCGCTGAGAACCTCTACATCTACGACAAGATCACAAGCCGTGAGATTCGCAGGCAGGTGGAGGAGAGCCTCATGTCTATCAACAAGAAGGTGGCTGTGGCCTACATCGAGAAATTCGATGCGGGTCTCGACCTCCGCAAGAAGAGGGACTTCATCAAAGACTATATCGCTGCCTCTAACGCCGCCACTGGATCTAAGTTTGACGCCAACGCCAATGTGACCCGCAAGAACATAGTGACGCTTGGCCAGGAGCTCTACAAGGAAAACAACATCAAGCAGAATCGCTACATCATGAGGGACAAGATCAAGTCGATGTACGGCCGCGGAATGGCCAACCAGTACATCAAGGATCTTGAGAGCCATGTGCTCTACAAGCATGATGAGAGCGGTACTCCCGGCTACCCTTATTGCGTGGCCATAACGATGTATCCATTCCTCGTCGATGGTTTGAGGAACCTCGGTGGGGTATCGATAGCTCCGACTGACCTCAAGTCTTTCTGCGGAGAATTCATTAACCTCGTGTATTCCATCTCTTCCCAGTTCATGGGTGCGGTGGCTACACCTGAGTTCCTGATGTATCTCGACTACTTCATCCGCAAGGACTATGGCGACGATTACATCAACCATCTCGAGGATGTCGTCGAGATGAACGTCAAGAAGAGGACCCTCGTCAAGGTCATCGACAACTATTTCCAGCAGGTGGTGCACTCCATGAATATGCCCGCCGGTAACCGCGGTTATCAGACCGTGTTCTGGAACATCAGTTACTTTGACGAGCCTTACTTCCGCGGCGTTTTCGGCGATTTCCGTTTCCCGGACGGCAGCGCCCCCATATGGGAGACGCTATCATGGCTCCAGAAGCACTTCATGAATTGGTTCAACGAGGAAAGGAACCACTACATCCTGACTTTCCCCGTCGAGACCATGGCGTTGTTGACTGACGGATCCGATGATTTCGCCGATCCTGATTACGCTGACTTCACCGCCGAGATGTGGTCCAAGGGACACAGCTTCTTCTGCTACCTGTCCGACAGCCCGGACAGCCTGGCGAGCTGCTGCCGTCTGCGCAACTCCTTGACCGATCTCGACAAGTCAGACTCCTCCCACAACCACACCACCCATCAGTACTCTATGGGAACCGCCTCTGTTTCCACTGGTTCCAAGTCTGTCATGACTATCAACCTCAACAGGTTGATCCAGGATGCCGCCAGGCGCTATTTCCTCGAGAAGAAGGGTGTTATGATGCAGGGAGGTAAGGCTCTCCAGAGAGGTGATTATGACAAGAACCAGCTCTACGATTACATCCGCGAGGCTGTGACCGAGGAGACTGAGAGGGTTCATAAGTACCAGAACGCTTTCAACGAGATCATCAAGGACTTCCTGAAGGCCCGTATGCTGGATGTGTACCAGGCCGGCTTCATTGACATGAGGCGCCAGTACCTGACTGTCGGTGTCAATGGCCTTACGGATGCGGCTGAATTCCTCGGCCTCACGATCAGCCCGAACCCCGAGTACAACGAGTTCGTGGACACGATCCTCGAGACCATCAACCGCGCCAACCGCAAGGACAGGACGCAGGACGCTATGTTCAACACCGAGTTCGTCCCTGGAGAGAACCTCTCCGGTAAGAACTACAAGTGGGACCAGAAGGATGGCTACTATGTGTCTCCGAAGCACAACATGTACAGCTCGTACTTCTACAACCCTGAGGATGACACCCTCTCGATGATCGACAAGTTCAAGCTTCACGGCAACGATTATGTGAAGCATCTGGATGGTGGCTCGGCCCTTCACATGAACGTGGCGGAGCATCTTTCCAAGGATCAGTACAGGCAGCTGCTGAAGACCGCCGCCCACTACGGCACCAACTACTTCACATTCAACTGCCGCAACACTGTCTGCAACGACTGCGGGTACATCAGCAAGGACACCCTCGAGGTCTGCCCGAAGTGCGGGAGCCACAATCTTGATTACCTCACAAGGGTGATCGGTTATCTCAAGAGAGTCTCGTCATTCAGCGAGATGCGTCAGCAGGAAGCGGCACACCGCTTCTACATCCATGAAGGAGCGAGGGAGACTGTCAAGACCTCAGCTCCGGTCTACGTCGAGAAGACGAAAATATGATTAAATATGTCCCCCAGATGACCTCCGTGGTCATTGAGGAGATACCTGACAGGGTTACCTTGGCGGTTGATATCAGCAACTGCCAAGGTAATTGCGTTGGGTGCCACTCTCCTTTCCTGAAGGAGGATGTTGGGGAAGAGCTCACCAATGAGATTATTGACAAGCTTGTCGCTGACAATTACGGGGTCAATTGCTTTTTGTTCTTGGGTGAGGGGAATGATCCCGAGGCGCTCATGGCACTGGCGGACCATGTCCGTGAGATAGGACTCTCTCCCGCGCTATATTCGGGGCGAAAAGATGTCGAGAGGGCCTTATACATGACATTTGACTATGTCAAGATCGGCCCTTATATAGAGCACTTCGGCCCACTTAATTCCCCGACGACCAACCAGCGTCTATATAAAGTCACTCACGACATCTCCTCCAAACCCGACTATCGTCTGACCGACATCACGTACCGTTTCTGGCACAAGGGTATTGACCCGAACAAATAGTATTGGCCTTCCGGGAAAAAGAAAAAACAGCCAGGATTCAACCTGACTGTTTTTTTCTCTATGGTCGGGATGATCCGACTCGAACGGACGACCCCTACGTCCCGAACGTAGTGCGCTAGCCAACTGCGCTACATCCCGATTGCTCCTTAAGCGAGCTTGTTGATGTAGACAGCGATTCCGCTCTTGAGGTTCGAGGCCTTGTTCTTGTGGATAACACCAATCTTCGCGAGTTTGTCGATCATGGCGTACACCTTGGGAGCATCCTCCTCGGCGGTCTTCTTGTCTGTAGTGTTCCTAATGTCGCGGATAGCGTTCCGCGTCGTCTTCGCATAATACCTATTATGCATTCTGCGCCTCTCGCTCTGGCGATTGGCTTTCTTTGCTGATGCGTGATTTGCCATTGTTGTATTTTTTAATATTCTGGTAGTGGGTAGGAGAATCGAACTCCTATTGCGGGAATGAAAATCCCGAGTACTAACCGTTATACGAACCCACCAGGATCCCCACTAAAGCGCTATGCGCAAATTGGGATGCAAATATAGAGAATAATTTCGAGCCTTCAAAATAAAAATCACTCTTCTTTATCCCACTCAAATGAATAAAGTAAGGACTCCACCTGGCGAAGGTATTGGCGCTTATCATACTTGGCCGCATAGACCCATGCCTCGAGCACGATAATGTCCTTTCCATCCTTGCTGTAGAACGAATGAGAGACAAAGGGGCCGCCCATGAAGTCGTTGTACACCTCCCAAAGTCCCCTGGTCTCAGCGAAGTCCATATTGTGGTATTTCAGGAACTTGACGCCGGGAGTGATGAACTGGCTCGTTATCATGTAGGTGTTGTCGAACATGCCGGGGACATATTTCTGAAGGAAAGCATCCCTGTGGGCTATGATGCGCTCCTCGGTGAAAGGCTGCTCCTCAGTAGCCGGATATTTGTAGATGAATACGCCCTGAGTCGTGTACTGCTTCTCATCAGCTATCCAGATGAAATCATCAGTGACTTTCTTAAGGTTGTATCCTGTCGGGAAATGCACCTTGCCGCCGATCATCTGGTCTACAACCTCGGCGAGCCTACCCTCCTCGTAAAGAAGAGTGTTGGCTATCACTCTGTTGCGCTCAGCCTGCTCAATCGCTCCGGCTATATTCTCACCATCCCTTTGAAGCACGACGATGGCGGAGTCCGGGTTGGAAGCGTTGACCTGAACCACGCACTGCGGTTTAGCCCAGACATTGGTGCGATAGATGACTCCCTGCTTCTGGACTGTCGTGTCGACATTGAATATGACTATGTTCCGGTGATATTTGAACATGTCTGAGAAGGATCCGGGCGCCAAGTTGACAAGAGAGTACAGCGGTTCCCTCTGGGGTAGGAACTCGCAATCCCGCGCAAGGAGTCCGCGGATCTCGTTGCCAAGATTACCTTCCCATCCTTCCCTGTCGACAACCACTATGACCTCTCCGGCCTTGCCGCTCACATTCGGAAGAAGGGCCTTTCCATTGCTTCCACATGACACCGCTGCGACTATGGTCACAACGGCCACCGCCGCAAACTTGAACATCGTCTTCATATTTTCACATTTTTTCACAATGCAAAGTTACTATGGATTTAGGAATATCTCCAAATATCCGCCCCTGAAAAAACTCTCGCATGGTACTTGACACCGATTGATTTCCAACTACTTCCGAATATTTAATCTCTCGCGGCTCATTTGGATGCAATCCGGATAGGGCCGGAGAGACCGTAAGGACGTCCGTACGCGAGACCTCCGTCTCCTGACCAAAAACCATTTAAAAGAGTTATCTTCGCGAATAATGCTGAAACGGTTCTCTTGGATATTGGCAGGATTTATATCCGCGGCGCTTTCCTTCTCCTGCGCACCGGAGAAGGAGAGTGAGGAATATTTGGCTCCCGTGATAGTGTCGGCCGAGGCAGAGGTGAGTGGCACGGAGGCTACCCTAAGATGTGAATTATCTGATCCAAGGGCTGAGGTCTGCGGTTTCGTAATCTGGACTGACGGTGAAGAAAAGCGGACAGTAACTAGCGAGCTTTCAACTGCTTCCTTCAATACGACCGTGACAGGACTCACTCCAGGAAAGTCCTACCAGTGGTACGCTTTCGCCAGGGCGGGGGAGAGTGAAGTCAGATCACAAAACGGCAGTTTCACGGTTCCTGAGGTAGCCGAAGGGCCGACGGGCATCGAAATCCCGGATCCATATTTCCGCCGCTATATCCTGGATAATTTTGACTCAGACGGAGACGGGTTCCTCTCAGAAGAGGAGGGGCTTAAGATAACCCGCATAGAAGTCATATCGGACCTTATCACTTCTGTCTCTGGAATAGAGTATTTCAAGAATCTGACACACCTGTCTTGTTCCGGGGCTCCTGAAGGCACATATGGGGATGGATCCCATCCCGGATTGCTGGAAGCCATTGATGTTAGCGCGAATACCAAACTACGTTCCCTGAAATGCGATGGTAACATGATAAGGGAACTCAAGCTGGGGGACAACCCTATGCTGGAGGAAATCTACTGCAATAACAACCTGATTAAAAGCATAGATTTCTCGGGAGCGCCTAAGCTGGCATCCATAAACGTCGGGTTCAACGAGTTGACGGAATTGGATCTGTCGAAAGACACACGGTTAAGATGCTTGAACTGTATAAATAATAACATATCTACCTATTCGTTCCCTGGCGGCCTTGAGCAGCTCGCCTGCTGGGACAATCCCTTGGGCAGTATAGACGTGTCCTATATGCCGAACCTTGTCGATCTGGCTTGCGCCAATACCGGACTGACTAGGCTGGATGTAACCCATAATCCAAAGCTGCTCCGTCTGGCGTTCAATGACAATGATATCCAGCATATTGACTTGTCAGGAAATCCGCTCCTCGAGGAATTGTCTTGTTGGAACTGCGCCTTGAGAAGCCTGGTTTTGTCAAATAATCCCAGGCTTATCATGGTTATCTGCTGGGGCAATCAGATCACGAGCCTTGATGTGTCGAGAAACCTTTCCCTCGGATCCCAGCCTCAGGAGAAAGACTGCGGACTTCATTGCTCCCCGATGGAGGATGAGTTTGGCGAAAACTTGCTGGCGACTTTGTTTGTGGCTGAGAATCAGTTTATTCCCGGGGTCACTCCGGACAGGGACAATGATATGGTTCCGGGAGAGGCGGTCATCCAAACTCTCAAACAAGGAATAATTCCGATAGAGGACGACGGATTCAAAGCATATCTGGTGGCCAACTATGACCTTGATGGGGACGGAGCGGTCAGTTATTCTGAGGCGGAGAATATCACTAGTATATCGATGGATTCAGAGGACTGGGGGGTGGAGTCCCTCCAGGGAATCGAATATATGCCCAATCTGGACTATCTTGCTTGCGTTGGGAAATGGTACGACGACGGACTTACCTGCGGTCCTCTCGGCACCCTACGCTGGGTAGATGTCTCCAACAATCCGAAACTGGTCACTTTGTCCCTCTCCCATAACGCCCATCTTGGCGAGACTATCCATTCCATCGACTTGTCCAACAATCCTGAACTGGAGCGTATCTTCCTGTCTTACAGCAACATGGATTATCCGGACATCTCACATCTCACTAAGTTGAAGTATTTTGAGGCCAGGGGATGTTATGGTAAGGTGCCGGATTTCTCAGGCTTCAGGAAACTGGAATATCTTGAGTTGAGGGATTCCCGTGATGACAAAGAATTCGACGTGGATGTGTCCGGTTGTCCGAATCTGGAAGAATTCAGGATCAATTACACGAGCGGGAAGCTGTCTGACCTGACTCTTAACCCCAAATTGCGGCACCTTGAGTTGGATGATTGTCCGGTTCATAGCGGAATGGTTGAGAATCTGGTGCCCCGCCTCCCATTGTTGGAATATCTGAGCATAGGAGGGAACCAGATAACGAATCTCGACCTTTCCCGCAATCCGAAGCTGAAGTACCTTAATGTTGGGAACAACAATTCCCTCGGCAAGCTTGACGTCTCGAATAACCCGGAGCTTGAATATCTTTGCTGCGATATTACCGGCCTGTCAGCACTCGACCTGTCCCATAATCCCAAGTTGAATGAATTGCGCTGCTGGTACAATGATCTCACTGCCTTGGATCTGTCCGGGAACAAGGAACTGAAATACTTGTACTGTGATGATAACAAATTGACTGAACTTCCTTTGGGCGCTAACACAAAGTTGGAGTACATTAACTGCAGTGGTAACAAACTGTCTTCATTGGATTTGTCCAAACTTTCCAGACTCGCTTGCCTTGACTGCGGAGGCAACCGTATAACCACACTGGATGTCTCCTGCAATCCCGAGCTTGGGACCGGAATGTGGGATGGACGGAGAGTCGGGCTTTATTGTTCACCGATGAATGACGCGATGGGAAACAATATCTTGCGGACAGTCTATGTGTCTTCAAGTCAGTCGCTTCCGGGAGTCACAATCAATAGGGATGAGGCTCATGTCCCCTCAGGGACAAAGATTGTCGTCAAGTGATAGATGGTTGACTTTGAACCAACATGGACTTGATTGAACCAACTTGGCAAGGTATTTTCGCGGAGTCATGGGAACACCTTTCATACCGGAACTAGCTGAGCTTCTGCGTCAAGTGGAGCAGAAGTTCGCTCATCGCCTTTCTACCACTACTGATTATGAACTCTTGTCTTTCGTGATCGAGCGGGAGATGGGAGAACTCGTCTCCGCATCAACCTTGAAGAGGCTCTGGGGGTATGTGTCATATTCCTCAACGCCCAGGATAGCCACATTGGACACTCTATCCAGGTATGTCGGACAAAAGGATTTCAAGTCTTTCAGGCTGGCTTTGAAGGATTCAGGAGAGATTGTCTCAACTTTTTTCACCACTAAGACAATTGAGGTCTCAGACCTGGAGGAGGGTGCACGGCTGCTTCTTGGTTGGGCTCCTAACAGATTGATAAGGTTGAAGTTCCTTGGCGGCACCACCTTCGAGGTTGAGTCTGTCGAGAACGCTAAACTACGCCCTGGCGACCGTTTCGACGCATCAGAGTTCATCCTCGGCGCCCCCTTGTTTCTCGCTACAATCCGACGTTCCGACGGCACCAATACCCCGCCATACGTCGCCGCCAAGGCCGAAGGACTGAATGTCCTGGAGGTGATGCCTGGGGAATAATTCGACCTTGCCCGGAGGGGGCTTTGTCAGAAACGGATGCCGAGGCCGATTTCGAGGGTGGGGTTCTTCAGGGAGATGGTACTGATGCCGGTGGAGGCTTGGAAGTGACTGATTGTGAATAGAATTCCGGCATCGGCGCATATTCCTTTGGCGGAATAGTCCTCAACCTGGGCCCATTTGCCCGCCGAATCTTCCCAAAGGACTTCCGAATTGCCGTATCCCGAGCCGGCATAAAGTGAGATAGCCTTTGATAATCTAAGTATTCCTCCCGCGCCTAAAGCCCATTCGGTGTGGCTTTCTTTGCCGGTTGTCCAGATAGGTACTCCGTCTGAGGTTCCGTCGCTGAGGCATGAATAATCCGCATTCCGCATTATGAAGTTGGAGCGGCCTTTGAGGTAAACGCCTGCTTTCCTGCCGGTTATTGTCGCCATGCCGCCGTAGGAGAGCGAATAGGGGTTCCAACCTCCGAGGATGGTCAGGCCTGTGGCGAGATTCTTCGGTCGCCTCGCTCCCTCAGGATGAGGGGATGGCTTATTCATAGCTGCGTTTTTGTCATTCTGAGCGGAGCCGAAGGCGGAGCGAAGAATCTTTTCTCCGCTTTCCACCCTTGGCAGGGCCAAAGCTGGTCTCGCGACCTTAAGCACAGGCCCGTCAGTCGTGTGTCCCTGTTTTGAAAATGCCTCTGTGTAGCGGTCCCTGATTCTCTTGAACCTCTCTTTCTGTGCTTTTGACATACTGCCGGAACCTTTTTGGAGTGAGGCCCTTAACGAACTGACTTGCCCAAGCAGAGACCGAAGTTCCTCGGAGGAGATATCATCTCCTCTTAACGATTGTTCCCTCAGCAGGATACATTTGTCGCAGATGGTCTGGTAGCTATCCAGAGCCCTGTCCCAGCGGTCACTCTGTGCCCAGGCTGTAATTTCTGATGAAAACGCCACCAATACGAGAATGTATGATAAGAGTGTCCGCATGCTTAATACAAATGTAGTCAAAATTGTATATATTTGAGCATGGAAAACACCTCCGAGTTCTTCGAAACTCCATCTGGCGAGGCGCTAGCCTCTTCGGGTAGCCGTGAGATCCTCCGCGACTCAGAGTCGGGTTATTGCCAGCTATGGCGGCTCGATCGGGGAGGACGTTTCCGCGTCCTTAAATGCCTCAAGGATAAGTACAGGGAGAACCCTCTGTATGAGCGGCTTCTTCTTAAGGAATTCGAAATAGGGTATTCTTTGAGCCATGGGAATATTTGTGAATACTATTCCTATTTCAGGGATCCTGAACTGGGCAATTGTATTGAGATGGAGTGGGTCGACGGTCGTACCTTGGAGGAGTTCCTATCCGAGGGGAAGCGAGATAGGTCCGTCTATGAAAAGATTGTTCTCGAGATCTGTTCGGCACTTTCCTATATGCATGCCAAGCAGGTGATACACAAAGATCTGAAACCATCGAATATTCTCGTGACATTCAATGGGGACAATGTCAAGCTCATCGATTTCGGCCTCTCAGACACTGATTCTTCCTCTATTTTGAAGACTCCAGCGGGGACGGCTGTTTTCGCGGCACCCGAGGTTCGCTCTGGTGGGAAAGCCTCAGTCCGGAGCGACCTTTATTCGCTTGGGATGGTGATGTCTTTGTTCCCGGTCAGGAAGTATTCCAGGATTGTCAGGAAGCTTTGTCAAGCTAGACCAGAGTCTCGATATGCGTCAGTGCAGGAGGTCGAGAAGGCTTTTAAGAGCGACATGCCAGCGATTGCGGGTATGGTTTTCATATTGTTCATTGTAGCTATGGCCCTGGTCCCGCTCTTTGAACGTTGGGCCCATACGAACTCTCCAGATCCTTCAGCGATCCCTGACCCGACTGTGCTCCCCAGCCAAACCGTCATTCCCGGCTCGACCGGGAATCCCGCCCCTTCTAAGAGCAACGATGTCATTCTGAACGAAGTTAAGAATCTTCCGGATACCGCCCAGGCATCTAAAGACACCATCCAGCCCTCTACTCCTAAGAATCAGACTTCTTATTCTCGTAAAGACGGTAAGGATGCTGAGGACAAGAAAGATCCTAAGGCATCCAAGGACTCTAAAGCTACCGACGCGAATCTTATCGATGAGCTATTTCGACAAGCAACCGAGCTGTTTGAATAGCCCTTCTGGCAATCAAGAGGCAAGGTCGAATTAAAGTGGTTGGACCTTGCCGGCCATAATGGCGTTGCAGGGTTGTCAAGAGCCTTGGAGGCAGGCAAGGTACCCACCCCAAAATTCGACCTTGCCCTAGAATAGGGGATATTCATAGAAATATTTCAATTAATTATTGATTATTAATAGAAATAATTCTATTTTTGAACAACTGAACTGAAACGATGAAAAATGAAATATAGTGAACTGCACAGATTATTGCGGGCGAATGGTTGGGTCCTTGATCCAACTAAAGGGAAAGGGGGCCATAGAGTATATGTAAAAGAGGGCATATCATATGTGGTTCCTTATCATGGAGCCAAGGAAATAGGGAATGATTTCGCAAGGAGAATCTTGAAGGAGATGGGTATTGGGTGATTCTCTCGTGTATCATTAATATTCGATAAGTTATGACAAAAGTAGATGTTGTGGTAAGTGTTGCGAAGGATGGGTATTACAGCGTTTATTGCAAGGATTATCCTGCGCTGTTTGGAAGTGGTGATTCCGTGGAGGCGGCGATTGTGGAACTCCGTGAGACCCTTCGTCTGACTCGTTACGAGCTTGGGCGAGGATCGGCTCTCTATTATCCCGAATGGCTTGATGGGGAGTATGAGTTTGTGATAAACTGGAATGTCCAGGATCTTCTGGAGTATTATGCTGGAGTGATTAACCCCGCAGCCCTGGGGAGACTGACCGGCATACACCCAAAGCAGTTATGGGCCTATCGGAACGGAAGATCCAAGCCTCGCCGCAAGCAGATTCAAAAGATAGAATCCGCACTTCATAAACTTGGGAAAGAACTATCTCAAGTCACCTTCTGTTAGTTCGGAAGCTTTCTGCCCCTTCGAATGACGCCGAGCCATCGCAAATGATGTCCTCGGCGTCATTTTTATATGCGTTTTGCCTCCAGCTCATGTTTCCGCCATGATTTGAACCAATGTGAACTTGACGAATATGGGATAGCCGGATATATTTGTCTGATAACAATATTTGTTGTATGGACCACGGATTATTTGAGAATCAGCTGGAGCGATTTGTCGATTATTGCCGAGACCATCTTGATTTCAGCATCGAGGATATGAAGTATTATTCATGTCTCCCAATCTGCATTTTGGATGCCGTGTTCAAGGCAGGGTCGAGGCAGAATGGGTCCAACCGCACGATTGGGCGGTTTTGCCAGGCCTTCGATATTCCTTGTTTTTCGTCCAATCCAGGTAAGATTCCTTCGAGAGAGGGGCAACTGACTGTCCGTCAAGTTATGGAAATAGTTGGTGGACTTTCACTTAAAGAATTGGCAGATAGAATATCCACGAGTGGAAAGACCAGTTCCAAATCGGGTGTCCAGAAGACGGAAGCTTTCCTGAAGTGGTTGGATATCTTGGAATTATATGAGGTCCAGACCTATCAGGACTTTCATGAACATTTGAAGGACGGCGATCTTGAAAGGACACTCCGATCCATATTCGCACGTAAGAAAGACTCGCCGGTTGACTATTTCTATATGATTGCCGGCAAACCCACCGAAGTTAGGGTTGACAAGATAATAACGGCCTTCGTTTGTGAGGCGCTGGATGAGCCTAAAGTCCCAGCCACTACCATTAGGGCTCTTTTTAAAGAAGCAGTCAAAGTTCTTGCGCCAGACCACCCAGGACTGACTGTCAAGTGGTTGGAGCATATTGTTTGGGAGGATCAAAGGAAAAACTAAGATCGTGATCATAGGTTGTATATTATTAGTTGTGTGACAAGTAATTAACTATTTTCATTATGACAAATAAGTATGTGACGGAGAAGAAAGACTCATTTAAGAATATAACTACAATTGAGTCTTATGAGTTGAATTATCAATTGAGTCCAAGGAAATTGACGTTGACTGAGAATGCGGTTTTTAATTTTCGCCATGTCTCAACGCCTACTATTGAGGGCTTGCTGATAGATGTCCACTTCAGGTCTTCGGAACTTAATAAAACGGGGATTAAATCGGGATCTTTATCCCGTGGTTTGGCTTCATATGCGGGGGAGTGGGCCTTCTTGCGGAATGGAGAGCTAATCATACAAATAGATGGAAAAGAGAACATTCCTTTGACACCTCATGAAAGTGACAGCGATGTAACAACTAATAGTTTGACTAACGCATCAGCGTGTGAAGAACTAGTTTGGTATGAAATCGATCAAGAGATATTATCAAAGATATGCAACGCTAAATCAGTAATGATGCAATTATCCGGGAGCAAAGGATCTTGGACTTTAGACGGACATGATTTCATCTTTCTTGCGAAAACCTTTTGGAATGGTTTTTATGATTCTAGTATGTACACTGATGAGATTCAGCATTCTGAGAGTGTCAGTGCTCAACGCGAGGACATAAAAAAGAAAGGTTGCATGATTGAGATAGCAATAGCTGTGGTGTATGTTATTTTATTCTTTGCTCTAGATTTTGAAAACAACGATTCAACCTTTAATTCTATCATTATTTTTATTCTACTGGCATCTTTTATAACAGTTGCGGTGGTCAGGAGAAAAAAAGCGAATCGCATTCAATAGTTCATATCTCTGTTTCAAACAATTCTTGTAGAGGTATCCCAATCTTTGACAATTGCTAAATAACAGCGGTGTCAATTTTATTATTCCTGCTCCGACATATGGTCGGCTAAAGGTGGCCATTGATCATGATTCACCTTGTTATTTTGATTTGGATTAAGATTATATGTATATAGATGATTAATTATAAAGCCAAATCTGATTATCAGGCACAAAGTGCTTCGTTAGAGAGTATTAATGATAGTCGTTGTTCATATTGTGGAGGTATAGTTCGAGAAGAACTAGAGATTTGTCCATATTGTGGAAGAAAGCTTGTCTCTTATTGTACTTTCTGTGGAGCTCCTATGGGACCTGAAGAAAAAGAGTGTTCGCAGTGTGGTGCTCCAGCAGGGGGCATTGTATGTCCTAAGTGTGGTAGCCTTTCTTTTAGGGCATTTTGTCCTGAATGTAATGAACCTTTGACCAGAGCAGCTATAAAGGCGGTGGAGAAAGCGCAATCAGATCCAAAGTTTCAACAACTACAAGAACTAATCTCGAGGGCAGAGGAGTTGCGCGCTCAAATTGAGAATACTGCTACCGATGTGATCGAGGGTCTAGAAGTATCAAAGGATCAACTTGTCATTAATGAACAAGAATGTGAATCGCAGACACTAGATTCTTCAGAATCAACTGTTTCTAAAAGAACGGATAACGAAAAAGCACCCCAAAAGAGTTCAATAATATCTGACATTTCGGCTAAAGATCTCGAGAAATTAGAGATTGACATAGATAAACTCCTTTCTGAAATGCTTCCTCCTGCCGGCTCAACACCACAACAACAGAGGAATTATTTCTGTGCCAGAAAGATAGAGGTTGTCAAGACAAAGACAGTAACGAAAACTGTTCAGAATCCTTTAGGGTGGGTCTGTAATTTATGTGGGTGTACACACAAACAACCTTCAGAATGTGCCATGCCGGAATTAGGTGGAAGGTGGATATATGGGAAACCTCATACTTTTACAGAGACCATAACAACCAAAACATCATCAGAAATAAAAGATTAGTATGAAGCGTTGCAAAGTCTGCCAGGCGGACAATCGGGATAGTGCGAAGTTTTGTCGTGAGTGTGGCAACTTAATTGTGCCTGATAATCCATTTGTTGGGCTAATAGCAAAAGATAATATTCAACTTGTCTTACAGGACTTTGTCCAACGTTGCAAAGTCCGAAAGAGCCTTTCCAGCACAGCAGGAAGACAACAGTCTTTGATGGTTGGGTTAGATTGTTTCATCACAGGTGATGCTGGAACCGGGAAACATTATTTGGCGGAATTGCTGAGGGATATAGCTTTCAGTGAAGGAGTTATCACCAAGCATGAGATTGCCTCA
Organism: Bacteroidales bacterium; assembly: GCA_017557535.1. Lineage (GTDB taxonomy): Bacteria > Bacteroidota > Bacteroidia > Bacteroidales > UBA932 > Cryptobacteroides. The sequence goes on along the minus strand of JAFYYM010000113.1, from coordinate 33,638 downwards.
TATGATGCTTCTGAGATAGATTCTCTCGTAAAGAACTTGGATGCCACACTAGCTATCAACGCTAATGGTATTATACATATCACTAACGCCCATAAGTTATTACCCAATTCAGTGATGACGCAAGTTTCTGTTCTGGATAAATTGTTTTTAAAAATGCGTCAGAATAGAAACATGCCTATCATTTTTATTAGTGGATTAACCAATGGGTTGCGGCCCTTCGCTCGGCATAATCCTGATATCGCAAAATTGTTTGAGTATCATTTCGATCTTGAACCATTTGACGATGCCTCAATGAGGGATTTGGTCTGCCTGAAACTTTCCGAACTCAAAATTGCGGTTTCTGAACCGGCTAAAGATAAAATGCTCAACAGGTTCAAGTACCTATGTAGGAATCGGGACGAGAGTTTCGCGAACGGGAATGATGTGGTCGGTGAACTTCAGAAGTTCATTGTAAACATGAACATGCGTGGAGGTGCATTGATAGAAGAACAAGATATTCAAGGACAGGTATTTGTTCCTAAAACTGAAAAGGAATTATTTGGCCTGCTTGATGGTTTTATCGGACTAGAGAATGTGAAAAAGGAGATCCATGCGATAGTCGATACATTAAAAAGCGAGAGGCGGATGAAAGGGGATAATGCCACCATAAAAATCAAGGATCATTTTATTTTCACTGGGAATCCAGGAACAGGTAAGACAACCATAGCAAGGATTTTCGCAGACTTGTTAAATACATTGGAAGTTCTTCCGTCTGGGCAATTGGTTGAAGTTACGAGAAAAGATTTGGTCTCTGAATTCGTGGGTGGAACAGCTCAGAAAGTTGACCAAGTCGTTTCAAAAGCTATCGGGGGGGTCCTTTTTATTGATGAAGCATATTCTCTGAAGAGTGATGACCATGATTCATTCGGCCAGGAAGCCATTGACACACTACTCCCGATTCTGGAGAACAGGAGAGGAGAGTTTGTGTGTATCATCGCCGGCTATACTAAGGAAATGGGTGAATTCATACGGACAAATTCGGGGCTTGAATCACGTTTCAACAAGAGGATTGATTTCCCGGACTATAAGCCAAATGAATTGCTTCAGATTTTTAATGGAATGATCCAGAATAAAGGGCTTTCTTTATCTGAAGAAGCGAAGGATAAGATACAGAAGTTCTTCGACAAAATGTATTTATCTAGAGATCAAGGCAAGTTTGGAAATGCTAGGGAGGTTCGAAATGTTGTTGAGAAAGCCATTGAGAGGCTGAACTCGAGACGAAGGGCGATGAATGATGAAGAACTGTCTTCAGAAGGTAATACTCTAACTTGGGGGGATGTGGTCGGTCCTGAGAATGCGAAGGAGATTACTGTTGACGATGTATTGTTGGAGATGGACCGGTTTATCGGAATGGAGAACGTAAAAAAAGAGGTTCGAGAACTTGCGGAGGAGATGGCTATGGATCAGAGGCGAATGGAAGCGGGAGTTGGCAAGGCCACTCTAAAACCAGTTAACATTATCCTCACGGGAAATCCAGGCACAGGCAAAACATCAATAGCTCGCATATTCGGGAAACTGTTCAGCGTGATAGGAATCACGTCAACTGACAGAGTTGTGGAAAAGAGCCGGAAAGACATCGTATCAGGATATGTCAATCAGTCTGATAAGATGATGGATAAGGCAATTAACGAGGCGATGGGAGGCGTCTTGTTTATAGATGAGGCGTATAACTTGGCACCATTTGATGATCTTGGCCAGTGCTCTGACGCAGAAGGCTTGAAGGCCCTTGAACGTCTTATGACCCGGATGGAAAATGATAGGGGCAAGTTTGTTGTGATCTGTGCAGGGTACAAAGATAAGATGCGGAACCTCTTCAAAGCAAACGATGGATTTAAGAGCCGTTTCACGCATGAAATCAATATAGATGATTACTCCTCGGATGAATTATGCCGGATCTTTGAGTTATTCGTCACTGATGCGGGTTATAAATTATGTGACCAAGTTTGCAGAGATAAGATTAGAAAGATGTTTGAGGCAATGATTGTGTCTAAAACTGAATCATTTGGAAATGCCCGAGAGGCACGGAAGGCATTTGAGAAAGCGGTTAGGAACCAGTCTGTCAGGTTGAGACGGATTCCAAAAGAACTTACATCCAAGGATGATTTGATGACGATTTGTGCGGAAGACATTCCTTATACAGAGCCTGAAAGAGTGAATTCTCAAGATTGTCTGAAGGAATTAGATTCGCTGATAGGGCTTGAGGGCGTAAAGGCTTCGATGAGGAAACTCGTCGATACGATCAACCGTGAGATTGCGATTTCTAAACGTTTTGGCAAGAAACCAAATATTCCAGTCGGGCACTATATGTTTTTGGGGAATCCAGGAACAGGTAAGACGACTGTTGCAAGGATGATGGGTAAAATACTATACTCGATGGGAGTGCTTGCTAGACCAGATGTGATTGAAGTTGATAAAAGTCAGTTGGTCGCTGGATATGTTGGTCAAACAGAGTCGTTGACTAGAGAGGTTATTCGTAAGGCAATGGGAGCGGTTTTGTTCATTGATGAGGCATATGAACTAGCAGACGGTCATTTCGGGAAGGATAGCCTGGATATCCTCCTGAAACAGTTGGAAGATAGAAGGGGGGATTTCGTGTGCATCGTTGCTGGGTATACTAAAGAGATGACAGGATTTATTAATAGTAATTCTGGCCTTCAATCTCGTTTTCCTCGCAGAAATTGCTTTATGTTTGATGATTACACTCCGGATGAGCTATTCGATATTTTCGTGATGTTCTGTGAAAAAGAGCAGATAAAGATCGAAGAGGATGCTCGGTTATCGGTAAAAAGAAAGATACGGCTCATGTATGATGATCGTGATGAACACTTTGGCAATGCCCGTGATGTGAGAAATCTTTTTGATGAAATAAAAATGAATATGTCAGAAAGAACTGCTATAATGCTGAATGCGACCTACGATGATCTTATGACTATTAAGAAGGAGGATGTGAAATGGTAATTTGTCCTTATTGCCGTGCTGAAATTGAAGATATCAGCAAGTTTTGTGACCAATGCGGCAAAGAGTTGAAATATTGCCCCGAATGCAAAGAACCGAGATCTGGGACTGAGTGCCCAAGATGTGGTGAGGATCTGGTTCCCGCTAAAGTGTTCTTCTCCTCAAAAGCTTCGCAACCACAATCCACATCTCCTGTATCTTCGAAGCAGGACACTCAGCATAAGATTTCGGATGTCAAGCCGATTGATAATCCTTCATTGAACAAGGTAGTTGATATACCTCAAGGTACGACAGTAGCGCCTGCAGCTGTGAGTGCCCCTCCCCTTTCACTTGTCGGGAATGGGTGGTGTCTTCCGCTGAGACCTGGTCCTTTCGGGAGAAAGGGTGGCGTATACCCTGAATTTGGTTCAGTTGGGTATATCTCTGGGAATCATGGAGAAATCAGGATTTTAGGGCATCAATGGCAGATTCAAGATTTTGGCTCAACAAACGGCACTTTCATAGATGGGTTGAAGTTGACTCCTAGGCTATGGTATAACATAAACAAAGGGAATACCCTTAGAATTGCGATCATTGATTTTAAAATCAGTTAGTAATGAGCATTTTATTAATTCAGGCTTGTTCTGATAAAGGTCTCGAACGGATTGCGAATGAGGATATGCTATGCGTCAAGGGAGAACTGGTTCGTGATTCTTGCCTCAATCGAATTCAGGAGATAGATGATTCTGGGGTGTATTATTATCTGGTCGCAGACGGCATGGGAGGCCATGAGAAAGGAGAGTTCGCAAGTGAATATACATTAAAGCATGTCAGTCGGAATATAGACTCGATGATTGATTTCGAGAATGACTTCAATGCGGTCTCACAGTGGATCAGCCGAGATCTGAATAAAATGGCTCACGAAGAGGGACAGACTCATCCGATGGGGAATACATTATCTGGTATTGTATGGCATAAGGGTAAGGTGTGGGTTGTAAATGTGGGAGATAGCAGGACGTACCGTTTACGTTCTGGGCTGTTGAAGCAATTAACCATTGATCAGGATCTGAATCATAAGTATGGAACCGACATGGGTGAACAGGGGCTTGCTCTCTATAATGCCATTGGCGGAGACTGCCTGGGTGATGTTACGATAGAGGACTATACCGGGAAGGTCATGGATGGAGATTCTCTTTTGATCTGTTCGGATGGATTGACAGATATGGTAGATGATCGGGAAATAGAGAGGATCATGGCCAATGCGGAAGGTAATTATGCGGAAACACTTGTAAATCAGGCAAATCATAATGGAGGCAAGGACAATATCAGTGTAATAGTTATAAAAATATATGATAACGAGTGTATCCCCGAAGGGTTGCTAAATACAGATGATTCGTCCGAGGCCCCCCTTCGCATTCCTCAAACCGAGGAAGACTCCCTTGGGAACAACTCCACTATGATGCGTAGGATAGGCAGGATCCTCGGAAAGTTCTTAAAAACAAATAAAAATTGAAGTCAATGGATAGTGATTCTCAAAAGACGACGATCGCCCCTTCGGCCTCTGATGGCACCATTATAGCTCCCGGAGCGGTTCCTATACAATCCGACTCAAACTTAACTGGAACCATAGTGGCAGATAAAGGTGATGTTCAAGGAACTAAGGTTGCGCCTTCCTCACAAGGAACCCTTGTCGCTTCAACGGAAAGTATAAATCAAGTTCAGCCAGAGGAAAGAATCACTGCGCAGCGTAAGGAATCGTCGATTCCTCATCGTCTATCCCCGGGAGACAGCGTTATCCTTTCCGGCGATTCATATTCGGTTGATTCTGTTGTTTCCTCGGGCAGCGAGGCCGAACTTTATGTCGTATCACGGGGTGGAGTGCGTTTCGCAGCCAAGTTATATAGGCCCGGCTTTTCCCCTAACTCGGTTGTATTACCGTCCCTGTTTAAGATCAGCGACGAGCGGATAGTGCGAAGTTTCCAGTCGGGGACAGCCTCATTTTCAGGAGGGTCAGCTCCATATGAACTTATGGAATACTGCTCTTTCGGTGCAACTAGCGGCAAGGCATATAAAGGAAGGACCGACGAGTTGCTTGAAATTGCCCTTCAGATAGGTAAGGCGATATCTGTCTGTCACGAATCTCACATCATTCATAAGGATGTGAAGCCTGCGAACATTCTCATAAAGAAGGAGTTTCCCGTTAAAGTCTGTCTATGTGACTTTGGGATCGCTGACATTCTCAAACCTGGGCAAAAGGATATAATTACATCCCAATCCAGGACGGCCATCTATGCGGCTCCTGAGGTATATGATCACGACACCTCAATAATGCTAGATGGTAAGACGCTGTGCAAGATTACACCTGCAGCGGATTACTATTCTCTAGGTATGACTCTTTTAAGCCTCTGGATGGGAGAGAAGAGTTTCTCTGAAAAAGAGGAGGAACTTGCTTTCCAGAAACGCCAAGGAGCCATTCGAATTCCCCGCGATATGCCATCGTTACTCGCAGATGTTGTCAAAGGGTTAACTAATCCGGTCGTAAGTCAGAGATGGAATTATAAAAAACTCGAGTCTGAGTTGTCTGGCCTATTGATACCAATCAACGGCCAAGAGGGGACTCATGGTATTCTATATGATATATCCAATAACGCCATAATAGAAGACCTGCCTGGCCTTGCCGATTATCTTTCGGAATCTCCGTCCCGAGCGAAACTGATGCTCTATCGTGGCCAATTAAGCGACTTGCTTTCTAAAATAGATCCGCAGATATCAAAAGAACTGACAGATATTGTTGAGAGGCGTTATCCTAAAAGTCAGTCTGATGGTCTTGATGCGGCATTATTCGTCCTTAATCCGGATATTTCACTTACTCTCAGTGGGGCGGAATCGCCCAATGACCCTTTCCACACAGAGAAGGTGAACGAGCCTGATGCTCTTATCTCGTTTGTGAAACACTATCCTGAATTGACAGAAGAAACTCAACGTCTCATATGTTCGGATATGTTCGTTTCTTGGCTCAGGCCACGAAACCGTCAATTTGTTACTGCCATTTCACGGATAGATAGGTCGATAGTTAAGAAGAATTGCACCGCCGCCGGGTGTGATGAGAATAAGGTGCTGTCATCCTTGATATTGAGAGAAATCGATCAGTCTATTCCTTTATGTTGGTTCTTTCCTGTTACGGGGAAAGCAAGAGCTACTGGAATGGAAGAGACCATTAAAGTGTCATCTCCTTCGGAGTTTGTGGATTTTTGCTGCTCCCATTGGGAGGTGGGTCCTCACTTATTTGAGATAAACTCGGACCTATTTGTCGAATGGGTCAGATATCATAGTGAGGTGCTTGCTGACCGTATCCGGATAATTGACCGGGAAGGTATAAGAGAGTATGCGAAAGGAGACTCTGAGGATATTATTTATCGTCTTATTGTCCAGACAATGGATCCCTTGGCGGATATAAATCTTTGCCGTGATTTGCAAGATCCTTTGTACGCAATGACCGGCGAGGGTATCGGCCGGGTCATCAACGATGTCTTTAATGTGTACTTCTCTTTGTTTGAAGGCTCCATGTCGGCAATGAAAGACGGGTGGCGTGAAGTCAGGAATCCTCTTCATGACGAGATGGAGTTCACTACCGCCAAATTGATTGTCAATAGTTTCGCCGAGAAGATGGAGTCTCATAAGGCTAGTTATCTTATAGGCTTCATGAAGACTAAAGGCGACCGTTTCTCGGAGCAAATTCAATGGATAAATTACTGCACAGACACAGAGCCAAAAGTTGGTCCGAAATATTCCCCCGCTACTGCTATGATTAAGGCAGTCGCTGGGTTAGGTCATGTGCCGGAGTACACGTTTTTTGAATCGAATATGTCTGTCAGCGAAATAGATAATCTTAAACTATTGGATAAGGCCCTTGTTAAGAATCATCTTACACGGAGTGATCCAAATGGCTTGAAAGGTTGGTTGGCCGTACAGTTCCAAGACAATCCATCAATCAATATTACAAATGAAGAAGAGAACTATGTTCAATTATTAAAGTATCTTGATGTGATCGGTTATTATAATTCTTCAGACAGAACATATCTTGCTGTTAAAGACGAGGAATCTAGGATTCTCGAACTCGACCAAAGGATCTGTAAGGCTATATCAGACAGAAAACAATTCGTGAGAATAGTTTCTTTTTTGTGTGTTCTTGACACCTTGCTGTTGTTATTCTCGTTCTTCTATATAATAGGCGACCTCTCTTTTTGGGGAGTCATGGGATTTGTCTTGATTGATGTCGTGATGCTTTTGATTTCTAGGAGCTACTTCAATACAAAACAGGCCCAAATCAGCAGGAACACTGATGTCTGGACGTTTGAACCAATCAAAAAAGTTTATGGGGGAAAAACAGAGGCATATAATGAGAACGCTTTCATGATGAATACTGAAGTGGGCCTAAGACTGTTCTCCGTTATATATGGAACACTTGCCTCTATCTCTTATCCCGTGCTGCTTTATTTGAACGAATATGATATTTACTATCAAGTATTTGCAATTATCATTTCTGCGGCCTTGTTGATATCTTTCGTTTTTCATTCAAGATTGAGACGTTATGAATAATGCTATAGAAATACTAAACAAAGCTTCTGTACTTGATGCGACCAAGCAACCTATTACGGGGAGGGATATTTTTATCGTCCTTCTTTCTGAGGCAGCATTTGGTGTAGGAGGTATTATTCCTGCGATTTCGGCTGGTCTTTCAGAAATAAATGAGTTGATAAAGATTGTTAAAACAGTGACACATCTAATTGGTTAATGTTATGGTTATTAAGTGTCCGAAGTGCGGCCATCTAATTGACAGTGATCAGCATCAATGCAGAGTTTGTGGACATGTCATTAACGAAAGAACTAAGCAGGGAAGCTCTGGCAGTAAAGTTACAAGGATAGTTTTTCCCTTGGTGATTCTTTTCATTTTAGCTCTGACCTGGAATATATGGGGTGCTTTCTTGTTCCCTTCAACGATGCCGAATGTCTTGTTATATAGTACAGAGGATTCGAGGCAGGCTTTAATAGATGTTAATTCTAATGAGGCTTATAGTAGCACATTTAGCAATCGCAATGGTAGACTAATCGCATATAATACTATTAAGACTATTGATATTAAGTCCACCAATATTAAATCGTTACGCATTCCATCCAAAACCTCATTGGTTAGTGATGCTTCACTTTGTGAGTGCGCTATGGAGAAAATTGAATCATTTAGTATTGATAAGAGGAATAAACATCTGACAGTGAGCGACGATGGTTATTCTTTGTGGCATACGATAAGGCCATGGCATGTTGCTTCGGATGGGATTAGGATAGCTTATGATGAGTCAGAGAGAGAGTTGATTTTTCTAAGCCGATACAAAAATGGAGGTGCTGTTGATATCCCAGAAGGAATCACATATTTGAGAGCCAATCTATTTAAAGGGTGTGATTGGGTTAATCAAGTTAAGTTCCCTGCATCTATGAAAAGAATAGCCTTTCAGTCCTTTAAGGGTTGTCTCAAATTAAGTGAAGTTATTATTCCTGGCGGAGTTACGAAAATAGACTCAGACGCTTTCGCTGGCTGTGACTCCTTAAGTAGTGTGGTAATTGAGGATGGTGATTCTCCGTTAGAGATTGGTTCTAACGCTTTTACGGCTAAGAATTGCATTTATTATATAAAGAAGAGTACTCCTCCTATATTGGAGGGAGGTAATAGGATGGATTCAAACGCATTCCCGGATAATCCAACTATCCTAGTTCCATATCAGTACTATAATTCATATTATTCTGCCTGGAAGCAGTATTCAAAAATGATCATTCCTGTTACTGAGGTTAATGGAAAACTATTCAAAGTGTCATATGGAAAGCCCTCATCCGCTGATGGCAATGATGCAAATACAATCACTAATGATGGCGTTTCTATTACGGCTCCTCAAACTGTATGGTCAGATGAGACATTTAGTGTTGTTTACTCTTTTTCTGACAATATTGAGGATGTTAGATATATATCATCCGACGCCTTCGAGGTTGTTTCTACCCCGCAAAAAAAAGTCAAAAGCCAGATTCGAGGAGACGGCTCCGAATCGCTGGTTATAGAATACAATTATATTCTTAAGCCTATTAAAGCCGGGATACATGCTTTACCTAGGCTTAAAGCATTGGTGGATGGAGAGGAAGTGTACTCCCCTGAAAAGTATGTTGAGGTTATGCACGAGGAGTATAATTAATGCTCTTTAACTGTCTAATTGCACTCATATAATAACTCTAATCATTTATACTCATGGATTACAAGAAATTATTTAATATCAAGGAACAGAGGAATTTCCTATTGTTATCATCAATCCTGATCGTCATTTTTCTTCTAGCCTTCCCAGTTCTTGAGTGGAAAGAGTTTTCTGCGGAATTAACTCATATGGTGGGTAGAGCTCCTAAGGAGCGATATTATCTATTCTCCTCAGAGGTTAATAATAGTTTCTTTGTTTTCATTTCTTCATTATTGTTATTATCTGTCTCGGTATTTAATTACCTAATTTCTCGGGAAGGAGAGAAAATGTCTTCAAACATGAAAATTGCCTATGGAATTGTCTCTGTGCTGTTTTTAATTGCTTTATCAACAATGTCTGGCGATCCCGAGTATTCTATGTTAACTTCTACGATGACAGTATCTTTTTCGGCCATACTCACTATTGTTGGGATCGGGTGGGTAATTATTTATCCTCTTTATTTGCGTTACCGAGGTTAGAGATTTAGTGGTGATAACCTGGATCTTGGCTTTGCAGCCATTGCCGTCGGGATCATAATGCTTATGACCGCCATCTTCGGCGGAAGGTCCTCAAAGAGACTGATGAGATATTTAACATGATTATTCCTCTAAAAGACCGAGCCAAGTACGCTACCTACAATCCTGAGAACCCCGGATGCTCAAAGGCGAATCCTATTGTTATCGAGGAGACAGAAGGCTATGTCCATCTTGAATATGAGATCCTGGACGCTCTGCTGCGGCCGGTGCCGTACAGGTGCGCTGACTATAAGGTTGTTAAACAACAGCTGGTGCACCAAGGCGACCACAAACTGGATGTCTTGACTGTCAACATTTATTCCAGTCCTATAGTGGATATCGATGAGGAGGGCAACTTCGTACGGGGTGAGCGGGTTCTCGAAGGCACTGAAGAATATTGGTTCGACATCACCGCCGGTTTCGATGCGATGGCTTTCTGAGGCTCCCTCTTGGGCAAGGTCGAATTAAAGGGGCTGGACCGTGCCGGGGGAAATGGTGCTGCAGGGCCGTCCGGGGCATTTTCGGCGGGCAAGGTCCCGGCCCGGAAATCCGACCTTGCCGGGTCACTTAACCACCTTAAGGAAAAAATCCGTATCTTTAAACGATTTTTTCTGACCTGATGGGTAAAAAGTTATTAATTAGCAAGGAGGGCCTGCGTCAAGCTTTGGGGCTGAAAGGCCTGGTGGGGAAGTGTGTGGCCGGAGCCCTGTATGGGATCCTGGGTATCGGGAAGCTTAATAAAGTGTACCCCTATGTCGCCGATCTCGAGGGGCCGGAGTTTTCGGAGGAAGTCCTGAGGAGGTTCGGAATCTCATACGAGGTCCCGGAAGAGCAGTTGGCGAGTATCCCTTCCGAAGGTGGTTTCATGACTGTCTCAAATCACCCCTTCGGCGGCGCTGATGGTCTGATACTCAACGCTATAATCAATCCCAGAAGGAAAGATTTCAAGATCCTCACAACCTTCCTCCTGGCGAAGGTCGCCAACCTGACGAAGTGGTTCATTCCCGTGGATAATTTCTCGACTGGTGGCGCCAAGAGCATCACCGGGATACGTACGGCTCTCAGCCATATCTCTTCAGGAGGAGCCCTTGGACTGTTCCCTACAGGAGAGGTGTCAACCTATCAGAAAAAGGGGAGGAGGACAGCCCTGACCGGCAAGAAGGTGATTGAAGACAAACCCTGGCCGGAGAATATCACAAAGCTGATAAAGAACTCCGGTCTTCCGGTCATTCCGATATTCTTTGAAGGCACCAACACCAAGTTGTTCCATTTCCTTGGGAAGATCCATCCAAGGCTCAGGACCGTTAGGCTGGTCCGCGAGCTGACCTGCAAGAATGGAACCCTTGTCAAGGTGCGGATCGGCAAAGCCATCCCCGCTGCGGAAATCGCTGAAATGGATATCCCATCTCTTGGGGAATATCTCCGTAACCGGACTTACGCCCTTGAGGCCCAATGCCTTCCTCCTAATTCTGACAAGCCGGTGCAGGAGATGTCACCTCTTGCCGAGCCTGTTGATCCGGAACTAGTTCGGGCCCAGATGTCCCGGCTTGAAGATAAGAGTCTTTTTCAGGCGGGTGACTACGGAGGCTTCCTCATTGACGCCGCGGACGCTCCTGATGCCATGAGGGAGCTTTACCGGCTACGCGAAGAAACATTCCGGGCGGTTGGGGAAGGAACCGGCAAACCGCTTGACACAGATCCCTTTGACGAGATTTACAAGCATCTGATACTGTGGAGTATTCCTAATGGCGAAATAGTGGGGGCATATCGGGTAGGATATGGCTCGAGAATCATTCCCCAAAAAGGTAAGGAGGGTCTGTACACGGCGAGTTTGTTGAGATTCGGCCCTGGCTCGGACAAGATTCTTCCTCACAGTATGGAACTGGGCAGGTCGTTTGTGGCCCTTAAGTACCAACGTGAGGTGCTTCCTTTGAAATTAATGCTTTCCGGTCTAGCGGTAGCGATGGCGAAAGATCCAGAGTCTTTATACTGCATCGGGACCGTGAGCATCAGCGATGCCCTTCCGGACTTTTACAAGAGTCTGGCTATCTATTTCTTGGAGAGAGACTTCCGTCTGCCTGACGCGGATAGGTTCGCCACGGCGCCGAATCCTTTCCATGCGGATTTCCTTCGAGTCAATCCTGAAGGCCTTCTGGCGAGAATTCCTAAGGGCGATATAGATGCTTTCGACAGGCTTCTTGGAGCTCTTTCGGACGGAAAATACCGGCTTCCGGTGTTGCTTAGGAAATATTTCAGCTGCGGAGCAAAAGTATCCTGCTTCAACGTGGATCCATCATTCAATAACAGTCTGGACGGGATGATTGTCTTGGATAAGAGTGATTTTCCGGTTCCAATGATGCGTGCCCTCACTCGTCCTTTCCGGAAAGAGACTGGTGAAAAGGTGTTCCTCCATTTCTACGGAACTCCTAACCCCGAATAGGCATGGACAGTCCTGTATGGGTATATTTGTTGGGATTGGCCGGAATGGGCATTTATGGCCTCCGGATCCTGATCCAGTGGTACATGTCGGAGAAATCCAAGCGAGTGGAGTCTCCGGGGATATACTGGGTACTCAGCAGCGTGGGAGCTGTTGTGCTGTACCTCTACGGCTGGCTCAGAAAGGATTTCTCAATTATTTTCGGGGAGAGCGTGGGCTATTACATCTACATGTGGAACATCAGTATCCTCGGCCTATACAAGAAGGTGCCCCGTTTCGTGATAGTGCTCCAAGCGGTCTTTCCGTTGGTGATTTTAGCGTTGATAGTCAGGGATTTACCTACTTTCACGGAGACATTCATCCACAATGAATATGTGCCGATGAAGCTGCTCCTTTTCGGAGTCGCCGGTCAAGCCGTCTATGAACTCCGCTCGGTCTATCAGCTTGTCTACAGTTACCGTCGAAAGGCGTCCATCCTTCCCACCGGTCATTGGGTGATGGCCGTCATCGGGTCGGTCATGATCATCATCTACGGTCTGATCCGTCACGACTGGGTTCTTGCGATTGGCCAGTTCTCAATAGTTTTTTCTCTCCGCAACCTGATGCTCTCAGTAGCTTCGTCCAAGAGAATGAATAAGGTTACTAAATTGTTGATGGTGAGGCCTGTATGCTTTGGTTTCAATGAGCAGACAGCATCCAGTAATGTATTCCAGCACCGTTCTCAGCAGGAAGATGTCCAGAGATATGCCCTTGAAGAGTTTGACGGGATGGTCAGTATCCTGAAAGATCACAATGTCCCTGTGGTGGTTGTGGAGGACACTCCGGAGCCTCAGACGCCTGACTCGATATTCCCGAACAATTGGTTCTCCACCCATGCCGACGGAACACTTGTCCTTTATCCGATGTTCGCTCCAAACCGTCGCTTGGAGCGTGATCCAGCCACCATAAGGACGATTATGGGAGCCGCTGGAACAAAGAGGATCCTTGATCTGTCGGATTGGGAGGATAAAGGTAAGTTCCTGGAGAGTACAGGAAGCATGGTCCTTGACCGGAAGGGGAGAGTAGCTTATGCCTGCCGTTCTCCCCGCACCTCTGAGGTGGTTCTGGACGATTTCTGCCACAAACTAGGCTACAATGCAATTCTCTTCGATGCTGTGGATCGTGGTGGGAATCCTATCTATCACACCAATGTGGTGATGTCTATAGGTGAGAGATTCGCTGTTCTTTGCGAAGATGTGATCATATCTCCGCCAGAGTTAAAGGTCATAGAATCCAACTTGTCAGCTTCCGGCAGGAAGATAGTGCGGATCACTGCTGAGCAGATGCGCCATTATGCCGGTAATGTGTTGGAAGTCAGAAATGTTTTTGAGGAAACCTTCATCGTGATGTCTCAGACCGCGAAAGACAGCTTGACTCCTGAACAGTTGGAGACTTTGGGCGGCTTCGGTCAAATCCTGGCTGTCCAAATTCCTCACATAGAGGAAGTTGGAGGTGGATCGGCTAGGTGTATGATGGCTGAGATTATTTGCTGTTGATGTGCAGCACCAAGTATTCAGAACGGGTGCCGATGCGGATTTTGGCGCCCCAAATCCCAAGTCCTGAGCTTATGTAATAGTGGGTGTCGCCCTTCTGGAGATGGCCCCAGGATTTCTCGTACATCGCATCGGTTATCCATGAGATCGGCCATACTTGTCCCCTGTGGGTGTGGCCGCTGAATTGGAAGTCAATCCCGGACTCTTCGGCCTCTTCCAGATTATATGGCTGATGGTCCAACAGTATTGTGAACTGTTGCTCCGGAGCTGGAAGAATATCCCGGAGTGCCGGGCGGCATGGGTAGGAGCGGTCATTCCGGCCGACGACACGTATGCCGAGAGTGTCTATTAAACTGTCTTTCAGCAAACTTATTCCGGCATCCTTGAAGAACTTCTCAGAGCCTTCAACGTCGCTGTAGTATTCATGATTCCCGAGAACTGTGAAAACCGGTGCTGAAAGTCTCTTGAACTCTGATGCGTAATTCCCGGCGAGCACCGGTCTCAAACTCCTGTCCACTATATCTCCGCCAATTAAAACCAAGTCAGGGTTTTCGGCGTTGAAAAGGTCTATCCACCGTCCAAGCTCCGCTCTCCTGTTGTGATAGCCAAGGTGGAGATCGCTGGCCAGAACTATGGTCAGAGGCTTTTCAAGGGCCTTGGAAGTCTTGATTGTGAGTTCCTCCCGGTATTTGTGGTGGTAGTGGATACCTCCGAGGCAGAGCAGTAAGGTCACAGTTCCGGCTATCACGCCAAGAACTGCCCAAGACTCTTTCAGGAAGCCCTTAGGCAGAAGATGGCAGAGAGACAATATGTCCAGGATAATGAATGCCAGGGCAATATACAAAAAGGCTATAAGCCAAGTGTTTCCGATCTGATAAAGAGGAATGGACGCACTTAGCGGCACACTCTCGATGCGGGTGAACCCGATGAAAAAACTCGCCATCCAGGCCAGGAACAGCCCCACGATAGTGAGCTTTAAAAACCATCCCGACGGGATCAGCCGCCAGATGTGCCATGCGACATAGAAAGTGGCGGCGCACACCACCCCCATGAAGGCGAGGAAAAAGGCTTTCATCTACTTGTTCTCCTCTTCGAGGGTGAAGGCTGACGAACCGTTAAAGCAGTGGAGGCAGAGATCTTCCTTAGGGAGACCGATGCTCTTGACCAGAGTCTCTATAGTGCTGAATTTAAGGGAGTCGAGGTTCAGCTGACGGGCGATCTCATCCACCATGCGCTTGAACTCAGGCGTATTCGCATCCGTGTATTTCTCGACATTCTTGTCCATGTCGCCCTCAAACTGTTTGATGATACGCCTTGTGATAAGCTCCAGCTCGGTCTTGCTCGTGGAAAAGTTCAGGAAGGGGCAGCCGAACACAAGGGGAGGGCAGGCTATGCGCATGTGGACCTCTTTGGCTCCGCTTTCATGAAGCTGCTTGGTGTTGTCTCGCAACTGCGTGCCACGGACGATACTATCGTCGCAGAACAGGACTCTCTTGTCCCGGAGCATATCCGCGTTGTGGATAAGCTTCATCTTAGCCACCAGGTCCCTCATGCTCTGGTATGACGGCATGAAGGAACGTGACCAGGTCGGGGTGTATTTGGCTATGGTCCTCATGTACGGCACACCGTGGCCCGCCGAGTAACCAACCGCCATGCCGATGCCGCTGTCAGGCACTCCGCAAGCGCAATCCACCTCGATGTCGTCTTTGGAGCCCATCTCCTTCCCGCAAAGGAAGCGTGCCTCCTCAACGTTTCGTCCGTCGTAGCAAGAGGTCGGGAATCCGTAATATATCCAAAGGAAGGAGCAGACTTGTTTGCGAGGGTTCGGCGCCCGGAGCTGCTCTATCCCGTCCGCCCTCAAGCGGACGATTTCTCCAGGACCGATATATCCGGTAGTTTCGAATCCGAGATTGGCGAATGCTGTGCTTTCGGAACTAACAGCCATAGCCCCATCCTTCGAGCCAATGGCGACCGGGGTACGTCCCCAGGCATCCCTGGCGGCTATGATACCATCTTCAGTCAGAATCAGCAATGAGCAGGAACCTTTAACCTCCCTGAAGACGTTCTCAATGCCTTCCACGAAGGTTTTGCCCCTCACTATCAGCAAGCTGATGAGCTCTGTGATGTTGATTTTTCCGCTGCTGAACTCAGTGAGATACATTCCCTCGTCAAGGAATTTTTGTGAAAGCGCCTCCGCGTTGTTGACCCTTGCCACAGTGACGAGGGCGAAACGTCCGAGGTGGGAGTTGACCAACATTGGCTGGGCATCTGTGTCGCTTATGATCCCTATACCAGAGTTGCCGGTGAATTTTCCGAGCTCGTCCTCAAACCTGCTGCGGAAATACCCATTCTCAAGGCTGTGTATCCCTCTCATGAATCCCCGCTCAGGGTCGTAAGTCGCGAGACCGCCTCGGCGGGTTCCCAGATGGCTGTTGTAATCTGTGCCGTAGAAAAGGTCGGTGGCACATTCCCGTTTTGAAATAGTTCCGAAGAAACCTCCCATTGAATAATACTTGTTAAATCCGTCCTTCGAAAGGAAAGGCGAATTTAATCATTTCCATGGAAATATCAATGGAATTATTAATGGAAGAGACGGCGGATGTCGTTGCCGAAAGCGAGTACCATCAACAGCATCAGAAGGATCATCCCGATGATCTGCGCCACTTCCAGGAACTTGTCGCTGGGTTTGCGTCCGGTTACCATCTCGTAGAGGCAGAACACGATGTGTCCTCCATCCAGGGCGGGGATAGGAAGCAGGTTCATGACACCAAGCATTATCGACAGCAAAGCAAGGATATGGAGGAACCGGAACCAATCCCAGGTCGATGGAAATACTTGACCTATAGCGATAAAGCTGCCGACGGACTTGTAGGCCTCCGTTTTTGGCGAGGCGACGAGCCTCAGGTCCCTGAGATACCCGCCGATCGTCTCGAAAGTCAGGTTGAAACCGGCCGGGATGGCTTCGATCAGGGAATACGTCTTTGTCGTGTAAGAGGGTACTTGGGCGTATACCCCAATCCTTCCCTCGCCATCCACAAGGACCGGGACTGAGAGTGTGTCAGTCCCTCGAAGGATCGATGCCCTGACGCTGTCTCCGGGTACGGTGGCGAGGTATGCCTTCATGTCCTGGATAAAAGGAGTCTGGACACTGTCCAGGGCCACTATCCGGTCCCCTTTGATAAGCCCGGCGTCGACGTTTGGAGAACCGGACATCACTGAGTCGATCACGAAAGGCACGGCAAGGTCAAACATGCCCGGAGAATTCAGAACCTCTCCAATCTTGGAGTGGTCGATGTACACATCGACGGTGTCCCCGTCTCTCAGAACAACGACCTTTTCCACATTCCTGCGGGCGAGATCGGCCTGAAGCATGCCGAAGTTCTCGGGAATATAATCATCCATCCTGATGATCTGGTCTCCGGCCTTAAAGCCCAGGTCGATTCCGAGTTTGTCCGGATAAATCTGGCTTCCTTCGTTGCGGATGTATGAGCTTCCCCAAATAGCCATTATCCCGATGTAGCAGATGATGGCGAAGATGAAGTTGTACAGCACACCTCCAATCATCACCAAGAGTCGTTGCCATGCGGGTTTCGTGCGGAATTCCCAGGGCTCGGGATCCCTTTTCAGGGCTTCCGTGTCCATGCTCTCATCGATCATCCCGCTGATTTTGCAGTATCCTCCGAGCGGAAGCCATCCGATTCCATATTCTGTCTCCCAATCCTTCGCTTTCGGGAAAAGCTTGGTGAAGAAACGACCTTTAGTGCTGAATAACTTGCCGTTATTCCCAATGTCGAAGAAAAGGAAGAACTTCTCCACCCTGATGCCGAACAGCTTCGCGAATGTGAAGTGACCGAATTCGTGTATGATAATCAGTATTGATAAGGCAAGGATGACTTGCAGAACCTTCATCAGGACGTCCATGGCGCGTCAGGATTTCTTTTTCATAGCGAGAATCAACTGGTCAGCCTCAGCGCGTGCCTGTCTGTTGGTCTCGAATATGTCGTCTATCGTGGGATTGGCTATAAAGGGGATTCTCTCCAGGCACTCGCCTGCGATATCAGAGATCCCATAGAAAGGAATCTCATCCCTTAGATACGCGGCGACCGCTGACTCGTTGGCGGCGTTCAAGGTGCAAGGGATATTACCACCTTTTCCGATCGCATCATACGCGAGCCTCAAAGCAGGGAACTTCTCAAGGTCCGGCTCAAAGAAAGAAAGCCCTCCGAGTTTGGCGAAATCAAGTTTCTTGTTTCCTAGAGGCAGTCTCTCGGGAAAGCCTATGGCGAACTGGATGGGCTCCCTCATGTCAGGCTCCGCCATCTGGGCGATCACGGCACCGTCCTCGAACTCCACCATGGAATGTATGATGGACTCGGGGTGGACCACCACATTGATCTTCTCAACCGGGGTGTCGAACAACCATCTGGCCTCGATAACCTCGAACCCCTTGTTCATCATTGTGGCAGAGTCAATTGTGATTTTGGCTCCCATGTCCCAGTTGGGATGTTTCAAGGCCGTGTCCTTTGTGGCCTTAGCTATCCGTTCCTTTTCCCAGGTGCGGAAAGGGCCCCCAGAGGCAGTGAGATGTATTTTGCTCACTTTGTTCCCTTGAGCCGCGAGAAGGCACTGGAATATCGCCGAGTGCTCAGAGTCAACGGGCAGGATCGGGGCGTTGTATTTCTTGGAAAGAGTAGTCACGATGGAACCGGCGGCTACCAGGGTCTCCTTGTTGGCCAAGGCTATCACTTTCCCGGCCTTGATGGCGGACAAGGTGGGAGCGAGCCCGCTGAACCCGACCATTGAAGCCACGACAATATCTATCCTGTCAGACGTGACGAGATCGCAAACGGATTTTATCCCGCAGAACACTTTGGTGTCGGTCCCTTCCAACGCGTCAGACAGAGCCTTGTACTTGGTGTCGTCGCAGATGACAGCGTTGTTTACGTCAAACTCCCTCGCCTGAGCGGCCAAGGTGATGAAGCTGCTGTTGCAAGTGATGAGCTCCACCTCGAACAGATCCCTGTGCTCCCTGACCACATCCAGGGTTTGCCTTCCAATCGACCCGGTGGAACCTAGTATGGCTATTCTTCTTTTCTCCATCAGAAACTAATGTATTTCGTGGGATCCACCGCCTCTCCTTTATGCCAAAGCTCGAAATGTAGATGGTCCCCGTCAGCTGTCGAGCCGGTGCCTCCCACAATAGCGATAGCGGTTCCGGCAGTGACCTTGTCTCCGGTCTTTTTCATCAGCTTCTGGTTGTGCTTGTAGACCGAGATGATGTCTCCGTCATGCTGGAGCCGGATGGTATAGCCTTCCTCGTCAGTCCATCCAGCTGAGATGACAGTCCCGTCAAGAACCGCCATCACGACAGAGTTCTCAGGAGCTGTTATGTCGATGTAGGGATGGAGAGCCTTGTCATAACCTTGTGACACGACACCCTTAAGGGGCGTGAAGAAGTGCATCCCTTCAATGGGCAGGGTCCTGGTACTTCCGGTGGTGATGTTGAATCTGTCCTCTGCGGCAACTTCCTTTCGCAGGAGAGAGTCCTTGGCGGCGATACTCTTCAAATCTTTATCAGTCATCTCCCTGGCCTTTGAACGGGCTTCCATGATGCTGTCTATTTTGAGAGGCGCCTCTCCTTCCACCACTCTCCTGAGATTCTCGGAGTACAATTCCCATTTTGTGATCACATTTTCCAGCGAGTCGATACGGATCGCATTCTGTATCGCTTCGTGCTTTGTCTTGGCATTTGGATAGCCGGGAATCAATGTCTTCACTGGGGTCAGGGCGACAAGACACCAGAACAAGGCCATTGTCACCACTATGGCGGTGACGATGGTCACAATGAGGTTCATCTTGGTGATCTTCCGGCTCCACAACTGATCGTGGGTGTCATCGTCCACCATGGTGAGCCTGTAATTGTTTGTGGCTCTTCCTTTCTTATCTTTGGACATAATATTTTGACTTGAAGCGCTTTTTCGTTATCTTTGTCGGTTCATGGACAGGATTGTAGGCATAGATTACGGACGCAAACGCGTCGGGGTCGCGGTCAGTGACCCATTGGGAATCTTCGCCTCTCCCCTGGACACGGTTCCAGCTGCAAAGATAATAGATTATCTCAAAAAGTATGCTGAAACTGAGTCTGTGACACGTTTCGTGGTGGGGTATCCTATGAACATGAACAACACTCCGTCAGAGGCGGCGGCCGATGTGGATGTCTTCCTGAAGAATCTGGCTAAGGTTTTCCCTTCGGTGCCTGTGACTTTGGAAGACGAGAGATTCACCTCGGTACTGGCGCACAGGGCGATGATCGACGGCGGCATGAAGGCAAAGGACAGGCGTGACAAAAGCTCCGTGGACAAGATAAGCGCCGCAATCATCCTCCAGAGCTATTTGGACAGGAACGGTAAACAACTTTGATTATGATTAAACCGATATATCTTTATGGATCAGAAGTCTTGAGGGATGTCGCCGCTCCGGCGGATCTCTCGGACAAGGCATATATTGATGGACTTGTGGCTGATCTCAAAGAGACTCTCGCGAAGGCCGAGGGGTGCGGGCTCGCAGCGCCGCAGATTGGTGAGAGCGTCAGGGTACTCATTGTGGACGGCAGGGACATGACGGACATATATCCTTATCTCGACGGCTTCACCCGGGTGATGATCAATCCTGTGATCGTGGAGGAAAGCGACAAGAAGGTTGTCTACTCCGAGGGTTGCCTCAGCGTCCCCGGAATCTACTGCGATGTCGCGAGGCCCGACAGCATGACAGTCGAGTATTATGATGAGAATCTCGAGAAAAAGACTGAGACCTTCGACAAGTTCGCCTGCAGGATGGTCCAGCACGAGATGTCCCATCTTGACGGAGATCTTTTTGTGGACCATGTCCCTCCGATTAGGAAGAAAATCATTTCAAAGAAACTCGCCAATATCTCAAAGGGGCGTGTTCCGGCAAGATATATTACCAAGATTAAATAGTTTCAGATAACCATGGGAGCTTTCCACGCATACGACATACGCGGGGTCTACAATGTTGACTTCGACAAACACACCGCCTACAAGGTTGGCTATTTCATTCCTGAGCTTCTTTCCACGGACAAAGTCCTGGTCGGAAGGGACTGCAGGGTGTCCTCTCCGGAGGTTCATGAGTATTTGGTGAAGGGAATCACTGACGCTGGAGCGGATGTGTACGACATCGGCCTCAGCACCACGCCGATGGTGTATTTCGGTACCGCCAACTACGGATTCAAGGCTTCAGTCCAGATCACGGCATCCCACAATCCCAGGGAGTATAATGGAATGAAGGTTTCCAGGGAGAACGCTCTCCCGGTTGGCTTAGACTCGGGCCTTGGCCAGATCAAGGAATGGATTGATTCCGGGAAACCCACCCCAGCCGCCGAACGGCAAGGGAAGGTGATACAGATGGACATTCATAAGGACTATCTGGATTTCCTCTTGCAGTTCAAGGGAGACTATTCCCACCTCAATCTGGCGTTCGACCTCTCGAACGGAATGGCTTGCCTGTACGCTAAGGAGATATTCGGGGACGATCAATCATATATATTCGACGAGATGGACGGCACATTCCCCAATCATGAGCCTAATCCGCTCATCCCCAAGAATGTGGAGCCTCTCCAGAGTCTTGTCCGCGAGGTGGGTGCCGATGTGGGTGTCATCTATGACGGAGATGCCGACAGGGTCATGTTCGTTGATAACGAGGGCAAGTTCATATCCCCGGACCTGATGATAGCCGTTCTCGGCCACTATTATGTGGAGGAGAGGGGGCTTAAAGGCACTGTCCTTCAGGACATTCGCAGCTCGAAGGCGGTAGGGGAGTATCTCTCTCCGATGGGATGTCAAATGGAGACATGGAAAGTCGGGCGCGCCTTCGCCGCCAAGAAACTCCGCGAGTTGGATGGTGTATGGGGCGGTGAGCTCGCTGGTCACTATTATTTCAAGGATTTCTTCTATTCCGATAGCGGCTTGCTCGCCTCAATGCTTATCTTGAGAGTGGTGGCTGCCATGAAGAAAAAGGGCGTGACCTTGAGTGAGCTTATCGGTAAGATCGCCCGTTACAAGAACTCGGGAGAGATTAATTTCCGTATTGAGGATAAGGCAGGAGCCATGGATGCGGTGAGGGATTATTTCACTTCCGCCGAGACTCCAACCGCCACAATGGACTTCGACGGATACAGGGTGGAGTTTCCTGAGTGGTGGTTCAATATCCGCCCTTCCAACACAGAACCGTATCTGAGGTTCATTTGCGAGGCCACTTCCGACGAGCTTCTCGAGGAGAAGGTGGCCATGACCAAGAGTTTACTTATAGAGAGATTCGATGCGAAGATTTAATTACATTGCCGTGTCGGTGGCCGCCGCGTTGGTGTCCATCTCAATGGCTGCCCAGGATACTGTCATCACCTCGAAAAAACAAGCCGAGCTGATTATTCCGAGGCCCGCCCTCCAGCCTGTTCAGTCTATGGAAAAGGTGTCCGCCGAGGCGGTTGACACACTTGAGACAGCTAATCCCCACATCAGGATACTTCTCATGGCGGATTACACGTGGAAGTACATCAAGGATCCTTCCTATGTCGCCGCCAAGGAGGTGTTCTCGGAGCATTGGACCCATGATTATCCGGATCCCTACCGGGAGTCCCTCGAGAGCTTGCCTAATGAGATAGGAATATGGGTGGTAGATTCCCTCAGCCAGTATCGTTGTCCTAACCAGACAAAGGTATATTCAAAGTTTGGTTACCGTCACCGTCGTCGTCATCAGGGTGCGGATCTGCCTCTTCAGACAGGTACCCCGGTGTATGCCGCATTCGATGGGAAGGTCAGGTTGGCGAAATATTATAAGGGCTATGGCAATTTGGTGGTCCTCCGCCATGAGAACGGCCTGGAGACATTCTATGCCCATCTCTCCAAGATCCTCGTCACCGATGACGACTGGGTCAGCGCAGGCTCTATCATTGGCCTTGGAGGCTCCACCGGCCGTTCTTCCGGCCCTCATCTCCATTTTGAGACCAGATATCGAGGATATGCCTTCGATCCTGAGTGGCTTATAGATTTCAATTCAGGCGTGTTGAGGCATAGGTTCTTCACTCTCAAGAAGAAGTATCTCAACGCTTCCAGTAATTATGTCCCCGAAGATGAACAAGAGGAGATCGACATCATCGAGGGCGACACGAAGGACAAGGAAGAGGCCGCCAAGAAGGCCGAGGAAGAGAGGAAAGCCGCTGCTGCCGCTCAGTACCACACCATCCGGCAGGGCGACACCCTCGGTGCTTTGGCCCGTAAGTATCACACCTCGGTAAAGAAGATTTGCCAGCTCAACGGAATCTCGGAGAGGACAGTCTTGAGGATCGGCAAGAGGCTCAGGGTGAAGTAACATCCGGGTGCTTATAATTGTTAATAAATATTTGCGAAATTGCTTTGAAAATATAAGGGAAAGGCCTAATTTCGCAAATATATTTTTATTATATCACTCTAACCATGGAATTAAAGAACGCTGTGGCCGGCACTCTAGAGTCCGGGGACATCATGATCCAGATTGGACCGGGTGAAGGCCTTCAGGTGGAGCTTCAAAGCTCTGTGGCCGCCCAGTTCGGCCGTCAGATCAAGTCGGTCATCACCGAGACCCTTGAGGGTCTTGGTATCTCCGATGCTTATGTCAAAGCCACGGATAAGGGAGCCCTTGACTGCACCATCCGCGCCCGTGTAACCGCCGCCGCTGTACGCGCCACCGGCAAAGATGTCTGGAAATAGTTATGGAGAGACTAAGGAGAACAATGATGTTCGTTCCGGGCAATAATCCCGGAATGATGGCGGACGCTCATATTTACGGTCCGGACTCCATTATGCTGGATCTTGAGGATTCTGTGACCATGGCTGAGAAGGACGCGGCCCGTCTTCTCGTTTACAACGCCCTCAAGTCCATTGATTATGGGAACACTGAGATGGTTGTCAGAATCAACCCTCTTAACACTCCTTATGGCCATAAGGATGTTGAGGCTGTGGTCAAGGCCGGTGTTGACGTGATCCGTATGCCAAAGACTGAGACCGCTGATGAGGTCAGGGAGTTGGAGGCCGAGATAATCAAGGTGGAGGAGGAGCTTGGCTGCGTCGGCCGTACACAGATTATGGCCGCCATTGAGAGCGCTCTTGGTATTGTCAATGCCTACGAGATCGCCACAGCATCCAAGAGGATGATGGGTATCGCGCTTGGCGCCGAGGACTACACCGCCAATCTGAAGACTCCCCGTACACCTGAGGGATCCGAGCTTCTGCTTGCCCGCGAAACCATAGTCGTGGCCGCTAGAGCCGCCGGAATCGCTTGTTTCGACACAGTGTATTCCAATCTTGACGATATGGACACCTTCCGCAAGGAAGTTGAGCTTATCAAGAATCTCGGGTTTGACGGCAAGTCTATCATTAACCCTCGTCAGATCCAGGTGGTCAACGAGGTGTTCGCTCCGAAACAAAAAGATATTGACAAGGCCCTGAGAATCATAGCGGCCATCAAGGAGGCCCGCGAGAAAGGCTCTGGAGTCATAGCTGTCAATGGCAAGATGGTTGACCGCCCGGTTGTGCTCCGCGCCGAGAGGGTGATCGCCTTGGCTGTCGCGTCAGGAATATTGAATGAGGAGGAACTGTCATGAGAAACACAAAAGTAGTCTCTTTGGAAGAAGCCATCCGCCGCAGCGGCCTTAAGGATGGTATGACCATATCTTTCCACCATCATTTCCGTGGTGGCGACAAGGTTGTCAACATGGTTGTGGCCAAATTGGCAGAGATGGGTTTCAAGGATCTGAAACTCGCGGCGTCGAGCCTTTCGGATGTTCATGCCCCTCTTATTGACCATATCAAGAACGGAGTCATCACTGGAATATCAACTTCCGGTCTCCGTGGAGAACTGGCCAATGAGATCTCCCATGGATTGATGAAGGAGCCTGTAGTCTTCCGTTCCCACGGTGGGCGAGGAAGCGCCATCGCCAATGGTGAGCTTCACATTGATGTGGCTTTTTTGGGCGCATCCTCATGCGATTGCCTCGGAAACGCCTCAGGATGTCCCAGAAGTGAGAACGCCAAATCCATTTGCGGATCTCTGGGCTATGCCCTGCCTGACGCCAAGTACGCTGATCATGTGGTTGTCCTGACAGACGATCTCGTTGATTATCCGAATGTTCCCAAGTCCATCTCAGCTTGCGAAGTGGAGTCCGTGGTGGTGGTTGATTCTGTGGGTGACAGCTCAAAGATTTCTTCTGGAGCTATCCGTGATTCGAAGAATCCCCGTGACATATTGCTCGCCCAGCAGGCGGCGAAGGTCATCATCAACAGCGGCTATTTCGAGGACGGTTTCTCTATTCAGACAGGTACAGGCGGAGCCTCCCTCGCTGCGGTTAAGTATATCCGCGAGAGCATGATGGAAAAGGGAATCAAGGCGTCATTCGCACTCGGAGGCATTACCGCCCACATGGTCAAGCTTCACGAGGAAGGTCTCATCGGCCGCCTCATTGACGTCCAGTCGTTTGACAAGGTCGCCGCTGAGTCCATCGCGTCTGACCATCTCCATCAGGAAGTGTCAGCTGTCGAGTACGCCAGCGCCGACAACCCCGGCTCGGCCGTTCATGCGCTTGACATAGTGATTCTCTCTGCACTTGAGGTAGATGTTGACTTCAATGTCAATGTTCTTGTAGGCTCTGATGGTATCATCCGCGGCGCTGTCGGAGGCCATCCTGACACTGCGGAGGACAGTGCACTCTCAATTATCGTGTGCCCTTTGTTGAGGGGCCGTATACCTTGTGTTGTGTCAAAGGTGACGACTCTGATCACTCCCGGAGCGGGGGTGGATGTGGTCGTGACAGAATATGGCATAGCGGTCAATCCACGCCGTCCGGAAATCGCGGAGCGTCTCAAGGCCGCTGGTTTGAAGGTTGTTGACATTCATGATCTCGCAGCTAAGGCAACGAGCGTCATCGGTGTCCCTGATCCTCTGCCGTTCGGTGATAAGGTTGTCGGTATCGTCATGGATCGCCACGGCAAAGTTCTTGACAAGATCTACAACATAGTCGACTAAGTTGACTCTCGAGGAAATATTGACTAGTCGGGATGCCCGGGTGGAGCGGCAGCGTGAATTGCTGTCTGCCCATCCGGGCCTCTCGCTAATTTGCCTTACTGTTCAACCTCCTGGACCAATAAAGAGGAATGATTTGTCATTGATTGTCGCGGAGGCTGGAGTGAAGGTTGTTCATGAGTCGTTTCATGTTGAGATTGAGGAGTTTCGTGATTTGGAAACCGGTTACGAAGGCTTCTTCATGACAGCCCTTTCCCCATCTGAGGCGAAGCGTCTATGCTGCCGGATCGAGGACACCCATCCCCTGGGCCGCCTGATGGATTTGGACGTTATTGTTTTCGCCGGAGCAGCAGTCGAGCTTAGGCCGTACTCAGCCGCAGCAAGCCCTGAGCGAAGTCGAAGGGCGAAGCGAGAATGGACGCGGCCGGGCTCGAGCTGCTGTCCGGCGCAGGCATTCCCATCTCCATTAAGTCGGGAGGAACTCGGACTCGAGCCAAGGAAGTGTCTTCTCTGTGACCGCCCGGCTAGGGAATGCATGAGAACGAAAACTCATTCAACGGTAGAATTGCTTGAGAAATACAAGGAAATTGTTGATTTGTATTTAAAATCGTAATAATTCCTTTGTTTATCTATAACGATTTGTTACATTTGCGTAGTTGTTCCACAGCAGGCGGAACCGGGAGTATTGGAAAGCTTGCCACGAGGTGCAAACAGAAGGAAACATAGTTGATATCCAGAGAGTTCCTCTAAGTTCTCTCCGTTTCAGGAGACAGGTCGAGACATTTCTCGCGGCCAATGGGCTGCGTCTCGAGCAGGTGGATGATTACTACTGTATCATATCAGAAGAAGGTTTGATAGAAGCCGGCGCAGGTATTGCCGGGAACGTGATCAAATGTGTCGCCGTGGATTCCTCAGAAAGGTCCCGCGGTCTTTTGTCACCGCTCATATCCCATGTTATAAGCCAAGCTTCTGTTCAGGGGCGCTCCAATCTCAAGGTGTTCACCAAACCGGTTAACGAGGAGATATTCACCAGCCTTGGGTTCCACACCATCGCCAGGGCTCCGCTAGCTATCCTCATGGAGAATGGCCACGGCCTCGAGGACTACTTAGCCTCCTTGTCTGGTGCCGTAGCGGCCGTATCGAATCCGTCAGGGCTTTCAGTGTCTGGTTCAGCAGGCGTGATAGTCATGAACGCCAACCCATTTACTCTTGGCCATCGTTATCTTGTTGAGAAGGCTTCTGAGCAGGTTGGGAAATTATTCGTGATTCCAGTCAAGGAGGATGTGTCGTTGTTCCCTTACGATGAGAGGCTCGAGATGATCAGCCTTGGGTGTGAGGGCCTTGCCACTGTTTTGGAAGGCAGTGACTACCAAATTTCTGCCGCGACCTTCCCGACATATTTTCTGAAAGATCTATCGGAAGCCTCTGAAACACAGATGCTTCTTGATTTGGACCTGTTTGGTGGACATATCGCTCCAGCTCTTGGGGCCACGGTTCGCTTTGTCGGTACTGAGCCTTCAGATCCTCTCACCGCTCGCTACAATGAGCTCATGAAAGAGGTTCTTCCTTCCTACGGCATCCAGGTAGTTGAGTTACCCAGGCTAAAAGGAATTCAAGCATCTGAGGTTCGAGATGCATTGGAGCGGGGAAGTATCAAGACTGCTGCCGCCATGACACCAGCGACGACTTGGCCATATTTGGTCGCTGAGCTGATGGCCAGGGCTCTTCGGATTGAGCTTGACACTCCTCTTAAGCCGGGACTTGTTGACAAAGATAGCAATGGAGCTCACAGCGACATGGATTATGCCCTAATGAAGGGCAGCATCGATGTCATTCGCCGCTCCTTCATCCGCCATCTCCCAATACTTCCACGGCGGTGGAGTACCGCCTACGAAGACACTGCCACCCTCGGCACGTTAAGAGGGGGGACCGGAGCGGAGCGTAGCGAAGCGAGCGGTGGGGCCGAGCGAAGCGAGGCGTCTGAGAGGCGGTACTCCACCACCGTGGAAGAGATGAAAAGAGTCCCCGAATTCGGGAAGGCGATTGAGGAGGATGTGCTGGAGTATACCGGGGGAGTGAATACCTACCGCGGGGCTATTTTCGCCCTCGGTTTGGCGTCAATTGTTGCCTTGGAAATTGCCCGTGATTCGCAATTGGCTGAATATCAACATAATAGACAAATGTGCCTGGTGAATAACAACCAGGCGGGATTAGCTAATATATTGATTGATAGTCCTTTACATATTACGGCTAAAGAGCTGTCTGACAGGATTGCTGATCTTTCCGGTTTGATAGCCACGGGTAATGATTCCCACGGTGCCCGAGCTGTTAAAAAGTACGGGGTCAAGGGCGCTCTCCAATTAGCCAGGGAAGGCTACAAACCTCTCTTTGAAGACTGGCTGCCTTTCTATCGCCTCGCAGTTGCCACAGGACTAAGGCAGACTGATGTACAGGACCCAGTTGCCGCTGGACATAGGCAGACTGATGTACGGTCCGCGGGTGCCGCCGGGCTAAGGCCGTACTCAGCCGCAGCGGAGCGAGGATGGACTCGGCCGTGCCCGGGCGGCACTGCGGACAAAGCTCCGGACGGCACTGCGGACAAAACACAAGACGCCTCTCAACTCTTGCAAAAGACATTGCTCAGGATAATGTCCACCCTGGACGACACATGTGTGATTCATCGGGTCGGTTACCAAAGAGCCCAAGAAGTGAAGAAAGAGGCGAAAGCCCTGCTGGATGATTTCAGCGAGGACCAGTTAAGGGAAATGAAACAACGCTACGACTCGGAGGGCATCTCCCCTGGAGGAGCCGCCGACATGTTAGCCCTCACGATATTGATAGATTCATTAACACAATAATATTCTTAAAAAACCACAAATTATGGTAGAACTGATTCCACACGGAGTTTATCTCCTTGACGGACAGAAGATTGTCGAGAATCCCGAAGGGATGCCCGGCAAAGACGAAGCCCGTGAGAACACAATCGCCTATGGCATTCTCCGTTCTCATGACGCTAACGGTCCCGCTGGCTTCGAACAGCCGGAGGCTGCGGGGGATAGTAGGGAGCTGAGCCCCCTCAAACAAGCGAAGGTGTCGAACCTGAGAATCAGGTTCGACGCTATGGCATCCCACGACATCACTTATGTAGGTATCATCCAGACAGCCCGAGCCAGCGGTCTCGAGAAATTCCCGATCCCTTACGCCATGACCAACTGCCACAACTCACTGTGTGCGGTCGGTGGCACCATCAACGAGGACGACCATGTTTTCGGTCTCTCCGCGGCCAAGAAATATGGCGGTATCTATGTTCCCGCCAACCAGGCCGTTATTCACCAGTATGTGCGTGAGGCCATCGCTACCTGTGGTGGTATGGTCCTCGGTTCTGACTCCCACACCCGCTACGGTTCTCTGGGCTGCATGGGTGTCGGTGAAGGAGGTGGCGAGCTTGTGAAACAGCTTCTTCATAACACTTGGGACATAAACGCTCCCGAGGTAGTGTTGGTGTGGCTAGAAGGCAAGCCCAAGCACGGTGTAGGCCCTCACGATGTGGCGATATCCCTTGTCAAGGCTACATTCGAGAGCGGGTTTGTCAAGAACAAGGTGCTCGAGTTCGCCGGTCCTGGCGTCAAAGAGCTTCCTATTGACTTCCGCAACGGAATTGACGTTATGACAACCGAGACTACCTGCCTCAGTTCCATCTGGATTACTGACGAGACTGTCAAGAATCATTACGAGACACACCGCCGTCCTGAGGCTTACAAAGAGCTCAAGCCCGGTAAGGTCGCTTGGTATGACAGTATGATCCGTATCGACCTCTCCAGCCAGGAGAGCATGATCGCCCTGCCGTTCCATCCATCCAACGCTTTCACAATCCATGAGCTTCAGGCCGATCCGGAGGGTATCCTCAAGGCGGTTGAAGAAGATGCCAAGAAGCGTTTCGGCGACAAGGTTCAGATAGATCTCCTGTCAAAGATCAAGAACGGAAAGGTATGCGCCGACCAGGCTCTGATCGCTGGTTGCTCCGGAGGTACTTATGACAACCTCGCCGAAGCCGCTTCCATCATGAAGGGCAAGACCATAGGCAACGACTACTTCACTATGAGCGCCTACCCTCAATCCACGCCAGTGTATTTGGCCACAACCCGTGAGCATATTGCCGAAGAACTTCTTGAGGCTGGTGTCGTGATCAAGCCCGCTTTCTGCGGACCTTGCTTCGGCGCTGGAGACGTGCCCGCCAACAACGGTTTCTCCATCCGTCACACCACCCGTAACTTCCCCAACAGGGAGGGATCCAAGCCCGGTCAGGGACAGCTCTCACTGGTGTCCTTGATGGATGCCCGTTCTATTGCCGCCACAGCCGCCAACGGAGGTGTCATAACCGCCGCCACCGACATTGAGTATGAGGATACCCACAAGCCTTACGAGTTCGATGACAGGATCTACAAGAGCCGTGTCTATTACGGTTTCGGCAAAGAGGATCTCAGTGTCGAGCTGCGTTATGGTCCCAACATCAAGGACTGGCCGAAGATGTACCCGATGGAAGATAACATGCTTCTCGAGCTTGCGGCTGTCATTCATGATCCAGTGACCACCACCGACGAGCTGATTCCTTCAGGAGAAACCTCTAGCTATCGTTCGAATCCTATCAAACTCAGTGAGTTCGCTCTCTCGAGGAGAGTTCCTGAATATGTCGGCATATCCAAGAGAATCCAGGCTCAGGATCTCGAGCGTCGTCAGGGTGAGGCTCCTTCAAATATCGCCATGGCTCTCGCCAAAGTCGGTGTCTCTTCCGTGAACACATCTTTCGGCTCATGCGTGTTCGCTAACAAACCGGGTGACGGTTCCGCTCGTGAACAGGCCGCTTCTTGCCAGAAGGTTCTCGGCGGTGACGCCAACATCTGCTATGAGTACGCCACAAAGCGTTATCGTTCCAACTGCATCAACTGGGGAATCCTTCCGTTCACGATTGCTCCGGAGACTCCGTTTGACTACGAGGCTGGTGACATGGTATTCGTTCCCGGAATCCGTGAGGCCATCCTTAACGGCTCTGAGGAGATTGATGCCAAGGTGATCACCAAGGGTGGAGACATCAAGCCTATCCACCTCTATTTCAAGAACCTGACTGCCGATGAACGCCAGATTCTCGCTGACGGCTGCCTGATGAATTATTACAAAAACCGTAAATAATAATGGAAATAATCAAAATGACCACGCCGCTTGTCGAGATGGACGGCGACGAGATGACCAGGATCCTTTGGAAGATGATCAAGGATGAGCTCATCCTTCCCTTTGTCGACCTTAAGACCGAGTATTATGACCTCGGATTGCCCAACAGGGATAAGACTTCCGACCAGATCACGATTGACGCCGCCAATGCCACCAAGAAATATGGCGTGGCCGTGAAGTGCGCCACCATCACTCCTAATGCGCAAAGGATGACCGAGTACAACCTCAAGGAGATGTATAAGAGCCCTAACGGGACGATCCGTTCAATCCTTGACGGAACCGTGTTCCGTACTCCTATCACCATCCCTTCGATCCATCCGGCTGTGAAGTTCTGGAAGAAGCCCATCACCATCGCCCGTCACGCCTATGGCGATGTCTACAAGAGCGTGGAAATCGTTGCTGACGAGCCCGGCGTGGCCAAGCTCGTCTTCGAGGGTGAGTCCGGAAAGAAGGAGGAGGTCGTGATCCATCAGTTCAAGGGCCCTGGTGTCCTTCAGGGAATGCACAATACCGAAAAGTCCATCCGCAGCTTCGCCCATTCTTGCTTCCAGTATGCCTTGAGCCTCAAGCAGAGCATTTGGTTCGCCACTAAAGACACTATTTCCAAGAAGTATGACGGCCGCTTCAGAGCCATTTTCGACGAGGTGTTCCAGGAGTATAAGGACCGCTTCG
Source organism: Bacteroidales bacterium (assembly GCA_017557535.1). Classification (GTDB taxonomy): domain Bacteria; phylum Bacteroidota; class Bacteroidia; order Bacteroidales; family UBA932; genus Cryptobacteroides. The sequence continues at coordinate 1,942 of JAFYYM010000113.1, read as the reverse complement.
CTGAGGCTGGTATTGAATACTTCTACACCCTTATCGATGATGCCGTGGCACGTGTCATGCGTTCTGAGGGCGGTTTCATCTGGGCTTGCAAGAACTATGACGGTGATGTGATGTCCGATATGGTCTCCACCGCTTTCGGCTCTTTGGCCATGATGACATCTGTGCTGGTGAGCCCCGACGGGAATTATGAATACGAGGCCGCTCACGGCACCGTGACCCGCCACTATTACAAGTACCTCAAGGGAGAAGAGACCTCCACCAACCCGATCGCCACGATCTTCGCTTGGAGTGGAGCTTTCCGCAAGAGGGGAGAGCTTGACAACCTGCCGGAGCTGGTGGCTTACGCCGACAAGCTCGAGGCGGCCTGCCTAGACACTCTGAACGAGGGCTACGCCACGAAGGATCTGGTGAACCTGATGGAAGGCATCACTCCAAAGATGCTGACTTCCGCCCAGTTCCTCGCGGAGATCCGCAAGCACCTGGAGAAATCTCTGTAATTCAAGTCTTTATATAAAAAGAGTCCCGAGCCAGCGGCCCGGGACTCTTTTGTTTATCGTCCTTCAATTACCTCTTTCCAGGTCTTGTGGACATGGACTGGCGGAACGTTTGCGGGGACGTCGTCATCAACCTCCACGATGCTCCTGGTTGCCCTGGTAGTAGGATGGGCCTTATCCCATGTCTTGAAAGCACTATAGTCGTACTTCCAAGTCTCTCCCTCCGAGAGCTTCATGATCCTGGTGTATATCTGCGAGCGGGAAGGAGCGTTGAAGGTGGAATACTGGTAGCTGTTGTTCATGACGCTCTGCTCGGTCGGTCTCCAGACCCCGCTCCAGAAGGTTCCTCCACCCTCATACACCGCGATATTCTCTGAGGCGAAGGCGCTGTCACCGATGAACTGGCTCCAAGGAACCTGGGACGGGGTGCGAGTCAAGGATATATTCATGTACCAGTTCCACTTCTGGACCTTGGTGATGTAAGCTATCTGGGATGAGGTGACTTCTCCATAGTAGATGTAACCGTACTCGTCCGCAAGCTTGCCGAGTCCGTGACCAGCGGTCTCATGGACAATAGTGTTGGCGAGATCGGACACTCCTCCTGTCACCGTGAAATCTTTGTAGGTAACCCAGACGACGGAGGCTCCGCCGGCATATGAGCTGGTGTTGGCTGGATCAAGCATATAGCATGTGCCGCCGTCCCGATAGCTGTTCATCAAGACTAGAACGATGACATTGTCCATCTTGGAGTCATCCTTCACTGCCGTCTTCGCATATTCCAGGACTTTGCTGTTATTTCCTCCGACAGCGGACCCGGATCCGAAAACGCCGCTGAACACCGTGGGGCAGCCGCTGAAGTATTCATCATTTTTAGAAACAGCCTCGACCATGTGGACGTTGAAGCGGTTTTTCATGGACTTCATCGGCTCGACACTGAAGAAATCGCTGACAGCCTGCTTGGCGGCCTTTTCGAAGGTGCCACCACTCAGATCCCTGTCTGAGAAAGCGTCTCCGGTGATGACAAGGTCGATTCCTTTGCCGGTGGAAGCCTTCTGTAGTTGGGTGTACTTCTTGTCCCTTGAGTAACTCTTTGACTCATAATGGGTCATGGAGACATTCAGGGCTTTCTCAAGGTACTTCAGAGCGTTTTCCACATTCTTTTTCTGGTCGGAGTCAACCAGTGTTGTGTAATCCACTGTACCGTCAGGCCCGATGATCACTATCTGGTTGATACTGCCGTAAGGGTACATAGCATCACCTCTTATCGCATAGAACGGGGCTTCTTCAGTGGGGATATCATCGTACATGTGACGGATAAAGGATTCCCATTCCGCACCGGATTTCTTCAGAAGATCCTTGAACAACTGGTCACGCCTGGAAAGATCCGGCTCTTTATTTGAGTTGTTGTCGAAGAACGTCAGGACTCCAAGCCCCTTGCTCTTTCCCTT
>JAFYYM010000112.1 GCA_017557535.1 Bacteroidales bacterium | reverse complement strand
CTGAAGACCCATTAGAGAGTAACCCACCAAAGACATGATCAAGGTGACAGTGGTCACGAACAACGATATACCGATAAGGGTATTGTCAGCCTTTGAGAGATAGGGTGCGTTCTTCGCCATGCTCCCCCACTGCCATAGGAGGAAAATCAGCAGAAGAGGAGGGAAAACAAGGATTATCAGGCTGTTGGGGATGAATATTATCCTGAAGGTTATGACCAGGAGTCCAAGAGCCATCACAGGGATATAGGCACGCACTCCCCTGTCGATCTGCTCACCTGAAAGCCTTATGAGTAAAGAGATAAGTAAGGCAGCCAGCAGCAGTGAGAATTCAAGGAGAAGCGAAGAGGCCATCATGAAGAAATGATTGCCTATCTTCGGGGACAAACGGGCCAGCCCGACCAGGATCACGAAAAGGATGATCGAAGCCAGCATCAAGAATCCCCTCTCACGGCTGGCGAAGCCTTCAGACTTGAAAAACCCAACTTTCTTTTTTAACCCCTTTGTGATAAGCCAGCTCAAAAAAGCCGCCAGGGCAAGGTAGATGAGTATGATGAATGAGAAAGCGATGACGATAGGTCCTCTCCACTCACTTTGTACAGTCGTACCGTGGAAATCCTTGGAATACTTGTCCCTGAAGTCTCCTATGGCCCTTGAGGAATACTGGCGGAGATGGGGAAGGACAGTCCAATACGCTCCATGTCCATCAACGAATATCCTCTTCTGGACCTGCTTGTAACGCTCCTGCGCATAGTGGTACGCCTCGCTGAGCCGATTATCCGTCTTGTCGTAATACTCCTTATCCTGCACCATATTCCACCTGATGTCGGTGAACATGTCAAGAAGTCGGGTGGCATAGAAAATACAGCTGTCCCTGTCAATCTGGGCCGCGCTGTCGAGCTGGAAATCAAACAAAGGCTGGTCTTGCTCCCCGTCATCGGCGACCTCGGTCCCGGAAGGGAGTTGGAGGTCAACGAAAGCGGTTATGTGCAAGGTCATCGCCAGGGCTCCGAGCAGTGATGGGACCACACTGTCCGCGACCTCCATCATCTCAGGAGGAATGATCTTCAACGCCTTGATCAGACGGTCATAGCGGTCAATCTCGACATCGAAATAATTCAGGATGTTATCGAAAGGTACCTTCGTATCCGTGAAATGATGGTACTGGTCCGTGACCTGCTGGAGAGCGTAAGTGAGGTCAAAAGTGAAATCCTGCTTTTGGGAATAGAGCATAAGCGACAGCTCATCACAGTCCTTGACCAGTTTGATCAAAGCCTCATGCTGCTGAAGCTTCCTGGCCTCAAAACCGGCCTGGCTCTTCTCCATTTCAGCGTATGCCTTGGATAGCTCATAGCGCAGCACATGAAGCGTCCTCGCGATGTCACGCTCATTGAAAACGGCCCCCGATCTCATTGAGGGCACGAATAGAAGGACTATAGCCAGCAGGAATGGTAATATCTTGTGTCTATGACGCATGTGTCTATGTGTAAAAACAAAAAGATTGAGAAAAAAGTTATTCGCCTATTATGCAAATTTAATAAAAACCCCTCCTATGTCGAAGAAAATGAGCGAAATTTCTTCATATTAGCCACAAACCAATGACAGACATGAGAAACTTCACTCTTCTCCACACTCCCGTGGCTCTCCCCTATGCGATAGCGATGATGATCCTCTGCCCTCAAGCAGTCGCCCAGGAAGCCGTTGACACAACACTCACGATAAAAGAGTCTGTTATCTCAGCGAGAGTGAGACCAAGGTCTGACGGAACAGGCTCAATGCTAATCACGGCGGGAATGGTCAAGGAGATTCCGGCTTTGCTCGGTGACCCGGACCTCGTGAAGACCCTGCAGCTGTTTCCAGGCATACAAGCCGCTACGGAAGGCTTGTCCGGAATGATAGTCCGGGGAGGAGGTGCTGATGAGAACCTGATCCTCCTCGACGGTGTCGAGGTTTATACACAAGGGCATATTCTCGGGCTTTTCTCGCCGTTCCAAAGCGAGGCCATCGGTGAAGTTATCATCCACAAGGGAGCATTCCCGGCAAGATTCGGAGGCCGCGCGTCCAGTATCCTGGAGATACAGTCCACAGATCCGTTCTCTTCCACCAACTTTGGAAGGAATTTCTCCGGGTGCCTGGGCATAGGGCCATTAAGCGACAAGCTTCACCTTCAAGGGCTGAATTCCAAGAGAAACATCTCATATTCAGTCAGCGGAAGAGGAATGCATACCCTCCTGATGGACGGTGCTCTACGGGCTTTCAAGGTCACTGGAAACTTCCATTTCCATGATCTCCATGCCAAAGTGGAGAATAAGATTGATGATAGGAACTTATTATCAGTCAGCTACTTCTCCAGCAAAGACAATCTCTATTACAAGGAAGAGGGATCCAAGACCGACGTTTCCTGGGGCTCATCAATGGCTTCAGCTTCATGGAGAAAGAATTGGAACGGAGGTCTCTCGTCAGATATAATCTTGGCCTTCAGCGGATACTCCACGGGAATGGGGTACAAGACTACCGGAACCAAACGTGAAAGCTTGCGAACAGGTTTGGACGATCTCCTGGCTAAAGCGGATTTCAGGTTTGACGGCAAAAAGGGACGTGACATCAGATTCGGAGCTGAGACCATACGGCACAAATTCACTCCCGAAGCTGACATGCTGGATGGACATACTGACAGGACAATTATCAAGGGACTCGAGACATCTTTATATCTGGAGGATGGTTTTACAGCAAGCAGTTGGCTCATAATTAATTCCGGACTAAGATTATCTTTTTTCAGCACAGGAGGCACAGCGAGACTGACCCCGGAACCCAGAATCTCGGTGACAGCCATCCCGTCAAATAAGGTCAGAACCACTCTCTCATTCTCTAGAGTATCCCAATACCTCCACCAACTATCATCCCCTGTGGCAGCTCTACCAGTAGACCTGATCGTACCGGTCACAGGAAGAGTAAGACCTGTTGTCTCCGACCAACTCTCCTTAGGAGTGGGTTATCATGTCACGCAAGGCCTGGAAATCTCACTGGAGGCCTATTACAAGTCATCCAGCAATATCCTTGAATACAAGGATGGCGTGATGTTTATCGACGACTTCGAAGCTTGGGAAGACGAGGTAGCCTCAGGTCTCGGACGATCTATGGGGATGGAGTTCTTGGTCAGGAAGACAACAGGAAAAACAAAAGGATGGATCGGTTATACCCTGTCTAAAAGCGAGAGACGTTTCCAGGACGGGACGATCAGCGGAGGAAACTGGTTCCCCAGCCGGCATGACAGCCGCCACAACTTGTCCGTGGTTCTCAACGAGACTATAGGAAACGGATGGGACGTGGGAGCGGTTTGGACTTATTCTTCAGGAGGCGCAGTGACAATCCCTTTAGAAGACGGAAGCATGCCTCAGAGGGGGAACCACCGTCTTCCTCCAAGCCACAGGCTGGATCTCAGTGCCAATCACCACAAGAACAGACGTATAGGAGAGGTCATTTGGAGTTTCGGGGTCTATAACGCATATAACAGAAAGAACCCGAACCTTGTCATCTCTATCCAAGGGGACGATGACCCAGGTCCGGGCTCTCTAAAAACTATAAGTTTCCTTCCGGTTATACCCTCAGTGAGTTACACTAGAGTTTTTTGATTATCTCCATTCCCTTACGGATGGCCTCCTCATTCTTCGGGATAAGGTGGTGATGACGCTCCGGAAGGGTCTTCCTCAAAGCCGCGAGGACACTTTCAATCCCAACTACCGGATGAATCTTCAGCAAGCCTCCCAAAACAATCATATTGAATGTTTTGATAAGGTTCATCTCCGCCGCGGCGTCCATGGCGTCAATGCGGAACACATCGATATCCTTCCTGGTCGGGGGCTCGGGAATCCCATATCCGTCGTAAATCAACGTGCCGCCAGGCTTCACCTTCGGCTCGAATTTCTCAAGCGAGGGTTGGTTGAGCACTATAGCGGTGTCATAGCTTGAGAGGATCGGCGAGGACACCGGAGAGTCGCTGACAATAACTGTCACATTGGCCGTGCCACCTCTCTGCTCAGGCCCGTAAGCCGGCATCCAAGTGACCTCCTTGCCTTCCATAAGACCGGCATATGCCAATATCTTTCCCATCGAGAGGACTCCCTGTCCTCCGAATCCGGCGATTATAATCTCTTCTGTCATGGTCTTGTCGATTTATTTGTCAGCACCAGTGTCTTTGAGGTCTCCAAGGTGGTAGAACTCGAACATATTCTCTTCCATCCATTTATTGGCCTTCTCCGGACTCATTTTCCAGCCGGAATTGCAAGTCGAGACGATCTCTACAAGATTGGAGCCCTTACCTTGCATAGAGTACTCGAAAGCCTTCCTGATGGCCTTCTTGGCCCGATTGATGGCAGCCACGGTGTGAACCGCCTGACGGGTCACGTAACAGGTGCCATCAAGGGTGGCGGCTATCTCAGTTATCTTCAGCGGATAGCCATGAAGCTTGACCTCCCTGCCGTAGGGGCAGGTGGCGGTCTTCATGCCAAGCAGCGTGGTCGGGGCCATCTGGCCTCCGGTCATGCCGTAGATGGCGTTGTTTATGAATATGATGGTGATATTCTCCGCCCTGTTGAGAGCGTGGATGGTCTCAGCGGTACCGATGCAGGCGAGGTCGCCGTCACCTTGATATGTGAACACAAGCCTGTCTGGCCAGAGACGCTTAGTCGCGCTAGCCAATGCCGGGGCCCTTCCATGGGCAGCCTCCTGCCAGTCAACGTCGATATACTTGTAGGCGAACACAGCGCATCCCACAGGGGAGATAGCTATCGTCTTATCTGTCATCCCCATCTCCTCGATGACCTCGGAAACCAGTTTGTGGACCACACCATGGCTGCAGCCAGGGCAGTAGTGCATAGGGGTATCGTTCAAGAGGGTCGGCTTCTTGTAAACCAACTGGCCTTTCTCTATGATTTCTTCTCTTGTCATGTCTTTCCGGATTTAGAATGAACTTTTAAGGACTTCGACAACCTCGTCGGGATCAGGAATGATACCTCCAAGACGACCGAAATGACGGACAGGCACGGCACCCTCAACCGCCAGGCGGATATCCTCAACCATCTGGCCGGCGTTAATCTCAAGTGAGAGAATACCCTTCACCCGGCTCGCGAGCGCCTTGACCTCATTGGTAGGGAACGGCCAGAGAGTGATCGGACGGAGAAGGCCGACCTTTATACCTTGTGCACGGGCGATCTCAATGCTCTTCTTGGCAATACGGGCAGCTGAGCCGAAAGCCACAATAGCATATTCAGCGTCATCCAACATGAACTCCTCGTAACGGACCTCTTTGGCCTCAATCTCACGATACTTGGCCTGGATGCGAAGATTGATCACCTCCATCTCCTCTGAACGGAGCTCCAGAGAGGTGATGATATTAGGTTTCCTACCGCCGATCCTGCCAGTTGTAGCCCAAGGACACTCCTTGATTATCTCCTCCTCAGTGCGACGAGGCTTGAACGGAGGAAGGACGACTTTCTCCATCATCTGGCCGATAGCACCGTCTGCCAGAATCATGGCCGGATTACGGTAGCGGAACGCCAAAGTAAAGGCAAGGTCCACAAAATCAGCCATTTCCTGAACAGAGGCAGGAGCAAGGACAATCAAATGATAGTCACCGTGGCCACCGCCTTTGCAAGCCTGGAAATAATCCGACTGGCTGGGTTGGATCGTGCCGAGGCCAGGGCCGCCACGCATGACGTTGACGATCAATGCCGGAAGCTCGGCTCCCGCCATATAAGAGATACCTTCCTGCATCAGGCTGACTCCGGGGCTGGAAGAGGAAGTCATGACCTTCTTGCCGGTACATGCCCCACCATACACCATATTAATCGACGAGACCTCACTCTCCGCCTGAAGCACCACCATACCTGTGGTCTCCCATGGTTTCTGCTCAGCGAGAGTCTCCAACACCTCGGACTGTGGGGTGATAGGATAGCCGAAATAGCCGTCGCAACCGCAGCGGATCGCGGCGTGGGCAATCGCCTCATTGCCTTTCATCAAAGTGATTTCCTGATCTGCCATAGCTCTACTCGGTTTTAAGACGGTAAACGGTGATACACCCGTCCGGGCAAACCGTGGCGCATGAGGCGCAGCCGGTGCAGGTGTCAGAGAGAACCTCATGGGCGTAATTGTAGCCTTTGCGGTTCACTTCCTTGCTCGTGAGAGCGAGGACGTCAAGCGGACATGCGACGACACAGAGATTGCAGCCCTTGCATCTCTCTGTATCGACAACGGTCGCTCCTTTCATTCTTGCCATAATACCTTGTTTATGATTAATATTACTGATTGTACATATCCTTGTTGTAGAAGTCCAGGATGTCATTAGCGATAGCGTAGGCGTTCCTGGCCGGGCTGTCCGGATTTATCGCCATCGCCTCGAGGTAATTGTTGATAGCCCCTTGCCAGTCTCCTTTTTTCCGGTAGGCGTTTCCCAGCAAGTAGTATGCCTTGTCGGACGGAATCTCGGTGGTGGAGATAAACTCCAGGAGAAGCTTGATGGCCTCATCAACCTTCCCATCCCGCAGAACAACCTCTATGGCATCCAGCCCTGCCATCTCCTACTCGTCAATGAATATACACCATCCCCTCGGATCGGGCTCAAGACCTTTCTGGATTCCTATGATCTTACGGTACAGCTTCTCGCTCTTCTCCCCGCATTTCTCAGGGGAGCCAAAAGTATATCGTCTCGTCACCTCCGGGCTCTCAAGCGCCGGCTTGTCGTCTATGGAATAGATGGGGGTAATCACAACCGCGGTGCCGCATGAATTAACCTCATCAAAATCGGCCAGTTCCTCAACACGAACAGGACGCATCTCCACACTCATTCCCATATCCCTCGCCACAGTCCTCAGACTGTCGTTGGTAATTGACGGAAGGACTGAGTAAGAGGCTGGCGTGATATAGGTGTCACCCTTGATGGCGAAAAAATTGGAAGATCCGAATTCCTCAATCGTTGTCTTGGTAGATGAGTCCAGGAACAGGAGCTCGCGGTACCCGCTGTTATGAGCCACGTTATAGGCATGAAGCGATTGAGCGTAATTGGCGCCAAGTTTAAATCCTCCAGATCCTAACGCCGCCGAACGGTCGTAATTCCTGGACAGCACCGCTGTGGCCGGAGTCAAGCTCTTATCGCCGGAATATGTCCCGACCGGTGAGCACATCACCACGAACATGACGTCTTTGGCTGAGCGGATACCAAGCTGGGGATTCCAGCCGAAAAGGACGGGTCTCAGATACAACGATGCCCCGGAGGCCTCATATGGAGGGATGAACTCCATATTTCCCAGAACACAGCGGATACACATGTCTACGAACAACTCCTCAGACGGGAAAGGCATGTCAAGATATCTGGCGCCGCTCTCCATCCTCTTGGCGTTCATGTCCGGACGGAACATCCTGATCCTGCCGTCAACGCCACGGAAGACCTTAAGACCCTCAAAACAGGAAGGCGCATAATGGAAAACCCCGGCGAATGGATTGAGAACCAAATTGAAGTCCTCGGTCTCGACAGGCGCCTCCCACTTACCATCCACACAGTGGCTGAAGACGATAGTCCTGGTCCTGGTGTAGCTGAATGAGAGATTATTCCAATCTATATTTGGCATATTATGTGGTTTTAAATTGAGTGTCAATCTTCGATGATCCTGTCTTTGTTGTAAGTGTGGATCTTGGTCTTGCCATCCAGGATCAGATAGCCATTCTCAGCGAGACTCGCGATCTCATCCTCGCCAGGGAAAACCTCGACAGGGGCTATGAAACCGATCTTCGCCTTGATGTCATTCATGATCTTCTTGCTGTGGGCAATCCCTCCAGTGAGAAGAATCGCATCCACCTTGCCGTCCGCGGTGGCAGACATGGCGGCGATGTACTTGCAAATATTCAATACATATGCCTTGAGGAAGGTTATGGCAAGCTCGTTGCCATCTGCGGCCATATTCTCGACATCCACCATGCTGTTGGTACCGAAATAAGCCACAGCGCCTCCCCTTCCGACAAGTTTGAGTTTAATCTCCTCCTTGGTATATTTCCCGCTGAAACACATGTCAATGAGGTCAAAAGGAGGACAGCAGCCGCAACGCTCAGGGGTGATCGGGCCATCACCACCCAGGCCGTGGTTCACATCTATCACCTTGCCGTTACGATGAAGTGAGATGGTGGCTCCCCCACCCATGTGGGCAACGACAACTGTCACATCGTTGACAGTTTTGCCATGCTCCCTCAGGTACCGGCGAACAATAGCTCTTGAATTGAGGGCGTGGAACAAGGTCTTGCGAGTAAACTCAGGGATGCCTCCCATACGGCACTCAGGCAGCATTTCATCGGCCATCGGGGGATCGGCGATATATGCCGTTGTCTCCCCGAAACGGGGCTCAAGGCCTTTTGCTGAGCGAATATCATTGATCTCTTGGGCTATGTCATCGGCCAGGATAGCGCTGAGGTTACAGGCATGAACTCCATCCCTTCCACTAAAGAGAACATCCCTCATGTCTTGATTGACATTGTACACACCTGTAATAACAGGGGTGACAAGTCCACCACGCGCCATCACGATATCGACTTCTTCAAGCGGAATACCTCTGGAGCCCATAAAGTCTTTGATCGCTTGACGACGCATGTCGGACTGGTCCATAATGGACTTGTATTTCGCGACATCGGAAGCGGTGTGCTCGAGCTTCTCGTCAAAAACCCTTGATCCGTCTGAATAATAGCCCAACTTCGTGGTTGTGGAACCGGTGTTGATTATCAATATATTCCCTTTCATTTCCGATCTTTATCGGGTTTAAATATATTACATTTTTTCATAATTTTCAAGGAATTTGTCAAAAATCGTAACAATCAAGACCCGAAAACAGAAAAAATCAATATTTCTTCTACCCAATTGAGATTACGGTAAGAACACGGCCTTCCACCCTGAAACGCACTTCCCTCCCGGCGAAACTCATCCCGTATTCCTTTGACGGATCATCTTGGTAATGTGGCCTTGGATCGAGGGAGAGAACTTCCCGCAGAGTCTCGATATCCGGCACCCGATTCTCAAGACCATCCGGGAACACCACCTCAAGTGGCTCCCAGTTGGTGACATCGACGAAACCGGATTGTACTCCAGGATGGGAATCGGCATATTCGACGTATGGCTTAATGTCATAGATTGGAGTACCATCCATCAAGTCCCCCCCAAGGACATTGATCACCGGGCCTATCGGTTTCCCGTCAGATCCTTTCGCCTCATAATCAATAGATTCCAATCGTACTGAAGATAGCCCCAAGGAGTTGGGCCTGAACGGTGACCGGCTAGCGAACACCCCCACTCTCCGATTCCCTCCAAGTCTTGGCGGACGCACGGTAGCCTGGAAGGAATCGGGCGCTTGATTAGCGGAGAATTCCCAGATAAGCCAAATATAGTCGAAGTCTTCCAGACCACGGAGAGCTTCAGCGGAACGAAACCCAGGCTCAAATACAATGCTGCCCCGCAAATCCGGGACGAGCCCCGCCTGACGTGGGATACCGAACTTCCCGGAAAACGGGGACCTGAAATATGCTATAGGCTTGATCTCCATAACTTCGACTATTTGATGACCCTCACGGGAATACCGGATCCACCCTTGACCTCACCCATTACGAAGAAACTGTTCAATCCCCCGATGCAATCAAGGTCACCCATGATCCTCAATACGAACCTCTGGTACTCCTTCATGCTGGAGACATAGACTTTCATCAAAAAGTCATAGTCACCGGATATGTTATAGCACTCACCTACCTCGCTGATATCCCGGACAGCCTCCATCAGAGTCGTGGCGTTCTCGAAAGTGTGCTGTTTGAGTTTGATGAAGCAGAAAGCCACGAAAGAGCAGTCCAATTTATCCGCGTCAAGCACAGCAGCCACCTTTTTGATATAGCCCTGTTCACGAAGTCGTCTGACCCTTTCGAAAACCGGTGTGGGAGATAGATGCACCTTGGCAGCCAGTTCCTTATTAGTGACGTCAGCATTCTCCTGCAATGCCTTTAAGATAGCGACGTCTTTCTCATCCAATCCATTCATAGACAAATAATCTGTTTTTCCGAATCATCCGAAATAATTCTGGAATAATTTCATTGCAACAATCACAAATTTAGTAAAATTATCCAAATTTCACAAGTATCTTGGAATCATTTCCTGACGGGTTTAACTTTGCGGAAAATGAACTTTCAAATTAGCGACATCATGAGTGAGACTAAACTGCATCTCGAGACCCTGGCGATACATGCGGGGCAGGAGACACCGGACCCAGTAAGCGATTCCAGGGCGGTTCCAATCTACCAGACCACATCCTATGTTTTCCATAGCAGCGCGCATGCGGCAGACAGGTTCGGACTCAGGGACCCAGGCAACATATACGGACGCCTCACCAACTCGACCCAGGACGTGTTCGAGACCAGGATTGCCGCCCTTGAAGGCGGTGTGGCTGCCCTGGCAGTGGCCTCCGGCGCGGCGGCTGTGACCTATGCGCTTCAAAACATCGCCCGGGAAGGCGACCACATCATAGCCGCGGATAACCTTTATGGCGGCTCCTTCAACCTGATCACCCACACTCTCTCCACCCAGGGAATAACCAGCACCATATTGAGAGTTAATGATCTGGAAGCTCTTGATAAAGCCATAAAACCGAACACGAAAGCGATTTATGCCGAGACTTTCGGCAATCCCAACTCCGATGTAACTGACCTTGAGGGAATTTCGGAGGTCGCACATAAGCACGGGATCGCGGTTATAGTGGACAACACTTTCGCCCCGCTGATATTCAGGCCTCTGGAACACGGTGCGGATATAGTGGTTCATTCCGCCACGAAATTCATCGGTGGCCACGGTACCACACTGGGAGGCGTCATTGTGGACGGAGGAAAGTTCGACTGGAAGAAGAATGCGGACAGGTATCCTTCCATCGCCAAGCCAGATCCAAGCTATCATGGCGCGGTATTCGCTGACGTGGCCGGCCCCGCAGCCTTTGTCACGAGGATCAGGGCCGTTATCCTCAGGGACACCGGAGCGTGCGTGAGTCCCCTCTCGGCTTGGATCCTGCTCCAGGGAGTCGAGTCACTACCACTGCGAATCGAGCGGCATGTCCAGAACGCCCTCACGGTCGTGAAGTATCTCGAATCGCACCCGAAGGTGGCCAAAGTAAACCACCCGTCACTCGCGAGTCACCCTGACAATCACTTGTACAACAAGTACTTCCCTAATGGTGGAGGATCGATATTCACTTTCGAGATAAAGGGAACGAAGGATGACGCTTGGAAGTTCATAGATAACTTGAAGATTTTCTCCCTTCTCGCCAATGTGGCTGACGTGAAGAGCCTCGTGATCCATCCAGCCTCCACGACCCACTCCCAGATGACGCCGGAAGAACTTGAGCAGCAACACATCACCCAAACGACCATTAGGCTTTCAATCGGCGTGGAGCACATAGACGACATCATCGCCGATCTCGACCAAGCTTTCAAAACAATCTGAAAATCATTATATTTGGGAAAAATAAAGCGGATTTGAATAACAGGAAAGAACCATACGTCTCTTTGGAGATTGTGCCCCCTCTTAAGGGAATGACCAAATCTGAACTGCTGGACGAGATCCGGCAGTTCATGGAGTTTAATCCCAGATACATCAATGTCACCTGCCATAGGGATGAGGTGGAGTTCAAAGAGCGTCCTGACGGCTCATTTGAGAGACGCTTAGTCAGGAAACGCGTAAGCGAGACAGCGGTCTGCGGAGCCATCCAGTCGGAGTTCAAGGTCAATGTCGTCCCCCACATCATCTGCGGAGGGGCGACCGCGGAGGAAATCGAGTTCCAGCTCCAGGACTTTAAGTTCATGGATATTTCCAACGTGTTGGCCCTCCGGGGAGATTGCCTCACGGGTGAAAGACGCTTCCAGCCAGTCCCGGGAGGGTACTCCCATGCCGATGAGCTGGTCGCCGCGATCCGCCGCTTCGAAAAGGAGAACGGCTGCGAGGGTTTCTTCAACATCGGCGTCGGATGCTATCCAGAAAAGCATTTCGAGGCTGCGAATCTGGAGGATGACATAGCCAACATGAAGCGGAAGGTGGATGCCGGGGCGGATTATATGGTGACTCAGATGTTTTTCGACAACAAGGTCTATCACGAATATGTCGCCCGCTGCAGGCAGGCCGGCATCACCGTCCCCATCATACCGGGATTGAAGCCTCTCTCAACATACAAGCAACTGAGCACCCTTCCCGAGACCTTCTCAATCGATATTCCGGCCATCCTTACCAAGGAGCTGGAAGCTCATAAGGACGACAAGGAGGCTGTTTACAGGATCGGTCAGGAGTGGTGTGAGGCCCAGTGCAAGGAGCTACTTGCGAGCGGCGCTCCCGCAGTCCATTTCTATACTATGGGAAAGACCGCCAATGTCGTCGGGATCTTAAGGGAGTGCTTCTAGGCGATGGACGACATCAGGCTAGCTTTAAGGGAAAGGATACTCGTCCTGGACGGGGCTATGGGCACGGTTCTCCAGAGCCGGGGCCTTCAGGGAAACAGCGAGCTTATCAATCTCACAAATCCCGGAGTCGTGGAGGATATTCATTCCGAATATATTAAAGCAGGAGCTGATATAATCTCAACCAACTCATTCGGAGCCAATAAGATATCGCAGGCAGAACTAGGATTTGCCGACAAAGCTGCCGACATGGCGGAGGCGGCGGCGAGAATTGCCAGGAAGGCTGCTGACAAGGCTGGACGGAAAGTCTGGGTGGCCGGAAGCGTGGGTCCGACCGGCAAGTCGCTCACCCTGCCCCAGAACATAGAGGATCCGGTGTTCCGGCCGTACTCTTTCGACGAGATGGCCAACGCCTTCGAGGATCAGATCAAGGGGCTCGTCACCGGCGGGGTGGATTTGCTACTGATAGAAACTTGTTTCGATGCGCTTAACACCAAAGCGGCTCTCTACGCCTACTCACGCCTCTTCCCTGAATGGGGTGGCCCAGGTATAATGATCTCCGTCTCTTTAGGAGACAAGTCAGGAAGGACTCTCACTGGACAGACCCCTGAGGCATTCTACCGCTCTATCCAGCATTGCTCCCCCATCTCTTTCGGGCTAAACTGCTCGTTAGGTTCCAAAGACATGGTTCCGCTCATAGCGGAAGTGGCGCGATTCGTCGAGGGTGCCGTGAGTTGCTACCCAAATGCCGGCCTTCCGGACGCCATGGGGGCATATGATGAGACTCCTGAGGTAACTGCCTCGGCGATCCGGGAGATGGCTCTGCAGGGTTCCGTGAATATCGTCGGAGGCTGCTGCGGCACCACCCCGGCCCACATCGCGGCCATCACCGCCGCGATCCGCCACCTCCGTCCCAGGACCATTCCATCTTTCTCCCCGATGGAGGCTATTGGTGGTCCGGACGCCTCGCTTCGCCCGTCCCCACCGCTCGCGTCGCACAGCTCCGCTCCGGTCCCCCCTCTTAACGTGCCGAGGGTGGCAGTGTCCGGACTCACCAACACCTCCATCGGGGATAGTGCTGGTAAGCCGTTATACATCAGCGGGTTGGAGTGCGTGGAGATAGACCGGAGCAGGAACTTTACGAATATAGGCGAGAGGACCAATGTGGCGGGGTCCCGCAAGTTCGCCAAGCTCATAGCCGCAGGAGACTACCAGGAGGCTCTGCGGGTCGCAGCCGGGCAGATTGAGAACGGCGCGACCGTCATTGACATCAACATGGACGACGCCATGCTGGACTCACGCCTTGAGATGGAGAAGTTTCTCCGCCACATAGCAGCAGAGCCGGAAGTGGCCAAGGCCGCGATCATGATTGACTCATCCCACTGGGACACTCTTGTGACCGGCTTGAAAAACGCCCAAGGGAAGTGCGTCGTCAACTCTATTTCACTTAAAGAAGGAGAAGAGGTATTCCTGCGTAAAGTACGTGAGATAAAAGCATTAGGTGCAGCAGTAATAGTCATTGCTTTCGACGAGGAAGGGCAGGCCACAACTTTCGACAGGAAGATAGCCATCTGCCAGAGAGCATATTCACTCCTTATAGAAAAAGCCGGCTATTCCCCGACTGACATCATATTTGATGTCAACGTGCTTCCTGTCGGTACAGGTATTCCCGAGCACGCCAGGTATGGGGCTGACTTTATCGAGGCCGTCCGTTGGATAAAGAGGAACCTGCCCGGATGCAGGACATCCGGAGGTATATCAAATCTCTCATTCGCTTTCAGAGGCAACAACACGGTCAGGGAGGCGATGCACAGTGTCTTCCTTTTCCATGCCATAAAGGCTGGATTGGACATGGGTATCGTCAACCCTGGGATGCTTAAAATCTATGACGAGATTGAACCCGAGCTTTTGCGAAGGGTTGAGGATGTGATTCTGGATACCGACCCTGGTGCCACCGAGCGCCTGATCACCTATGCCCAGAACATCATCTCCCCCGACGGAGGGAGTATTGGTGGTCCGGACGCCTCGCTTCGCTCGGCCCCACCGCTCGCGTCGCAATGCTCCGCTCCGGTCCCCCCTCTTAACGTGCCGAGGGTGGCAGTGTCCGGACTCACTAATACTCCCTCCGTCGAGGAGCGTCTTGAAAGGGCTCTGGTTAAGGGAGACTCGTCCAGGCTTGAGGATGACATCAAGGAGTGTCTCGCGAAATATAGTGAGGCCTACAAGGTCATAGACGGCCCTCTGATGGATGGCATGGCAAAGGTCGGCGAACTCTTCGGCGCCGGGAAAATGTTTCTGCCGCAAGTCGTAAAGTCAGCCAGGACCATGAAAGCCGCGGTGGAGATGCTCCAACCTTACCTTGAAACAGAGCGATCCGATGTCTCAAACAGACCCAAGGCACTTTTCGCCACAGTGAAGGGCGATGTCCACGACATTGGGAAGAATATCACCGGAATAGTCTTCACCTGCAACGGGTTCGACGTGACAGACCTTGGAGTCATGGTGCCCAAAGAGACCATACTGGAGAAAGCCGCTGAGACCGGCGCCCAAATCATCGGCGTGAGTGGACTTATCACTCCTTCCCTCTACCAGATGGAGGAACTCTGCAAAGAAATGGCCGCCAAGGGGCTTTCTATCCCACTACTTGTCGGAGGCGCAGCGGCATCCGCCGTACATACAGCCGTCAAGCTAGCCCCGCTTTACAAGCACGTGTTTTATGGGTCAGACGCTTCGGCATCAGCCGTTCTTGCCAATAAGCTTATCTCAGACCCCGAAGCTACGGAAGCGACTGAGCATGAGAGACAAAAGGCACTAAGGGAAGCTTACGAGGCATCAAAGCGCAAAATGGCGGCAGAATCTTCAGCGAAAACCTCCGCGGCATTCCCACCACAAAGCTTCATCAATGGTAACCCGTTCCGTAACATCCCGTCGGATAGGCTCGACGTCAGCCGTATTGAAGAGTATTTTGACTGGGGACTGTTTTTCACCATACTCGGAGTCAAGAATAATGCTGACCACCTTGAGAAGAAGGTGTTAATGGCGGAAGCAAAAGACGTTATTGAGAGAATGAAAGCCCAAGGAGGATGCCGGATCACACTATCCGCGAGGTTTGACACCGCCCACAGCGAAGGTGACGACATCGTATCGGAGGAATACCGGTTACCGATGTTCAGGCAGCCTGGAGGCCTTTCTCTCGCCGATTTTGTGGCACCGGTGGAATACGGTTTCGAATCCCCTGTCGGAATGTTCGCGATAAGCGTCATGGACTCCACCGCCTCCTCTGACGAGTCTGTCCGTAGGGCTGTCACATTGACGCTGGCTGAGGCGGCTTCCGAGTGGCTTGACAATTATTTGATCAGCTTCCTGCCTGAGGGTTCCGATGCTAAGGTCATCAAGCCCGCCGCCGGGTACTCAAGCTGTCCGGATCATACACTCAAACGGGATATATTAAGGCTACTTCCGAGCTCGGAAAAGCTGGGGATCACCCTACTCGACAGTTGTGCCATGATTCCTGAAGCATGCATCTGCGGCCTCATATTCTTTCACGAGAATGCTTCTTACCCCGAGATACGCCACCTCGACAAGGCCGCGATAGACCGATATGCCACCCGGAGAGGGATGTCAGAGCCGGACAAATCCCGTTTTCTCGGCCATCTTCTTTAGCTCACAAAACATCATTGAAAATTAATCTATAAAACAAAGGTGTTATATGTTATAACATTTTTGTTAAGGCTTTTAGGGGCGATTTTTAACCTGAATCCGCTTCATTCTTTATATTTGAATATTAATCGGGAATTCGTTATTTTTGTGCCCACATTCAGTGTGACTAACAACCAATTCAGAACGTAAAGGATTAACTAAACCATGTTCAAAATCCTGAAAAGAGAGATGCTGACACCGAATATCTGCAAGATGGTAGTGTCAGCGCCGAGAATCGCAAAGGCGGCAAAACCAGGACAGTTTCTCATCGTCCTCGCGAACGAAGAAGGCGAGAGAATTCCATTGACAATCAGTGACTACGACCGGGAAGAAGGGACAGTGACAATCGTCACCCAGCTCATAGGAGCTTCCTCCGCGGCGATAATCGCCAAAGAGGAAGGAGACTTCTTCCGCGACGTGGTCGGCCCACTCGGCAACCCCTCAGCCTTCATGGGAATGAGTGAGGAGCAGCTGAAAGGCCAGAAATATATATTCATAGCCGGAGGTCTCGGCACCGCTCCTGTGTATCCCCAAGCCAAGTGGCTGCACGATAGAGGAATCGCCGTCGACGTGATTATCGGAGCCAGGACTAAGGACCTTCTGATCTACACCGAGGAGCTTGGAAGCGCTTGCGACAACCTCTACCTCTGCACAGACGACGGCAGCGTTGGATTCCACGGAGTCGGTACGGCTTGCCTGGAGGACTTGGTCGCCAAAGGTAAGGAATACACTCAGGCCGTCGCGATCGGACCTATGATCATGATGAAATTCGCGACCCTGACCTGCAAGAAGCTTAATATCCCCATCGACGTGAGCCTTAACATGTTGATGGTGGATGGAACCGGAATGTGCGGAGCCTGCAGGGTCACAGTCGCAGGCAAGACAAGGTTCGCATGCGTCGATGGCCCCGAGTTCAACGGCTACGACGTGGACTTCGATGAGGCGATGAGAAGGCTCGGTCAGTACAAGACCGAGGAGGCGGAAGTTAAAGCTAAATTCGTGAAGTGATATGGCAGAGAGAATCCCAAGAGTACCCGTCAGGGAGCAGGATCCCAAGGTACGCGCGCATAATTTCGAGGAAGTATGTTATGGTTATAACCTCGAGGAGGCGATGTTGGAGGCCAGCAGGTGCCTCCATTGCAAGAATCCACGCTGCGTCGCGGCATGTCCGGTCAGCATCAAGATTCCCGAATTCATAGCTAAGGTCAAAGAGGGTGATATTCAGGGAGCCGCCTCGGTCATCAGTGAGGATTCCTCACTTCCCGCCGTTTGCGGCCGCGTTTGCCCTCAGGAGACACAGTGCGAAGGCAGCTGCGTGCTGGGTGTCAAATTCGAGCCTGTGGCCATCGGCAAACTCGAGCGCTTCGTGGCCGACCACACTGCCACTGAATCGGAGGTTCTGAGGAGCGAAGCGACGAATGCGGCATCAGCTGCAGCATCGGAATCCCGAGCGATGCGAGGGATGAAAGATGCGGGGGCCCAGACCGAAGGTTTGGGGACAGTCCCCCTCGGGGGTGCAGGGGGGTATAAGGGAACCGATAATGGCCACAAAGTGGCCATTATCGGTTCCGGACCTGCCGGACTGGCTTGCGCATCTGACCTCGCCAAATGGGGTTACGATGTCACGATTTTCGAGGCTCTCCACAGACCTGGAGGCGTCCTTGAATATGGAATCCCCGAGTTCAGGCTTCCGAAAGATGCTGTACTAAAGCGTGAGATAAATGAGGTTAAAGCATTGGGAGTCAAGATTGAAACTGATGTTATTATTGGCCGTACAGTCACGATAGACAGCCTGATGGATGACGAGGGTTTCGAGGCAGTGTTCGTTGGGACAGGTGCCGGGCTTCCGAAGTTCATGGGCATTCCCGGAGAGAATCTGAACGGTGTGTTCTCAGCCAATGAGTTCCTGACCCGGAACAATCTGATGAAGGCCTTCAGGGAGGATTATCTTACCCCTATCCATGCGGGTAAGAAGTGCTGTGTTGTCGGAGGAGGAAACGTCGCCATGGATGCGGCGAGAACTGCCCTGAGACTCGGAGCTGATACATCCATCATCTACCGCCGTACCGAGGTGGAGCTTCCCGCCAGAAAGGAGGAAGTCCATCACGCCAAGGAAGAAGGTATTGATTTCCAGATGCTTACCAATCCTGTTGAGATTCTCGCCGACGAGAACGGCTGGGTTCGGGCTTTGAAATGCATCCGTATGGAACTGGGCGAGCCAGACGAGAGCGGACGCCGCTCCCCTGTCCCTATTCCAGGATCCGAGTTCGAGATCCCGACCGAGACTGTGATAATGGCCCTAGGAACAGCGCCCAACCCTCTTATTGTCAAAACCACAGGAGGTCTTGAGGCGACACGCAGGGGCGGACTCGTCGCCGACGAGGATGGGCGCACTACCCGCGAAGGAATATTCGCCGGAGGTGACGCTGTGACTGGGGCGGCTACTGTTATCCTGGCGATGGGTGCCGGAAGAAAGGCTGCCAAGGCGATTGACGATTACCTAAAGAACAAGTGATATGTTGATGCTGACCATCGCCGCCGTGGCCCCTGCCTTGATCCTTATGTGGTACGTCTACCATAAGGACACTGAACCCGAACCTACAAGGTTGATATTCAAAGGTTTCTGCTATGGCGGTCTGGCAGCCCTCGCCTCGACCCTCATCTCCGGTCCCCTGCTCAACATGGGCTTTTACACTACTGAGCCCGCCACTTTGGGTGAAGCTGTGAGAATCGCCTTTTTTGGGGCCGCTATTCCGGAGGAATCAGCGAAGCTATTGATGCTCTGGCTCTTGCTTCGTAATTGTCAGGAGTTCGATGAGCGTTACGACGGCATTGTCTACGCCACAACCGTGGGCCTTGGTTTCGCCGCTTTCGAGAACATCATCTATGTCATAAGCGCCGGGGCGGCGTGGGTGGATGTGGCTTTCTCAAGGGCACTATTCGCCGTTCCCGGGCATTTCGCTTTCGCTGTGACCATGGGTTACTACTACTCCCAATATCACTTCCATGGCAAGGAATACGAGGGCGCGGCCATCAAGATGTGGCTATATCCGGTAATCCTTCACGGTGTGTATGACACGTTGTGTTTCTTCAGCGAGCTCAACGAGGCGTTGTCGCTGCTTATCACATTAGTTCTTATAGCATTCTGCTTCTGGCTGTTCAAGAAAACACGTCGCAGGATCCTTGATGAGGCCGCGAATAACGAATACGTCGGCTCGAGCCGATCAGTTCGCTCAAATGGCTATGATGTCAATCACGACTGGTCAGACCGTCCTGATGATCAGTAGACATGAACTGATGTGGCGTGGGCTGAAGGAAGGTAGTTTATTCCCCACCAGCATATCTGCAGACAGACGAACGCGAGGATCAGAATCCACATGGCGTTTGCCCAATCTTTGGGTCTGGCTATCCTGAAGTGGACATACAGCAGATAGGCCATCCAAGTGATAGCCGCCCAAGTTTCCTTGGGATCCCAAGCCCAATATGTTCCCCAGGCTTCTTGAGCCCACAGGGCACCGAACAGCATTCCGAAAGTCAAGAACGCCATGCCGGTGGCCACAAGGTTATCGGCTGTGGAGATGTCCTCCGCTGATGTCTTCTCTTTCTTGAACACGAGAACGTACAAAGCCATCAGGGTGGCAGCTCCGAGCATGCCATATGAGAACATATAGACAATCACGTGGGGAGCGAACCAAGGGCTCTGGAGCGCCGGCATCAAGTTTTTCGAATGAATCTCAGGCTTCAGCAGGTTGACGATTATGAAGACGAGCGACATTATTGCGCTGAAGGAGAGTATCCACTTGTATTTCCAGCGACAATAGACTATCATTCCCGCTACCGCGAGGAAGAAAGAATACCACAGCCTGGTCTCCCCCATCGTCCGGAGCGGCGGTCGCTCGAGGCTTATCCACATCGCCAGGATAAAGGAAAAGAACACCAATATCCCGAGACTGTAATTAATGATGGCCGACGTTCTTTTGCCGAACCAGGCTTGGGCAGCGCCCAACGCCCATAGGATCACCGCAGCGGCAGCGAAATAAATGAAACTGTCCCAACTCATTTCACTTCCTCCCTTCTAAAACCGACAATCATCATAAGAAATGCCCCGGCTATCATTGTGAATATCCCAAGATACACCAGAGGCAGCCAGGGGTCCTTAACCAACTGAAGGATGCTCATCTTGCCCTCAACCCCGGCTTCCTCATCATAGCCGTATTGGTACATCTTCCATCCCTCTATCTTCAAAGGCTTGTTGACCTCGATGACGGCTGATGTCTCCTTCCCGGTCTTTCCTTTAACCGACACATCTGAGGCGAAGCGCTTCGGCATCCCGTTTGGCCATGTCTCCATCGTGAAGTCATCCAGACGCACCGAAATGCCCGTATCATAAGAAGTTCCATCCTCTGTCTCGGCAGAGGACACCGTGTCGCCCTCATGCAATGTCATCATCAGTTCCCTTTTATCGACGCTGCCTAATGTGGCGCATACGAGGGTCACGAAAAGGCCCAAATGATTGAGAACAGCCGGTATCTCCTTCCATGATCTCCCTAGGCGGGTTATGTGGTTGAGAGCGACCAGGCCGACAACCGCTGTCAGCCAGATGTAACAAAGCACAAACGGCCAGAACGACGTCATGTTCCCAAGCCAGCCCTTTGAAGGGATTTGAGCTGTCAGTCCCATAACTATGGTCATGACCAGGGTCCAGGCTATTGACGGGACAGCTGCGGCTGGGGAACCAAGCCAGGCGAAGAAGCCTGACCGCTTCTTAAGGAAGAAAGCCGCGATCACGAAAGCCAGGAACACCCCCAAGAGGATAAGATTAATCGGGGCGCCTAGAAGCCCCCAATTCACTGGTCCGAGGGCTATCTGGACAATTAAGCCCACAAGGACCAGAAAGCCGCCGAACAAGAACCCGTCCGACAGTTTCCAAGGTTTTTTAAATAATGTCATGTTCGTTTTATATAAACTTGAAGTTAAGTATTAATCTGATTACCCGTGTATAACTCATAATACTTGCCCTTTTGGGCGAGCAACTCGTCGTGACGTCCCCGCTCAATTATGCGTCCGTGGTCCATAACCATGATGTAGTTGGCGTTCTGGACAGTCGAAAGCCTATGGGCGATCACGAAGGTGGTACGGCCTTTCATCAGCGAGTCCATACCACGCTGGATAAGTTTCTCGGTACGGGTGTCAATCGACGATGTGGCCTCATCAAGAATCAGCACAGGCGGATTGGCCACAGCTGCCCTGGCTATAGCCAGCAGCTGCCTCTCTCCCTGCGACAAATTGCCTCCATCAGCGGCGAGAATGGTATCATAACCCTTAGGAAGACGGCGGATGAAAGAATCAGCGTAAACCAATTTGGCGGCTTCGCGGCACTCCTCATCTGTGGCGTCCAGGCGGCCATAACGGATATTGTCAAGCACAGAGGCCGAGAAAAGACGTGTCTCCTGCAGGACTATCCCGAGGCTTCGCCTCAGGGAGTCTTTGTCAATATCCCGTATGTCAAAACCATCGTATGTGATGGTTCCTTCCTGGATCTCATAGAAACGGTTGATAAGATTGGTGATGGTCGTCTTACCCGCTCCGGTACCGCCTACGAAGGCGATTTTCTGGCCGGGATATGCAGTCAGCGTGATGTCGAACAGCACCTGCTTACCCTCCACATAACTGAAATCCACATCCTTCAGACTCACCAGTCCCTGCAGAGGCACCAACTCTTCGGCGTCGAAGGTAGGCTCTGTCAGACCTGCCTTCGCCTTCCAGGCCCATGTGCCGGTGCGGTCAGGAGACTCGACAAGGGAGCCATCGGGGGCGACAGTGGAGTTGACGAGGGTGACTTTGCCATTATCTATCTCCTGTCGCTCATCCAAGAGGCCATAGACCCTGTCTGTTCCGGCAGATGCCATGGCGATGGAGTTGATCTCATTGGAGATACTCGATATCGGTCTAGTGAAGTTCTTCTGGAGCGATAGGAAAGCCACCAAAGTACCGAGGGTAAGGACGGATCCTCCTATTCCCGACATATACCAAGCGGTCAGACCACCTATGGCGATAAGGGCGCCGACCACGGCCGTGAGGACATATCCAAGATTGCCGATATTGCCGTTGATCGGCATCACCATGCTACCTATCTTGTTCGCGTTGTATGCGCTGGAGCGAAGATGGTCATTCAAGAGTGAGAAATCCTCAACAGCCTTCTTCTCATGGCAATAAACCTTGACAACCCTCTGCCCTGAGACCATCTCCTCAATAAAACCATTAACAGCCCCCAACGCCTTCTGACGCTCCACGAAATGGGCTCTGGAGAGCTTTCCGAGGCCGGTGGTCACCTTGACCGTCAGGGCGGCCATCAAGATGGAGACCAGGGTCAAAGGAATCGAGAGCACTATCATCGAGACAAATGTGGAGACAAGCGTGATCAATGATTGGAACAAGTTGGGGACAGTATTTCCTATCACTTGACGCAGGGTGTCAACGTCGTTGGTGTAAACCGACATGATGTCTCCGTGGGAATGGGAGTCGAAATAGCTCAGAGGCAGATCCTCCATGTGGGAGAATAGGCTCTGGCGGAGCTTCAACATGGTTCCTTGCCCCACGAAGATCATGATCAGGTTGTAGGAATATGAAGCGGCGACACCTAACAGAAGCGCTGCGGCCAATTTGGCCAAAGCGACAGCCAAGGGAGAGAAATCCGGCACCGCCTGAGTGAGTAGAGGCGAGATATAGTCGTCAATGAGAGTCTTTGTGAATAGCGAAGAGGCAAGAGTAGCCAGCGCCGAGATCACAATGCAGACCAACACGACCCCGAATCTGATCTTGTAATTCTTGAATATGAAGCCGAAAAGCCTCCATACAGTGGAGCCTTTGCCGAGACTCTTTTTGAGATCCTCCCGGGACATGTGCGGCTCTCTCATTCCCCCTCTCATCCTGCCACCTGTCGGCATCTTTTGGGTATTTTGACTTGAGCTCATGCCGCCACCTCCTTTTTCTCGTCGAAATCCGCCTCACCGCCCGAGGTCTGCATCTCGTGGATATCCTTGTATATCTCGCAGGTCTTCAAGAGGTTCTCATGGGTGTCAAAGGCCACTATACGACCGTCATCCATAACAATGATCCTGTCGGCATCCTTGATGCTCAGAATCCTCTGAGAGATGATTATCTTCGTCAAGCCCTCGATTCTCCCTGATATCGCCTGCCGGATATGCGAGTCTGTGGCTGTGTCGACAGCAGATGTGGAATCGTCCAATATCAGCACCTTAGGACGCTTCAGGAGCGCCCTGGCGATACATATTCTCTGACGCTGACCACCTGAGACATTTGTGCCCCCCTGCTCTATGTAGGTGTTATAGCCTTCAGGCATCTGAGAGATGAACTCGTCGGCGCACGCTTGACGGCAAGCTTCCTCGCACTCCTCAAGAGTGGCATCCTCCCGGCCCCAGCGAAGGTTTTCCAGTATGGTTCCGGAAAATAGGACGCTTTTCTGAAGGACCACTGCAACCTGGTTCCTGAGAGCCTCCATCTCATATTCACGCACATCAACTCCACCGACCTTAACACTGCCCGAAGAAACATCGTAAAGCCTGGAAATCAGGAAAACGAGGCTGGACTTACCGCTGCCGGTTCCTCCAATCACGCCAATAGTCTCCCCTGCATTGATGTGAAAATCAATATCTTCCAATGCATAATCGCCACCTTTGGTGTAGGCGAAATAGACATCATTGAAATCAATGCTCCCGTCTTTCACTTCCTTTACAGGATTCTCAGGGTCGTACATGTCCGGCTCCTCGTTGATGACATCCGCCACCCTCTTGCCACTCGCGGCACTCTGGGTAAGTTGGACGAAGATCATAGAAAGCATCATCAATGAAGACATCAAGGTCATGATGTAGGCGAACAAAGATGTGAGCTGACCTGTCGTGAGCGTGCCGCCTACTATGTAATGGGCGCCGAACCAAGATAGCGAGATGATGCAGCCGTACACCACCAGGTTCATGACCGGGTGGTTCAGGGCCATCAGGCTCTCCGCCTTCACATTGAGGTTGTAGAGTGAGAGAGCGGCCTTATCAAACTTGCTTAGCTCATGATCTTCCCTGACGAAGGCCTTCACGACCCTGATTCCGGAGATGTTCTCCTGGATCACCCCATTCAGGCCGTCATATTTCTCGAATATCTGGACGAAGAGTTTTGAGGCGCGCTTGATCAGGAAGAAAAGGCAGGTGCTCAGAATCACCATCGCGATGAGGAATATGACGCTGAGCCTCCCATTGATGAAAAAGCACATGAATAGGCTGAAAACCAAGTTCAGAGGGGCCCGGAAACTTATGCGGAGAAGCATCTGGAAGGCTCCCTGGATATTGCTCACATCCGTGGTCATCCTCGTGACCAAGCCTGCTGTGGAGTATTTGTCGATATCCGAGAAAGAGAACCTCTGGATGTTGGTGTACATGGCCTCCCGGAGATTAGCGGCCAGTCCAGTAGATGAATATGCGGCGAAACGCGCGGCAAGTATCCCGAAAAGTGTACTGAAGCACGCCATCAGAAGCATCAGACCACCGTATCTATAAACCTCGGGCATATTACCGGCGCTGATTCCCTTGTCAATAAGGGATGCCGTAACATAGGGGATCAGCACTCCCATAATCACCTCAGCCGTGGTCCAGACCGGGGTTAGCACGGCGGCCGTCTTGTACCGCCCTACCTTGCCAAGAATCGTCTTGATCATTCCACGGCGACGCACTCTATCTCAACAAGCGCACCTTTAGGAAGGGTCTTGACAGCGAAGGCGCAACGAGCGGGATATGGCTGGGAGAAGAACTCCGCATACACGCCGTTCATGGCGGTGAAATCCCCCATGTCCGCCAGTAATACTGTTGTTTTTATGACCTTATCCATCCCGGAGCCCGCCTGTTCGAGAATCGACTTGATATTTGTGAGAGACTGCCTTGTCTGAGCCTCAACACCACCTTCGGGAAACACGCCTGTCGCAGGGTCGATGGGAAGCTGTCCTGAGACGAAAACCATACCATTATGAGAGATCGCTTGGCTGTACGGTCCTATCGCGGCCGGAGCCTTATCAGTGCTTATCTGTTTCATTAACTTGGAATTATTCTTACGCGAATTTAAATAATTAATCGGATAAAACCCGAAGGTAATGAGTCACGGAGGTGTCGGCTTGAAAATCGGGAATAAGGTCAAGACCGGAAGTATCCGGCTCGCCATCATGGCCGATTTGCAAGACAGCCTCATCCCATTCCTTGATGCCGACCGCGGCCATCACCAATGGACCGCGCATCAGGACTCCGAGGCGCTCGGGTTTGTCAGAACCGGGTAGTGAGACTGGATCCGGGCCATATTCAATGCGCTGTACAAAAGGCATTATGATCTCAACGGAATCACGTCTGGTCCATCGGCGGCGAGGAATCTCAAAATAGCTCCCGGGAACATAATCGGAAGACATGGAACGGCCATTAAGCTTGATGTCAAAGCCATCAACCGCCCAATACGGCACCCGAAGCTTCATGGTGAATCTCCCCCTCCCCTTTTTCACATGTATCACAGATCTCTCGGCAGGCCAATCACACTCCTGCGACAAAGTCACCCTATGACGGTCCCACGTCGCCTCGGAAGGCAAGTATAAGCCAATCCATATAGTTTTCTTAGAGACAAAGTACGCGGCTTCCTGATACTTGACATGGTTTTCAGCCCCTGTCCCTCCACAACATGACTCCTGGGGAGTCCGGTTTCCCCACGGCTTCGAGGCATTGAGCCCAACCGCGTATTGGTAAGTCACCTTGTATTCTGAAGGATGGATCGAACCGACTATCTGGTTGTACAGAACCCGCTCATAATAATCCATATAACGGGCATCATCCGGATCCAGGCAGTTCAAATCCTTGGTGAGTTTGGCCAGATTGTAGGCACAGCAAGTCTCATTAATCTCCGGAGTCCGGCTAGAGATCATGCTGGCCATCTGAGTGTATGGCTCCCTGAACATCTCAGAGTCCCCCACGCCTCCAGTGGCATATAGGTAGCGGTCCTGGACAAAGTCCCAGAAGTTGCGGGCGATATCGTAGTATTCCCCCGATCCCCCGGCGCGATAATTCATCAAGGCTCCAATAATCATAGGGATATGCTGGTTGGCATGACGGCCATGGATAGAGTCCTCGTTACGGGAGAGAGGCTCGAAAAAAGCCGGGCTGTCAAAGAATCCGGCGGCCTCTAACAGACGCTCCCTAGATACCTTGTCACGGACCATCATCGATAACCTTGAGAGGGACTCTTCCATCCCGCCAACTTCCCCGGCGATGTACATGTTCCACATCTCATAGCGGTTCCCGGGGACGGAACGACGTGATTCCCGGGTGCCGGAAGAATCAACGAAAGTCCTGTACTTCAACCGGTTCCAGACCCATAAGCCCATATCTTCGGCAATCTTCAACGCCTTTCCAGCGACAGCTTTGTCGTCCACGAGAGACGCTATGTCAATCAGTCCCGCCAGCTGCTTGTGTACGACATAATAAGGAGCCCATACCCAATCCGAGTTATTATATGGCCTGTACATCTCCACAAGCGCACAGTGCGCGGCAGGAATGGCGTTAAGATAGCCGTAGCCATATTCGGAATAATGCTTCTTATACTCGTCGAATGCGTCCCAGGTCCCCTTCATCTCCCGGAGTTCATCCTCGGGAGCGTAATCTCTCGCCTCAAGGTAACGGTCAAGAGTCGAGTCATATACAAAAGTCCTTTCCTGGCATTCCCGGAGACAGTCAACCACTTTCCTTATCCTGACCATAAGGCTGTCCCTAATCGCCGGGTCATCACAACCGGAGTACGCCAGCGCCAGCGCTGACATATAATGGCCGGTCCCGTGGCCTTTAAGTTTTGTGTCCACTGAGTCCCAACCATCGGGCTTTGGGCAACCGGAAGTGTCCAGACCGTAAGTATCAAGATAATTGTACAGGAATTTACGCACGTCCCATGAGAGAATCGCGCGTATGTCAAGATCCCTGTTGGATGTCAGGCGATTATTCCCCGCAAGACGGACCTTACAAAGCGGAAGTGGCTCAGCCACAGGCTTTATGGGTCGCTGATGCCGAGGCATTCCATCGCATGTCACAGTACCGGCGACAGAACAGATGAACAGGGCCGCCACCACCGGCGCCAGAAACCTCTTGACAATCATTTGCCGTGAAGCACAAACGGCTTCAAGCCCTTGACGGCCTCTTTCACCGTCATACGCCTGCCACCATTGTCCAAGTCTATGAGGATGTACCTGTCGTTGCCCATCCCGAGTTCCTTCATGTAGGAAAGCTGCCTGAGACCGTGTCGGGACTCAATCCTTTCCACAAGATCGTGATGCTGTTTCTCGGTCATAGCGTATACTATGTCGATACAAGCCTGGTCGATGGCCAGGATATCGGTCGAGGAAAGAATGCCGACATTCGGAGTCACGACAGGCTCGGCCTCAAGACCCTCGCAGTCACAGGAAACGGACATATTCCTCATCACATTGACATATGTCACCTTTTTCCCGAAATGGTCGATAGTGGCCTTGGTGGACTCCGTCATCCTCTCCATGAACTCCTCTTCGATAATGTCCCACTGGTCCGGCTGACCAGGAGTCGTGTGGATCCACGCCTTCCCTATCCTGCCGTCAGCGCAACCAATGCCGATATTCTTGTCACTTCCGCCGAATCCGCCATTTGTGTGGCCTTTGAAATGGGTAAGGGTGACCAATGAATCGTAATTAAGCAAATGGCTTCCCACAGACATCTCTTTGAACCATTTGCCACCGACTACAGGAAGATTGACAGTACCTTCCTCGTCGAGGATGTCAACAGGACAGAATGTCCAGCCGTTGACCTTAAGGGTCTCTCTGTGAAGCTCTGTGGTATAACGGTCACCTTCGTAGTACGTGTTAGTCTCGATGATGGTGGCATCAGGCAAATCTTTCTCGATGAGTTTCTTGACCCATCCGCGAGGGATTATGTTAGGTCCCTTTTTCTCACCGGTGTGAAGTTTCACTCCGACTCGGCCGGAGATATTCCCGCACACTTTCTCATAAGCCTTGATCAGGCCCTTGGAAGACAGGTCCCGGGTGAAATAGACAATGGACTCATTCCCGGTCCTTTGGTTGTGAGGTAGAACCATAACTATTACTTATTTTAATGAATATCAAAAACTTCCGCCTCCAATGAAACCTCGCATCAGTGAGTTCAGAGGTATCTCCCTATCGGAGACCGGCACGAAATAATGAAGGAACATCAGAAGCCTGTGAGCCTCACTGTATTCCTTACAATTCTTAGGGACCGTGGCCAGGATTCTCTCTGCCTGGGTCCTCAGGACCGCGAACTCGGCGAGGTAAGCCGAGTTGAAGAGCACATCCGCCTCTTCCTGGAAAGGATAAATCCACTTAACCTCGGAGCGTCGCACATTAGGCCAGTTGGAGATAGTCTCACGGGCGGTGAAAGCACCCTTGAGGAAGTCCCTGACGATGCGACGCAGCAGGCGGTTATCACTAGTCGGAATGCAGTTGTGGGAGTCCAGGGAGATGGAGGTGATGGTGTTAATGAATATCTTGAACTTCTCGTTATCCGGGACTTTGTCGGTCAGTTTCGGGTTTAACGCATGGATACCCTCTATCAGGAGGATAGACCTGTCAGCGAGCTTGAGTTTTTTGCCGTTAAACTCTCTCAATCCGGTGACAAAATTGAATTCCGGCACCTCAACCTCCTCTCCAGCAAGCAGTTTGAGCAGATCCTTCTGGAGATAGTCGTGATCCACCGTGTCGAAATTATCGAAATCGAATGAACCGTCCGGGAGCCTCGGGGTATCGAGCCGGTTCACAAAATAGTCGTCTGTGGAGAAAGAGATGGGATGGAGTCCACAGGCCTTGAGTTGGATACTCAACCGCTTGCAGAAAGTGGACTTTCCGCTACTTGTGGGGCCTGTGATCAACACTAACCTCAATGGGTCGGCAGGGTCTGAGTGGCGACGCTCGATCTCCTCGGCTATCTGAACTATCTTTTTCTCCTGCAATGCCTCGGCTATCTGGATTAGGTCGGATGCTTTGCCGCTCAGTATCGACTCGTTAACGTCCCCTACGTTGCCAAGCTGCATTATGTTATTCCAGCGATGTGACTCGATGAACACATCAAAAGTCTTAGGCTGCTCCCTGAAAGGCGCCAAATCCTCAGGATGGTGCCTGTCGGGGACTCGCAGCAATATCCCCCCACGATAAAAACTCACGTCCCATGCCTTCAGGTAGCCTGCGCTCGGAACGAGCTCATCGTAGTAGTAGTCCGCTGTCCCACCAAGGGTGTAATATGTGATATAGACATCCCCGCAAGTCTCCAGAAGCTTGACCTTGTCCATGGCTCCAATTGCGGTGAAAGTCTTGATAGCGTCCTCCACCCTGGCCTCATGGCGTCTGAAAGGCACATCCTGATCCACAATCTCTCTCATCCTAGCCCTCACGGCATCTACATCAGCCGCATCTATCACCGTCCCGTCACCCTTATCGACAGAGCAGTAATAACCTTTGGAGATGGGCCTGCGTATTGTCAACTTACTGTCCGGGAACAGATCCTTGACGGCTTTATACAACAGGAAGCAAAGGGATCGGCAGTAAAAATTGCGGCCTGTGTAGGTGCGGTAGTCAAGGAACTGTACATCAAGATTGTGATAGACCTTGAAACGGAGCCCCTGTGCCACATTGTTGACAAGGGCGGCCAGAATATCATACGGCTTGTCAAACTCAAACTCGGATGCTATGTCCTTCAGATACGCACCCTCGACGAACTCCTTTGAGGTACCGGTGTTCTTGCAATATATCTTTACCATATTCAGGAATTTACTTCAAAACAGGGAGCCAGGTCTGCACATGGGATCCTTCCCAGCAGCCAACTGACGCGTAATCCACCAACCGAGTGCCTGTGGTGGGAAGAATAGCGTTGAAAAGAAGTTGGTGTCTGGATTATTTCGTTCCGTCAAGGATACCTCGGAGGTAACCTATAGACTCCGCGACACCAGGATGGGGGTTGTCACCGCTCTTCTCAAACTCGAGCGAGAGGACGCCCTTGTATCCCACCTTGCGAAGAGCCTTGACGACAGGACGGTAGTCAATCACTCCCCTGCCCATCTCCCAAGTCTGGCCTGCCTTCGATGGAGCGGTCTCGTCCTTGATATGGACATCATATATCCATTTATGGTACTTCTTGACTATCTGGGCGATATCCTCGCCGCTACGCACCGAGTGACCCATGTCCAGGCAGCACCCTACCCCGAGTGACGGATCCTTCACGAGTTCCATGATCTTGTATATACTCGGGAAAGCGGCACCGTCTGGGCCATGGGTGTGGATCGCCACCTTGATGCCGGTCTCCGCCACTTTAGCTATCACATAGTCTATCAAATCGTAATCCGGCACACCGATGAACATCTTTATGCCATATCGCTCAGTATATGCGAACGCCCTGTCAACCTCGGCCTTGGATTTCATGTAAATGGGGCCTAGGATATACCCATCAACACCATATGAGGCACACTTGGCCTTGAATTCGTCCATCTGCTCCTTAGTGGAATCAAGAGGGAGCCACCAGTCCTTGATGGATAAGTACTTAACATCCATGCTCTGAAGCATGGCCAGAGTCTCGTCAATGGAAAAGTTGCGGTAGCTGTAACCAGCGACCCCGATCTTCATGTCCTCAGATCCGTGAGGACC
This sequence comes from Bacteroidales bacterium, assembly GCA_017557535.1. Taxonomy (GTDB): domain Bacteria; phylum Bacteroidota; class Bacteroidia; order Bacteroidales; family UBA932; genus Cryptobacteroides. Next base: position 30,455 of record JAFYYM010000112.1, on the reverse strand, counting down.
ATTCAGAATCTGGGCACCGGATTGGAAAGAGATAAGAAGCGATAAGAGAGTTGTCGCGACAAGGGATAGAAAACGGCTCATATCAATGTATCTGAAGTTGTTTTATTATCAATTCCGTCTCACAATATAGCATTTATTTCTGAATTATTCATTATTTTTGTGTGTACAGCAACGCTCACCCACTGATACCATACCTATGGCAGACGAGACCATTATATTCTCTATGTGCGGGGTCGGAAAGACCCTCCCAAACAACAATAAAGTCATACTCAAGGACATTTACCTATCCTTCTTTTACGGGGCCAAGATCGGCATCATCGGTCTTAACGGTTCCGGTAAATCCACCTTGCTGAAGATTATCGCCGGTGTGGAGAAGTCCTACAAGGGAGAGGTCGTGTGGGCCCCCGGGTATTCCGTGGGTTACCTTGAGCAGGAGCCTCAGATGGATCCGTCCAAGACTGTATTGGAGGTCGTCCAGGAAGGAGTACAGGATGTGATGGACGCCCTCAACGAATACAATGAGATATCCATGAGATTCATGGAGTCCATGGATGATGATCAGATGAACAAGTTGATCGAGCGCCAAGGGGAACTCTCCGAGACCATAGAACAACTTGGCGGCTGGGAAATAGAGTCCAAACTTGAGAGGGCGATGGACGCTCTTAACTGCCCCCCTCCCGATGCCCTCACATCAACTCTATCGGGTGGTGAGCGAAGAAGGGTAGCTCTCTGCCGCCTGTTGCTTCAGCAACCTGATGTACTTCTGCTGGACGAGCCCACCAACCACCTCGACGCTGAGAGCATACAGTGGCTGGAGGCCCATCTCAGGCAGTATAAGGGCACGGTAATCGCCGTGACCCATGACCGCTATTTCCTTGACAATGTGGCGGGATGGATCCTGGAGCTTGACCGGGGTGAGGGCATCCCTTGGAAGGGCAACTACAGCTCGTGGCTGGACCAGAAGACGAAGCGACTCGCCCTTGAGGAGAAACAGGAAAGCCGCAGGCGCAAAACCCTCGAGCATGAGCTTGAGTGGGTCAGAATGGCTCCGAAGGCCCGCCAGGCCAAGCAGAAGGCACGTCTTGGCGCCTACGAGAAGTTGGCGTCCGCGGACACCAAGGAGAAAGAGAAGAATCTGGAGATATACATTCCCAATGGTCCAAGACTCGGCAACAAAGTCATTGTCTTCAATGACGTGACCAAATCTTTCGGGGACAAGGTGCTGTTTGAGCATCTCTCATTCTCACTCCCCCCTGCCGGAATCGTTGGCGTGATAGGTCCGAACGGAGCAGGAAAGACAACCCTTTTCAGGCTCATCATGGGTATAGAGAATCCGGATTCCGGAACGATAGACATCGGTGAGACTGTCAAGATATCCTATGTGGACCAGCAGCACAAGAGCATTGATCCTGACAAATCTGTCTACGAGACTATTGCAGGTAATTCAGAATGGGTACGCCTGGGCGGGAAGGACATAAACGCGAGGGCTTGGGTCTCACGGTTCAATTTCACGGGAGCAGACCAGGAAAAGCTGTGCGGAGTCCTCTCAGGAGGCGAGCGAAACCGACTCCACCTAGCCCTCACGCTAAAGGACGAGGGCAACGTCCTGCTCCTTGACGAGCCGACCAACGATGTGGATGTCAACACGATAAGAGCGTTGGAAGATGGCCTTGAGAGTTTTGCCGGCTGCGCCGTGGTAATCAGTCACGACCGTTGGTTCCTGGACCGTATCGCCACTCACATGCTCGCTTTCGAGGGTGACGGGAATGTGGTATTCTTTGACGGTAATTACTCCGAGTACGAGGAGAACAAGAAAGCCAGGCTCGGCAATGTGGAGCCTAAGAGGTTCAAGTACAAGAAATTGATGGACTAATATGGAAAAGATCATCGATCCCGTGGACATCGCCTTGATCAAGGCGGAGCTTACACCTGATAAAAAGCTTGGGGATACCAACAAGGGTGGAAATGAACTTTATGTCGTGTCCTGGAAAGACTCTCCTAACACACTGAGAGAGATTGGCCGTCTGCGCGAGGTGTCATACCGGGAAGCCGGGGCGAGCTCAGGCAAAGCCATGGACCTGGACGAGTATGACATGATGGAAGTTCCATACAGTCAGTTAATTGTCTGGGATCCCGAGGCAGAGGCTATCATAGGTGGCTACCGCTACATCCTCGGCAAGGATGTGACCCTCAAGGAAGATGGACAGCCCAATATCACGTCTTCCCATCTCTACCGCTTCTCCGACGATTTCATCAATCGCTACCTCCCCCACGTCATGGAGCTGGGGCGTTCATTTGTGGCTCCTGATTATCAGAGTTCAAAGGCCGGGGCGAAATCCGTGTTCACGATGGACAATCTCTGGGACGGAATCGCCTCCGTCATTCTTCACCACCCGGGAACGCTGTATTTCCTTGGGAAAATGACGATTTACCCTTCCTACGACAAGACTGCCAGGAACCTTATCATTCATTTCCTGAAAAAGCATTTCAAGGATCCGGAAGGTCTGGTCCGTCCCAAGAAAGAGATCAGGGTAGCTGACAACCCCAGACTCATGGACCTTGTGCTTCGCGAGGACGATGTCAAGAAGGATTACAGGTTGCTGAAAGACGCCGTGAGGAAACTCGGTACGAATATCCCGCCTCTGGTCAACTCATACATCAACACTTCAGCGTCAATGAAGATGCTTGGCTCTTGCATCAATGACGAGCTCGGTGACGCGATTGAGACCGGAATAATGATCGGTTTCGATGACATCTACGCCGAGAAGAGGGAGCGCCATACCGAAGCGTTCATAATCAATAGATTGAAAGTCCTGAGAAAGCGATTCCCCAACATGTCCCATTCCGCGGAGACTAAGTTGCGGTCGCATATTGAGAAAAGGAGGAAGAAATCTCTCGCGAAGTTCCAGAAACAATTCGCCAACAAGCCATCCCCCGATGTTGAATTCTTATAATAATCAATACTTAAATTATTAATCATGAGCTTATTGCATGTTATCAACCACCCGATGGTCCAGCACAAACTGACCATCATGAGAAACAAGAACACAGGATCGAAGGATTTCAGGGAGCTCCTCAAGGAGATATCACTCCTGATGGGTTATGAAGTCACGAGGGACATCCCTCTCGAGGACATTGAGATAGAAACTCCTATCTGCAAGATGACCGCCAAGGAAGTTTCCGGACGCAAGTTGGCCATTGTCCCGATCCTGCGCGCCGGCCTTGGTATGGTGGCGGGTCTCCAGACCTTGGTCCCGGTGGCGAAGGTTGGACATATTGGCTTGTACCGCAATGAGGAGACGCACAAGCCGGTGGTTTATTATTGCAAGCTTCCTGAGGACATCCAGGATCGTCTCGTGATAGTCACAGACCCTATGTTGGCCACAGGAGGCAGCGCTTGCGACGCGATCGCGATGCTGAAGGAGAGGGGCTGCACCAATATCAGGCTGATGTGCCTTGTGAGTGTGCCTGAGGGCATCAAGAAGGTGCAGAGCGAGCATCCTGACGTGGACATCTACACCGCCGCCGTGGACGACTGCCTCAACGACAACGCCTACATCGTCCCCGGTCTCGGTGATGCCGGTGACCGTATCTTCGGCACGAAGTAATCCTGTCCACTCGGGCGCTGGCGCTCGCCTCAGGCGCTAGCGCTCCCCTCCGGGGTGTCTTAGTGACGAGGAGTCACCCCCTGTCGGAACTCCGTTCGCTTCGCTCACTCCGGCCCCTCCCAACGCCATCGTCGTCCTCGCCTCGCTCAGACTCGCTGTCGTCGGGCCCCTCCCCCTGCCCCTGTCCGGGGGTGGACAGGTCCTCCAGGGGGTGACTCCTCGTCACTTGTCTCCATCCGTCCGGTGGCGTCCCCGAAGGGGGCCTAGGAGAATTGACGTAGCGAGCGAAGGCCAGGCCGGCCAGAGGCGAGCGTCTGTCTGAGGGCCGTCAGGCCCGAGTTAGCGAGCGGCCGAGCATGGCCGATGCGAGTAGTCCAGTCGACGTGGTACCCCGGAGGGGAACGCCAGCGGACGATAGAAACAGTTTATTATAAATTGATTATGATGAAGAGGTTCATTATAGCGATCATTGCTTTGGGAGCTGGCGTCATGTCATGGGGACAGACGCTCGATTCAAGACTAGGGCACGACGGGAAGTTCGTGTGGAAGATGGCCAAGGAATCTGAGACAAGGGCCACCGCAGCCGAGTTGTCGGCAGCCGGTTTTGACGACTCCTCCTGGATGGAAGCCATTGTGCCCGGGACAGTCCTGACGTCCTTAGTCAAGAACGGAGTGTACCCTGAGCCATATTACGGGACCAACAACAAAATCTCCGAGAAGAAGATCCCCGACATCATAGACACAGGAAGGGAATTCTGGACATATTGGTTCAGGACAGAATTCGACACCCCCGCCCTGAAAGAAGGAGAGCGAGTCTGGCTTCACCCACAAGGAATTAACTACAGAGCCGAATGGTGGCTGAACGGCCACCTGGTCAGCGTCATGGCAGGAATGTTCAACGACGACCTTATCGACATCACAGACTTCGTCAGCAAGGATGGGCATAACGCCTTGGCCGCGCTGGTGAGACCTGTGGATATTCCAGGGACAACCATGCCCAAGCCGTGGGGAGCCCCGGGAGAGAATCGCAATGGAGGCGACGGCGACATCGGCTGGAACACCACCCAACTCATGACAGTCGGCTGGGACTTCTCATACGACGACGGTATCCGTGACCGCAACACCGGCATCTGGAAATCAGTCGAGATCCTTAAGAGTGGCCCAGTCGCCTTGAGATCCCCATTCGTGAAGTCAACCCTCAACCGCCCCGTCTTCGATGAAGCCCGCGAGACAATCAGCGTTGAGCTAATCAACCCAGCCAGCGGTTTCCAGAACAACACGCCTGTTAAATGCCTTGTGAGTGGCGAGATCGAAGGCACCGGTATATCGTTCTCAAAAGAAGTCTCTCTGATACGAGGCGAGGAACCATTGATCACTTTCACACCGGAGGAATATCCACAGCTCGTCATAAAGAATCCCCGGCTATGGTGGCCAAAGAACAAAGGCGCCCAGGAGCTCTACAAGCTTAAGATCTCCGTCTCTGTCGGGGGGGCTGTCTCGGACTCCAAGGAAGTGACCTTCGGAATCAGGGACGTCCAAGTCACCACTGACACTCCCGATGGGTCTAAAGTATTCATCATCAACGGTAAACGCATGTTCATCAGGGGCAGCAACTGGATCCCTGAGGCAATGCTCCGGACCAATGATGACAGAATGCGGACCGAATTGGCCTACACGAATCAGTCCGGAATAAACTTCCTGAGATTATGGGGCGGAGGAATAGCGGAGAGTGACCTTTTCTATCAGCTCTGCGATGAATACGGAATCATGGTCTGGCAAGAGTTCTGGATGACAGGAGACACCCGCCACCCACATGACAAGTCAATCTATTTCAACAATATCGCCTCAACTGTGAAGAGGATCCGCAACCATCCGTCAATAGTGTTCTACGTGGCCTCTAATGAGAGCACCGAGGTTAGCGGCACTCCTTCCCTGTTGGATCATCTCGACGGTACCCGTCCATACCAGATGCAGTCCGAATGCGACGGCATCCACGACGGAAGCCCCTACAAGCAGGTCAACCCTATGCGCCACTATGCCAACACCGCATCTGACCGCGGTAGCAGGGTGGACGGCTTTAATCCTGAATATGGCGCCCCAACACTGCCCGTGATCGAGACTCTAAGGAAAATGATGCCTGAAGACAAGCTCTGGCCGATTGATAAGCCCACATGGAACTATCTGGACGGCAACGGGTTCCACCTCATGACCACCCTCTATGACGACATGGTTCGCTGCTACGGGGATCCCTCCAGCATAGAAGACTACGCCCGTAAGGGGCAACTAGTAGGCGCGATGAACTCAAAGAGCATCTGGGAAGTCTGGAATTATAACCGTCTTGATGACGGCGACCGCTTCTGCTCAGGGCTCCTTTTCTGGTACCATAACTGCCCCAATGTCCAGGTCTGCGCCAGGATGTGGGACTATTACCTGGAGCCTACCGCCTCGCTCTATCATACGATGCATTCACTTGAGCCTCTGCACGTTCAGTTTGATTACCTCAAGAATACTGTCAGCATCATAAATGATTGTCCGGAGCCAGTTCCAGCGCTCAGGTTGCAAGCGAGACTATACAACCTCTCAAGCAAACTCGTGAAGTCCTGGGATATTCCTGTGGACGCTCCGGCGGAGAAGGCGTTGGATGATGTGCTGACCCTCGTTTTTCCTGATGACATCTCCCAAGTCCATTTCATCTGTCTCACGCTTACAGACAGGACAGGGCGTCAGACCCTGTCCGAGAACTTTTACTGGAGGTCGAAAGACGCTTACGAAGGGCCAAAAACCGTGACCGGCCCCTGCACCTCGGGTTTTGAAAGCCTCAATGATTTGCCGAAGGCCAATGTCAAGGTCACAAAACGTGTCCTGCCAGGTGGCACAATTGAAGTGATTCTGAAAAACACTTCCTCTAAAATAGCGTTTTTCAACAGGTTGCAGCTTAGGGACTCATCAGGGGAGCCGGTTGTCGGTACAATGTATTCAGACAATTTCGTGACCCTTCTTCCCAAGACTTCCAAGACTATAACAATCAAGCCGGCAGCGTGTTCCCCTGCCTCGACAAGTGTCTATTTCGAGGGATGGAATTCCGGAAGCAAAACTCTATAGACGCATGGCGACCATAATCATCATACTTGTCACCGCCGCTGTCAGCGTTCTTTGCTTCTATGGTTCTCTTGACATCAATGCGTTGAAATTCAACGCCTACAATGTCGCCCACCGGGGACAGTGGCACAGAATGTTAACCTATGGCTTAGTCCATGGAGGGTGGGGACACCTGTTCTTTAACATGTTGACCCTCTATTTCTTCGGAGATGTGGTGGAGAAATATTTCGCGGCGGCCTTCGGGGCCAGGACTGGAGTGATCCTTTACGTTGTACTCTACGTCAGCGCTATCGTGGTCTCGACTGTCGGTGATCTGATCAAATACAAGGACACTCCTTCTTACAACGCCGTGGGAGCCTCAGGGGCAGTCTCCGCCGTATTGTTCGCGTCTATACTATTCGAGCCGAAAATGGGAATATACATTTACCTTATTCCTATTCCGGTACCAGGTTACATTTTCGCTCCCCTGTACTTGCTGTATTGCTGGTATATGGCCAAGAGGAATATGGACAACATCGGGCACACAGCCCACTTCTGGGGAGCGGTTTATGGCTTCCTATTCCCCATCTTGCTTAGGCCTGACATCATCACCCACTTCCTGATGAAGCTCGGATTGGCCGCCTAAGGCCATTATGCTAATGCTTCTCGTAGTCCTTCAAGGCGGCGAAAGCTTTGGGAGCGAGGATGATAATGGCCACGACATTGACCCAGGCCATCAGCCCTACCCCTATGTCGCCCATTGTCCAAACTGTGTTGGCTTCCTTCACAGCCCCGAAAACCACAGAGCCCAGGATCATGACTTGAAGGATCCTGATGAGTATTTTCTCGACTTTGGGTGAAATACCCTCTTTAATGTTACACAGGTACATCACACTGGACTCCGAGTAGAAATAATAGGCCATCACGGTCGTGAACACGAAGAAGGCCAGGGCGATGCTGACAAAGATGCTTCCGAAGCCGCCGATCACTGAGTCGACCGCCGCCTGGGTATATCCGACATAGTTGGCGCCGAGACCCGGGTCGTTTGCCACGAGCATCTCCCCCGTCTTGGCATCAAGAATATTGAAGGTACCGGCGGAGAGGATCATGAGGGCGGTGGCGGTGCAGACCAGGAGGGTATCGACATAAACCGAGAAAGCCTGGACCAGACCCTGCTCCGCAGGATGCTTTACATCAGCGGAGGCCGAAGGAATCGCACCTGTACCTTGCCCAGCCTCGTTGGAGAACAATCCTCTTTTTACTCCCATCATAATGGTCGACCCAAGGATACCTCCACATAAAGGATTGACTCCGAACGCGTTCCGAACTATAAGTGACAACAGTCCAGGGATCGCTTTCCAGTTCAGAGCAAGAATCAAGATTGAAATCAACACATACACGACCGCCATGAACGGAGTGACCAGAGAGGCTGCCTTAGCGATTCTCTTGACACCTCCCACGATAACGAGTCCAAGTATGAATGCCAGTACCAGTCCGGAGATAAGAGGATTGATCCCGAAGGAGTTCATGGCTGCGGCGGAAAGACCGTTGGACTGGACCGTGGGCAGTAAAAGACCGGTGGCGACTATGGTCACCACAGCGAAGAGGATGCCCATCCAACGTGCCTTAAGTCCTTTTTCAATATATGTCGCTGGACCACCTCTGAAACCGGTTGGGTGCGAGAACTTGAAAATCTGGGCCAATGTCGACTCCACATAGGCGGTGGATGCGCCGAAAAAGGCGATTATCCACATCCAGAATATGGCTCCAGGACCGCCAAGAGCTATAGCGGTGGCGACTCCCACGATATTCCCGGTACCGACCCTTCCGGATAGTGCGATGCAGAAAGCCTCGAATGACGAAACACCTTTCTTCTCAGAGTCTTTGTCCCTCTTGCGGAACAACAGCCTGGTCATGAGACCAATACGCCGGATTTGGACAAAACGGGTGCGTGTGGAGAAATACAGTCCGGCTCCTACCAGAAGGACAACCAGTGCCGGACTCCAAATGACATTGTTAATGACGGATACAATCTTCTCGAACATGTTCAAATATAGGAAAATATATCAGAACGTAAGAAGAAAAACCTTATTAAAACGAAAAAGGCCGGCACAACTGGCCGGCCTTGTATCAACGCTTGGATGATTACTTCTCTTCCTTCGGGGTGAGGGCGCACCAGACGATGGCGCTGAGAGCTCCACCTACGAGAGGGGCTACGATGAAGACCCAGAGATCCTTCAGGGCCTGTCCACCAGCGAAGAGGGCGGGTCCGATAGAACGGGCGGGATTGACGGAGGTACCGGTCAGATTGATGCACACGAGGTGGATCAGAACAAGGGTAAGACCGATAGCGAGTCCAGCGAGGTTGCCAGCTCCGACCTTGCCGTCAGTGGTACCGAGAACCACAAGGACGAACAGGAAGGTAGCGACGACCTCAACAAGGAACGCGCCTCCGACTCCACCGGCTCCGGCGACACCGTTGCAGCCAAGTCCGGCAGGATTGGCGCCAGCGAAAGCGGCCGAAGGGGTCATGACCTTAGCGAAAAGGAGAAGGAGAGCTCCGGCGACGACGGCACCCACAATCTGTCCGCACCAGTAGCCGCAGGCGTCCTTCCAGCTCATACGGCCGGAGAGGGCGACTCCAAGGGTGATGGCGGGATTGATGTGGCAACCAGAGATGCCTCCGATGGTGTAGGCCATTGCGATGACCGATAGACCAAAGGCAGCTGCGGTGGCGAAAAGGCCGGCGGGTGTACCGCAGCCCACGAACATAGCCGTGGCGCAGCCGAGGAACGTCAGGACGAATGTCCCGATACATTCAGCGATGTACTTTCTCATAATGCTTTGTTATTAAGTGATATTAATAAGTGTTAGGGTTATTTTCACAATGCCAATTTACAAAATAATCCTTTTAAATCCACCTTTTTTTTTAATTTTACAATCCGAACGATAAACTAGACCAATCATGGACACTCATGTTGTGATAATGGCGGGAGGGATCGGCAGCCGGCTTTGGCCAGTCAGCCTCCCCGAGAAACCAAAACAATTCATAGACCTCCTTGGAATAGGCAAAACCATGATCCAGATGACCGTGGACAGGTTCCGTCCTGTTTGCGACATCGAGAATTTCTGGGTGGTCACCTCAGAGGCATACACAGATATAGTCAAACAACAACTTCCGGAGATTCCCGAGGAACAGATCCTGGCTGAGCCAGTAGCCAGGAACACGGCGCCCTGCATAGCATACGCCTGTTGGAAAATTAACGCCAAACATCCGGACGCCAACATTATCGTGACCCCTGCGGACGCTCTCGTGATAAATGTCCAGAAGTTCGCCGCCGCCATCCGTAAAGCACTCAACTTCACTGAGGGAAGCGAAAGAATAGTCACCGTCGGTATTGAGCCGTCACGGCCTGAGACCGGTTACGGATATATCAATGCTGAGGAGAGAAAGCCCGATGAGATCGTCAAGGTCTGTGAGTTCAAGGAAAAACCGGATCTCGAGACAGCCGAGTCTTACATTGCCGCCGGAAATTATTTCTGGAACGCCGGGATATTCGTATGGAGCTGCAAGACAATCATGGCCGAGCTCAGGAAGCATGCCCCGCAAATCGCCGGAGTGATGGATTCGATAGCGGCTTCTTTCGGCTCATGGAAGGAAGAGGAGACGCTCAGGGAACTCTTCCCCACTTGCGAGAAAATCTCCATCGACTACGCTGTCATGGAGAAGTCCAAGAGTATATTCGTGATAGCCAGTGACTTAGGATGGTCGGATCTTGGTTGCTTCTCATCAATCAAGGAGCACATTCCTATGCCTGATGAGGATCCCGTCCCCGATGGAGGATCAGCTAAAGCCATAGAAGGAGATAACAAGGTCATAGGCAAGGACATTCGTGTCTTCGGATGTGAGGGGTGCCTTGTCCATGCCGAAGGTGCGGGCACAGTTGTGGTGTCCGGACTGAAGGACTACATTGTGGCGGTCAAAGATGGTCACACACTAGTCTGCCCCATCTCCGAAGAACAGCTTATAAAGGAGTATTCCGCCCCGGAGAATGGATAAAAAAGCAAAAAATAATCGAAAATATTTGGTTTTTTCACCCGAAGGATATAACTTTGCAATCCCGATTCGGAAGTGATCCGAAACGACTGGAAAGAATCGTTAGCTCAGTTGGTAGAGCACAACACTTTTAATGTTGGGGTCTCGGGTTCGAGCCCCGAACGGTTCACTAAGGAGCCACGTTCTTTAAAATGCTTTGTTAGCTCAGTTGGTAGAGCAACTGACTCTTAATCAGTGGGTCTAGGGTTCGAGTCCCTAACAGAGCACAAAGAATCCCCGTAGCTTTGAAAGTTGCGGGGATTCTTTGTTTTTTATAGTATATTAGCGCGAACCATATTAACTAGATTATGAGACAGAATCCACTTGCCTTCTCAGGAGCCCTGCTTCTTGCCTCCCTCCCAGGCACATTATCGCCGGAAATAGCTCAAGCTCAAGATAATAATGATGCCAAAAGGCTGAACATCATCCACATAATGACGGACGACCATTCATACCAGGCTATAAGCGCCTATGGCCATCCGCTCAGTCGTCAGGCTCCTACCCCCAATCTGGACAGGCTCGCCGATGAAGGGATACGATTCGACAGGGCATATGTGGAGAACTCTCTCTCTACACCAAGCCGCGCATGCCTTATGACAGGTCTATACAGCCACCAAAGTGGCCAAAGGACTCTGGAAGGGGTGATCGACACAACTGTCACGTTCGTGTCTGAGCTCCTCCATCAAGGAGGCTACCAGACAGCGATGATCGGCAAATGGCACATGCTGTGCGAGCCCAGGGGATTCGACCAATACTATATCCTGAACGGCCAGGGAGAGTATTACTCTCCGGTTTTCAAGAGCCACTTGTCCAATGGGGAGTATATTCCTGAGGAGGGCTATGCCACAGACCTTATCACAGAACACGCCATCAAATTCCTGGAAGATAGGGACAAGGACAAACCGTTCTGCCTCTATGTCCACCACAAGGCACCCCATCGCAACTGGATTCCGGACGTCAAGTATCTTGACTTGTACGAGGACGTGGTCTTTCCCCTACCCGCTACCTTCCACGATGACTATTCCGGCAAAGGTGAGGCTGAGAGGGTACAGCGCATGACCATAGACAAGGACATGAGCATGATCTACGACTTGAAGCTTCGTGAACTGGAGGAGGAACCGACCAGAGCGAAGCATACCAGCGGCATGCTCGAACTGGGGCTCTCGAGGATGGACTCGACGAGCCTCGCCAAGTGGATGGCGACATATGGTCCGCGCAACAAGGCATTCCTGGAGAGTGACCTTAAAGGTGAAGAGCTGTTGGAATGGAAATACCAGCGTTACATCAGGGACTATCTACGCTGCATCCGTTCCGTGGATGACTCTGTCGGAGAAATCTTGGAATATCTTGATTCCCACGGACTTGCCGAGAACACAGTAGTGGTCTATACCTCTGATCAGGGTTTCTACATGGGCGAGCACGGATGGTTCGACAAAAGGTTCATGTACGAGGAGTCATACAGGACTCCCCTTATCATACGTTATCCTGGAGCGAAGGGAGGAAAGGTGTCGAATACCCTTGTCCAGAATTTGGATTTCGCCCCCACATATCTTGACGTGGCAGGCATACAAGCTCCTCCTCAGATGTCCGGACGCTCGTTGCTTCCAGTGATCCAGAAAGGAGGGAAAGAGCCCAGGAAGTGGAGGAAGTACCTTTACTACCACTATTACGACATTCCATCAGAGCACAATGTCCTGAAACACGATGGAGTCTCCGACAAACGCTACAAGCTTATCCATTTCTATGGAGGTGAGGAAGGAGACTATTCCGAATTCTTCGACATCAAGAAGGATCCCGACGAGATGACAAACCTCTATGGTGACAAGCGTTACCGCCGTCGGATAGCCAGACTGCAGAGACAACTCGACAAGTTCCGCTCGGAGCTCGCCATTGACGAGTATTAGTGGTTTATCCGACCTTGAGGCAAAGCATGGCCAGGTCATCACTGGCCTCGGCCTTGCCGACATGCTTTGATACAGCCTTAGCCATGCCTTTAACAGCGGATTCCGCATCAGGGAAAGAATTCTCATTAAGTACAGCGAGTAATCTCTCATTCCCGAATTGCTCGTATTCCTTGTTCTCCGCCTCGTTCAAGCCGTCAGTATAGAGGAATAAAACAGTTCCCCTAACGTCCTTTATTGTCTCCTTATCATACCAGAAACCGGGTTGGACTCCGAGAGGTGTATTAGAAAGACTCTCGAGGAAACTCGCTTTCCCTTTCTTGGAGATCACCACGGGAGGATTATGACCGCAGTTGCAGAAATCCATCAATCCGGTATCAAGATTGATTCGCCCGATGAACATAGTGACGAACATCATCTGCTCGTTGCCCTCACAAATGATCTCATTTAGTCGTCCGGCGATCTCGTCAGGCGGCAACCCTTGCTGTCCCATCACCCGGAAGAGGTTTCTGGTCACAGCCATTATAAGGCTGGCAGGCACTCCCTTTCCGCTGACATCACCGATGCAGAAGTACAGGCTGCCTTCCTGTATGAAAAAATCATAAAGATCTCCACCCACTTCCTTCGCTGGAGTCATGGATGCGTAAAGGTCGACATCATCACGCTCAGGGAAAGGAGGGAACACGCCGGGCAACATTCCCTTCTGAATATTCCTGGCAATCTGAAGCTCACCTTCGATACGAGTGTTGGCAGCCGTGGTTTTGGTCAGTTCGTCTATATATGAGACCAGGGATGTCCGCATGTTGGCGAAGGACCTGGACAGGACACCTATCTCGTCCGGGCGGTCGTTTTGCGGAAGAACAGTGTCGAAATAGCCATCCGCGATATTCTTCGCCTGGTCGGCCAGATCCTTTAGAGGCTTCATGGTTTTTCCTACCACCCTGAAGCAGACAAGGAACATCAGCATGAGGCCAAAGAGAGCGATAAGAAGGCCGATTCTCCGGAGATGGTTAAACCCACCGAATATGTCTTTATCCGGACAAACAATCGCCGCGCTCCAACCTGTGCTCTTAATAGGTTCGAAAAACACGAGGCAACGCTCGCCGCCCAACTCCAGCACTCTTGTGCCTTCTTCCCATTCCTGCATCGCATGTCCCAATTCGACCAACTCCGGATCAGGGTCGGACATGGCCTCCGTGAATACTGTTTGGTAAAACAGCTTGTCAGGGTCAGGGTGGACAAGGTATGTGCCCCCGCGGCTTATTATAACGCTATAGGCCCTTTTGTATGGCTTGACAGGAGAAATCACACTTGAAAGCCATTCCAAGGATATGTCCAGGGAGATGGTTCCGATGAAAGTGCCATCTTTGTCAGTCAGTGGCTTGCAATATGAGATAGTCCTCTCCGTGTCTAAAGACACCTCATCATCCAGCTCCCAGTCACTGTAGGGCTCTGTCCAGCAAGGTTGGCGGAGAAGCTTGGGCAAAAGATACCAATCCATGTAGAAATATTGGTAGTCATCACTCCCCTCCTGAACAGTAGTGACTGAATCTCCTGTTTTGTTGGAATATGGCGAGAAATACTTGACACCCTTGAAGGTATACGGTTCAAGCGATACTGAACACCCCAGCAAGAAACTATTACCCTGAACTGTGCTCCGGGTATATTCCATTAGCCTATCCTGGGAGTCAAGGTTGCGATAGACAAGCCATTCAAGGTTATCAGCGGCAATTTCCACATCCTCGATAATGCTGTTAAGACGCAGTATAGTGTTCTCAAGGACCTGGGAGGCACCCTTGACAGCCTCCGCCCTGACAGAACGCCTGGCCAGCAAAGCCACATATCCCTGAGCGGCGAGAAAAACCATAGCCGCGAAGAACACTACCCAAAGGCTCAGCCGAGCAGAGAAAGATTGGCGTATGCGGGCAATCAATCTTCTCATGGCAGCAATTCCTCCACTTTAACTTCCCTGCTCAACATGCCGCCTCCTACAAGAATCTTATTAGCCTTATCAACCATATCAGGTCTTAATACAAATGCCCGCTGTCCAGACCCTGAATCCAGTTGAAGGGACAGAACCTCTTGGAGCATAAGCTTTTGAACAACTCTATTGGTCGGGATACGGTACTCTTTCACATATTTCATGACTATGTCCAAGGCCTCATCCTGATGTTCAGCGACCCACTCCCATCCTCTCCTGCTGGCCCGGGCGAAACGATCAGCCCGGTCCTTGTTGCTGAGATAATGTGAACGCGACATGTACACTCCTTCCTCCTGTATATTGAGGTCATGGTCCTTGAGTTTGAACACGCCGGCACCAGCGATGTTGAACCCGGCCTGCTGTATAAGGAGAAGCTCATTGTAGGTCATTGTCACCGTCGCGTCAACAGCGGCGGCGACAAATAGGCTGACAGGGTTGGCAGCCTCAATCCACTGGAACCGGGATCCCATGTCGGAAGCCATGCATCTGACCAATTGGTCGTACCCGGATCTCCATGTCGACACCTTAGCCTTTCCCAGAGAAGTGGGATCCTGGCCGTTCCGTGAAACAATGGCAAGGGCGGTATTCATTGAAGTCTGCAGAATATTGACTAACGGGTAACCGCCAGCCACCATCTTCATCGCTTCGGTAAGAGGCAAGGTTACAGCGTCCGCCTTAACAGAAGCGAGACGCTCCCTCAGATCTTGAGTAGCGAAAGGATGGACAATTTCCACCTTGACACCTTCCTCATCATAAAAACCTTTCTCCAGAGCTGCGTAATAGCCGGCGAACTGGGCCTGAGCCATCCACTGCGGTGAGAAGACAAAAGGCTTGTCAGCCTCCTGCCCCGCGACACCCGAAGGGAGTGCGAGAATCAAAAGGAATGTCAGGAACAATACACGAGAGAGCCGCATCTGATCAGAAATCTGGATTCAAATATACCGTTTTTTATTCAGTTTTTGTTGTATATTAGCGGAAACTAAAAGACGAACACATGAATAAGGCAACTTTAATCAAATCTTCCGCGGTCGTCCTGATGCTGATCGCCGTCCTGTCTTTGCCTTCATGCAAAAGGACTCCCAAAAAGACCGTGGATGAGGCCGCAACCACCGAGAGTGTAGAGGATCTTGACGCCCAATATGCGAAAGATCTTCTGGCGAAGGGCACTCCCGCTCCAGATTTCACTCTCCAGACACTTGACGGGAAGGAACTCTCCCTGAAAGACTTCCGCGGAAAATATGTGGTCCTTGACTTCTGGGCATCATGGTGTCCGGATTGCCGTAAGGATGCTCCCGAGGTGAAATCCCTTTGGGAGAAATATGGCTCTGATAAAGTGGCCTTTGTCGGAGTCTCATTTGACACCGACAAAGAAAAGTGGGGGGATTATGTGAAGGAGAACGGACTTGGCTGGATTCATGTCAGCCCGTTAGCCAAATGGAAAGAGACACAGGTCTCGCAAGACTACAAGGTGAATTGGATTCCCTCCATGTACCTTATAGATCCTGACGGGAACGTCGTTTTCGGAACCGTCATGATTGACAAACTGGCCAAGGAACTAGCCAGCATCGCCGGGAAATAGGCCAGATCAGGCCTCTCCCCTCTTCTGCTTCAACTCAGCCTGGACCTCGTTCATCTTACTCGTGGTGAGAGGATAGAACGACAGCGCAAGTATCGAGAGAGCAGCTCCTATCGCCGGTATGAAGCTCATCATGGCTTTTATGGCGCTCAGGGTCCTTGGAGCCTGTAGCGCCAAATCTTTGTTATAGCCGAAAACGCCGAGCAGCGCCAAAAGCAGGAAACCTCCGATGGCACCTCCGAACTTCTGGGCCATAGAAGATGATGAGAATATCAAACCAGTTGAGTTAGAGCCGTTTCTAAGCTCGGAATAATCCGCCACGTCAGCGAACATACTCCAAGTCAGAGGAGCGGCGACACCGATCGCGAGACTGATGAGTATCTGAAGGACAATAAGCCACCAAATACCTGCGGCGGTGCCGGTCGGGATGAACCATATGGCTGAACTGAACAGCACAACAGCCACCATGGCAGACATAAAAGTGTTCCTTTTGCCTATTTTCTCAGATAGAGGAACAGCGAAAGCGACTCCGGCCATCTGGCCGATCTCACCGATAGTCAGGTACACGGCGCAAGTGAGGAATATATTAGCACCCAATATATTGGCGAAGTAATAGGCGGCCGCTCCGCCTCTGATCGAGCCGCAAAGAAGCTGACCGATGGCAGCACCGAGCATCAGCCACCAAGGTCCGTTGGAAACAAGAGCTTTCAGGTCGTCCTTGATCGATGAGCCACCTTCTGTCTGAGGTTTGCGCTCGATCTTCACATGTTCCTTCGTCAACAGGAAGCACAGGACAAAGAGGATGGCGCAAATGACTGCCACGACAGCGACAATGGAAGTCCACTGCATGGGATCAGCGTCCCCGACACCCTTTATCATCTTGCCAGCCGAGTTGGTGGAACCTATGATGGACTTCTCGAAGAGCCAGAATATTCCCATCGCTATGAAACTGCCGATATAGGCGAAGAACATCCTGAAAGAAGAGAATACGCTCTTCTCCTTTGAGTCCGCTGTCACCACACCGAGCATCGCCCCGTATGGGACATTAACGGCGGTGTAGGCGGTCATCATCAGGATATAAGCCACATACGCGTAGAAATGCTTAATACCATAAGAGGCATCCGGCACATAAAAGGCCATGATTCCTATCAGAGCGAAGGGAATCGCCAGCCATAAGAGATATGGGCGGTATTTCCCCCACTTAGTCTGGGTACGGTCGGCGATTATTCCCATCACCGGGTCAGAGACAGCGTCATATAACCTCGTGACTCCCAGCAGGGTCGCCGCATGGACAGGCTTCAAGCCGAAGACATCCGAATAAAAAATCGGAAGATAATACGAGAATATCTTCCAGAACATCGAGGAGGACATGTCCCCCAATCCATAACCTATTTTCTCTGATAACTTTGCCATAGTAAGCAAATTTAATCATACTTACCCACAAAACAAAGCGTTTTGAGAGCCTCCAGGCACATGCGGGTGTTGTGGTAGGGGCATTTCCAAAAACCAGCCTTGGGATTGGCGGTGTCCGGGGTCTGCCCGTCGTCCAGGGTTCCCCAATACCATTCACCCCATTCCGCCTCAGAATCCAGCAAATGGGCCTTGATCCAGGTCCAGCAGCGGAGTGCCCTCGGAAGTCCTTCAAGGTCAGAGTGATACTTCCAGAGCCATAGATTGCCGACTACGGTCTCAGCCTGGACCCACCATTGCCGTGAACGATCGGCCTCACCGTCAGGGAAAAGTTCATAGCTCATTGAGCCGTCAAAGAGCAGCCCTTCATTGCCGGCGGCTCCGAGAGTGAGGCAAAATGGCTTGACATAATCAATAAGCTGGGCATCCCCAACCGCATTGGCGCACTCAAGAAGAAGCCATGATGTCTCGATATCGTGGCCATAGGATACAGCTCCAGGAAGAACCGTCCAGTCTTTTGAGAAATATAAATACAGATGCCCTGAGGGAGAGATTATCTTCTCGCAGGTGAGCTTTATGAGTTCAACAAGAGCATTCTTAAGTGAGGAATCAGGCCAGACACTGTAGAGATTGGCATACGCCTCCATGAGATGGAGATGAGAATTCATCGTCTTGTCGGCGTTGATGTCATGAGCCGAAAGGGACATGTCCTCAAGAGGCGAGAAATCCTCCGAGAGCGCCTCGATATAGCCTCCATTCGTCCTATCCCTGAACTTGTTCTCTATAATACTGAACAGCTCGGTGGCGACTTCAAGGACCGCCTTGTCTTCAGTGACCTTATAGAGCTCGCTGAAAGCGTAAATGGCGAATGCTTGGGAGTACAGTTGCTTCTTAGTGTCTAGAGGCTTGCCATAGGCTGAGGCGCTCCAGAACACTCCCCCATTGACAGGATCAACAAGGTGAGAAAGGAACCAATCACTCGCATGAATGGCGGCCGAGAGATAAGACTCTTTCCCAAGGGCAGCGTAAGCCGCTGAGAAAGACCATATTATCCTGGCATTCAGTATCTCTCCCCTGGGAGCGTCTGGCGAGATTGTCCCGTCAGATTTGACCTCTCCGAAATAACCACCATCCGGATCTTTAAGACTGAGCCAGAAAGGTAATATATCCCCTTCCAGCTCAGCCAGTATTTCTTCCCGGAACGAGACCAGATCCATCGCCTAGATGTTAGGAGTATCCCAGACCTTGGTCTCAAGACAGTTGACCATAGCTGCCTGCCCGCCGCATGAGAGACGGAACTCGCCCTTCTCAAGACGCCACTTCCCATCGGCACCAACAAATGCCAACTCCTTGGCAGGAACCTCAAACTCAACGACTTTGGACTCGCCTGGAGCAAGGGAGATCTTCTCGAAGCCTCTCAGTCTCTTTACGTCAGGAATAAGCGAGGCGACTATATCAGAGCTATAGAGAAGGACAGCTTCTTTGCCAGTGCGTGAGCCGGTGTTGGCCACCTTTACGGATACCTTGAGGACATCCCCCGCAGAGAAATCATTAGCTGACACCTTCAGGTCTGAGTATTCGAAGGTCGTGTAGCTCAGGCCGTGGCCGAAAGGCCACTGGACATCCATGATAGCGTCATAATTGTATGAGCCAGCCATGGTCTCATTATGCTCGGAGACTTTGTAGTCGTAAGTGTGGAGAGAATTGATGTGCTTTGAATATGTGAAAGGCAGTTTGCCGGAGAAGTTCTCGTCTCCCGACAGCAAGGCAGCCAAAGCGTCACCACCATAATTGGACGGAAGCATCACATCCACAACGGCTTTCACGAGGGGTTCAATGTCACCGATAATCCTGGGACGACCCTCATTCAACACAAGGATGATCGGCTTACCAGTCGCTGCGAGGGCTTTGACAAGGTCTTTCTGGTTAGCCGAGAGATTGAGGTCGTTCATGTTACCGGGGGTCTCGCAATAAGTGTTCTCACCGACGCAGGCGATCACCACATCACAGGTCCTGGCAGCCGCCACTGCCTCTGAGATACCGGTCACATGCTCCTTCTCCCACTTACCCCATTCCTGGTCATATTCGATCGCTGGAACATACTTGACATTAGGGAAACGGTTCCTGATAGCCTCCAGGATGGTATTGTGATCCGAAGCGAAGGTGTCAGCATCCCCCTGCCAAGTGTAGCTCCAACCACCGTTGAGGGTCCTCATCGAATTGGCGTTAGGGCCTGTCACAAGGATTCTCTCGGTTCCCTTCAGAGGAAGGATTCCTCCCTCGTTCTTCAACAGCACCTCAGACTCAAGTGCCGCGGCGTAAGACTCGTCAGCGAAACGCTGGCAACCGAAATCCTTATAATCATAATCCCAAGAAGGATTGTCGAAAAGGCCAAGACGGACCTTCAGGCGAAGGATACGACGGACCGCGTCATCAATCCTTGACATGGGGATATCACCGGACTCCGCAAGATCAACTATTATATTAACGCACTCAGGATCATAAGGTTCCATAATCATGTCTATACCGGCATTGATTCCCATGGCCACAGCCTCCCGTTTGTCGGCAGCGACATGATCCCTGGTATAAAGATTATTGATGTCCGCCCAATCAGTCACGATCAGGCCATCCCAATTGAGCTCTTCCTTGGCCCACCCTGTGAGAAGTTCTTTATTGGCGTGGGTCGGAATGCCATTGATCGAGGCAGAGTTCACCATAACGGTGAGAGCGCCGGCTTGGAGACACTCCTTGAATGGACGGAAATACTTTTCTCTCAAATCATTGAGTGCAATATAAGCAGGTGTGCGATCCTTTCCTGTATGAGGAACTCCATAACCCATGTAATGTTTGATGCTCACAGCCGCATGCTCAAGATCAATATGGTTAGGGTCAGCGCCCTGTATCGCCTCAGTCTCAGAGCGGGCCATCTCAGCCTGGAGGTAGGGATCCTCTCCCCAACTCTCCCAATGCCTCGGCCAGCGGGGGTCACGTCCGAGATCCATCACCGGGGAGAACACCCATGCCACCTGGGCGGCCCTTGTCTCATATGCGAGAGCCTCGCCCATCATCCTGGGGTAGTCCCTATTGAAAGTCGCGCCCAGATTGATCTCCTGCGGATACAGGGAGCCATCGGTTAGGTATGATGCTCCATGGATCATGTCCAATCCGTAGATGCAGGGAATACCGATCAACTCCATGGATTTATCTTGAATCTGACGGACGAAAGCGGCTGTTCCCTCCCTCGAAAGGGAGACATCCTTCAGGAGGTTCAGGATTGAACCCACCTTATACTCCCCTATGATCTTCTCCAATTTGACAGGGTCGATCTCAGGTTTCGTATCATCCGTGATGGTGTCAATCGAGAGCTGCACCATCTGGCCAGCCTTCTCTTTGAGAGTCATTTTCTTGAGGACAGACTCAACCTTAGCCTCGACATCTTTGTCAACAGGGATGGCTGGTGCCACACCACTTTTCGGCGAGCAAGCCGCCGCCATAATTGCCATAACAATCAGAATTGTTTTAGTTGTTCTCATTATAGTATTGTTTTTATCTCTTTTCCACGATAATCCACCTCTTTTCCATCCGCATCGGGATCATAAGCTTTAGGGTTGGAAGGCTCGACCAGAATCACGGTGAACCTGCGCTCTTGGAGCATTCCGGGGAACTCACCGGCCCTTTCACCGATCGTGAGTGTCCTCGAGGCATCGTCCCAACGGAACTGGATTGTGGAGAACGCACCTTTCTCATAGCCATAGGTCAGGCCGTCATCCTCGTAGAGGGTGAACTCCGCATCAGCTCCGGCGTATACGTATAGACGGATATTATCAGCGGGTTTCTCATCCGACCATTCCATCGAAGGTCCCAAAGGGACTATCGAGCCAGCCTTGACATATAGAGGAATACGCTCATAAGGAGCATTGACTGTCAGCCGTTGATTTCCAGGGATATACGTCCCCGAATAGAAGTCATACCAGCCACCTGCGGGGAAATACACTTCCCTGTTTCGGGCCTTATATTCCGAGACGGGGCAAGGCATGAACGCCGGACCGAACATCCACTGGTCTGAAAGGTCTCTGACAGCCAGGTCATCCGGGAAGTCCATCGGAAGACCCCGCATAATCGTATAGTCTTGGAAATGAACTGCCCCGGCCAGTGAATATAGGTACGGCATAAGCCGGTAACGGAGCCTCATATACCATAGGATGCTCTCATATGCTGGAGACCCTTCAGGAGCGATATTCCAAAGTTCCCGACGAGGCCACTGGCCATGGGTACGGAACAGGGGGACAAACGTTCCGAACTGATGCCAACGGGTCTGCAGTTCCTGCCATTCATCGCTGTTGGAAGGGTCGTGGAATTTCCCCATCGTTGAGAAACCACCGATGTCCATGCCCCAGAACGGAATACCGCTCATCGAATAATCAAGTCCTGCAGGCATCTGCATTCTCATGTCAGTCCACGAAGTGCCTATGTCTCCGCTCCATGTGGCCGTGGAATACCTCTGGAGACCAGCGAAGCCGTTGCGCGTCAATAGGAAAACCCTCTTGTCAGGATCCACTGAGCGCTGGCCGTTATAAATAGCGTCAGCGTTGACAAGGGCATAGGCGTTGAGATATTCGGTTGAAGACCCGAGAGCGTTGGGAGTGAGCAACCATTTGAAATAATCCATCGGAAGGCAATCCCTCAGGTTGGGCTCGCTGGCATCCATCCACCAGGCATCGATCTTCCGGCCATATTTTGAATATAGATTGTCGTCCATCTGCCTCCAGAACATCTTCCTTCCGCCCTCGGAATAAGCGTCGTAGAACGTCTGATCATGGCCAAGCCAATCCTTCAACCCGTCTTCTTCCGCATGGGTGTATGCGTAACCTGAGGCCTTCAGCTCCTTATAGTTATCCGTGTTGGTGTAGAACTTCGGCCAAACGCTGATCATGAACCTGGCGTTCATCCCATGGACGTCATCAAGCATCTTCTCCGGATCCGGATAACGCTCAGGGTCAAACTGGTGACTCCCCCACTGGTCGTCTTTCCAATATTGCCAGTCCTGGACGATGTTGTCCACGGGAATATGTCTCCGGCGCATCTCGGAGAGCGTTTCCACCAACTCATCCTGGGTCGAATATCTCTCACGGCTCTGCCAGAAACCAAGTACCCATTTGGGCATCACCTGCGCTTTTCCCGTCAGCTTACGGTAGCCAGTGATGACTCCATCATAATCGCCGCCGGCAATGAAATAGAAATCAGCACCTGGCTCAAACTCAGACCAGAAACTCAAGTCACTTTCTTCTTCCGGAGTTTGAAGAGAGGCGACACGGAGTCCGAGATAGGACACATCTCCATCGGGATCCCAAATGATCTTGATAGGCGTTTTCTCTCCCTTCTTGAGGGAAGAGGTGTATTTCTTACTGTTAGGATTCCACGCCGGACGCCACAGTCGGGGCATGACCTCCTTACCTCCGATGAACGTCTCCTGAAAACCAGCGTAATATTGGATAAAGTGATAATCAGCTGTTTCCGGAGCCTCTAGGAAACCTTCATACTCAACCCGGGCTCCGCTCAAGGGAATCTCGGGCAAGTTCTTGATGACAAACTCGTTCTCAAAATAGAGCGAGTCCTCACGACGGACAAGGGTCTTCCCGTCACTGGTCTTATAGGTACCGGTTAATCCACCCTTCACACCATCCTTGTCGTATAGGGTAAACATATCCCCGAGTTGCTTGTAGGGCTCTGGATTCCCCCAACGGGACAATGAATAAGCGTCGAAAAGCACCCCATAGCCTTTTGTAGAGACGACGAATGGCACGCTCACCTTGGTGTTATACTGGTATAGTTCCTCACTCTTGCCTTTATGGTCGAACTCACCGGCCTGATGCTGACCGAGACCATAAAAAGACTCATCTTGGCAGGATGAGAACCTGGTCTGAACTGAATACGCCTTCTTGCCTTCAACCTCAACCGGCTCAAAAAAAGTCCTTCCATTCCCCGCGAGGATATTCCCCTCTGAATCAAGGAAACACAGTGTACCGTCAGGCAATACCTCAGCGGTGAGAGCAGAAGTGATCACGGACACGGTGTCGCGAACCACAGAAACCTTGAAGTCAGTGGCGTCATCCTGACGGACTATAACCAAGCTCTTCCTCTCGGGGAAGCGGACACCTTCAGGCACCGCGGAGACCCGGATTATCTCTGGGGAGACAACTTGGAGTCGGATTGAGACGGATCCAGCCTTCACATCGACCTTATCCCCTCTCACATTATAATGGCTGTCAGAGCAACCGTGAAAGGCTAGAAGGGCGAAAACAAACAGGAACAGCAACCTCCTCATGGTCCGGAATCATATTGTTACGCCCAAATTCTTATCTATGAGTTTATTAAGGGTCGCGACAGAGGTCCCTGTCCGCATTCCGTCAGGGGCGGTGTGGAGGCAATAGTCCACAAGTCTGTCCACAGAGGAAGTGGCGACGTGCATCCTTGTGTCAGATGACGCATAGTAGATGAAGACCTTTCCGTCAGGATCGCATATCCAGCCATTGCTGAACAGGACATTCATCACATCACCCTGATATTCATCGCCTTCCGGGGCCATAAAGAATCCCGCGGGCTCGGCGATAACCTTCGATGGATCGTCAAGGGCTGTCATATATAGATAAAGGACATATCTTAAGCCAGATGCGCAACCCCTGACACCGTGAGCGAGATGGAGCCAACCCTTCGATGTCTTGATCGGATGAGGGCCCTCGCCATTCTTGCTCTCCTTGATTGTGTGGTAAAAACGATGGCTCAACACTTTCTCTTCTGTGATCACGGCATGTTCCATGCTGTCCACAAGAGCCCAACCTATTCCCGCCCCGCTACCGGCATCGATGAAACCATCCTGGGGACGTGTATAGAGGGCATATTTCCCGTCAACGAACTCGGGATGAAGCACCACATTACGTTGCTGGCTGACAGACTCTATGTCCGGAAGGCGTTCCCAATTGACCAGATCCTTTGTACGGGCGACACCGGCGCTCGCCACAGCCGCGGAAAGGTCACCAGGATGATCCTTATCCTTACGCTCAACGCAGAAGATTCCGTAAATCCAACCATCCTCGTGCGCTGTTAGGCGCATATCGTAGATGTTCGTGGCAGGCTCACCATATTCAGGCATAGTCACGGGACGGGAACGGAAACGGAAATTATCGATTCCATTAGGACTCTCCGCCAAAGCGAAGAAAGACTTCCTGTCTGCTCCCTCAACTCTAGCCACAAGGACATATTTGCCTCCGAACTTGATAGCGCCTGAATTGAACGCGGCATGTATGCCGAAACGCTCCATCAGGTACGGATTGGTCTCCTTATGAAGGTCATACCTCCACGCCAAAGGAGCATGGTCCGCCGTCAGGACAGGATTTGCATACCTCTCGTAAACCCCGTTGCCCTCAATGGGATGATTCTTCTTCGTCAACAACTGCTCATGTGACTCTTTGAGCCACTTCAATCTCTCTTCGTAAGTCATAGCAACACAATATCTTTCTTTTCACTGAATTCCTTGAAATCCTCCTCATGGGGGAAGCCTTTCCATGGAGCGTAGAAATGCTCAGGCTTGTCATGGGCATTTCGCCAGGTGAGCACGTAGCAGATAGGGAAACCCTCTATCGCCGGATACAACCTTCCGGTCCACCAATTCGGGTCCACAAGTCCCTCAAGCCCTGTCTCCGACAGGCACATAAGCTTATATTTCTCCTTGGATATGGTCTCAACAATGGACAGCATCTCCTTGACTTGTGCCACATATCTCTCTCCAGCCTCCTCAAGGGTTCCGTTTCCGACATATTCGTAGATGTCAGTCCCCAGAATGTCCACGACATCGTCTCCCGGATAACGTGAGAGGTATTCCTCGGCGCTGATCGGGCCATTCGGTGAATAGCACCATATCAGGTTACGCACACCCTTCTCTTCCAATCTGGACTTTGTGAGACGGTAAAGAGCCTTGTACTGCTCGGCGGTGCAGAGCTTACCTCCCCACCAGAACCAGCTGCCGATATTCTCATGCCAAGGACGGAATATCACCGCGGCCCCGTTAAGGCTATTAAGGAAGTCCGCAGCCTTGTCCAGCCATCCGAGAAACTTCTCGTGAAGCTCACCTCCTTCCAAAATGGAAGACACAACTTCCGCTGATGAGATGTCCCATGCGTCCCCTCCGGTCAAAGGATTGCGGGGATGCCATGAGAAAGTCACCTGCCCGCCTCGGGCTATATGCTTGAGAGCCGCCTTGCGCATCAAGTCGAAAGGGACCCCGTCCAGATTCTCACTGTCCCCAAATTCAATTCCGCCAAGATCGAAACCGACGATGGCGGGATACTTACCTGAGACATCCTTGACATCTGATCTATCCAGGGAGTCTGTTTTCCAATCCGTGACTTTCCAGGAATGACCATACACCAGGTCATCCTGATGGCCATACATGATCTCCCCGGCATCGGCCCTGGCCAAAAGACGGGACAATGTCACCTGCTTCCATGATAGGTCCTGATCCTTGGGAGGACGAGGGCACGCTGAAAAAACCAAAGACACAATAATCAACGGAACTATCTTATTCATAATTATTTATAACTTCGGTGCCGAATTGTAGACAGTCTCAAGAGTATACCCATCACTTTCGGTGAACCACGCTTTCTTGATTATATTCACGACCTCCTTGCTGTTGCCAATGTAGGCCCCAGTGCCGTGGTTAATATAACCATGCTGCTCCTTGCCAGTGTCTTTAGCGCCATTGTCCCAGAGGAAGCACGGCAGGCCATAGGTCTTCGCGGCCTTGACGATATATTCCATGTAATAGAGATAGAACTTCCACGCCCTGGTGTCGGACTTGGCTCTCATCGAGCAGCCGAATTCACCGATGTAGCAAGGAATATTCTTCTCGACATACTCGGAGTTCAATTTGCTGAATACCTCCTTGACGTGGGTCTCGTCACCTCCATTGGCCTTCTTGCCAACAGCTCCAGTGTGGCCCCAGTCAGAATACTGGGCGTCTCCGATAGTATAATCGTAGGGATCATAGAAATGCACGGAGACCATCACCTTACCAGCTTTGTCGGATGGAATCTTCAAGTACTTGGTGAACTCCGGATTGGCGGCATAAGTCGGAACACCGAGCCAACGGGTGGCATTCTCCCCACCTGCCGCTCTGACAGCGTCAACAAAGACTTGGTTCCACTCGTTAAGGATATCGCACTGACGGGAAGGATTGCTTTGGAATTCAGCGCTCCAGCCCCAGCCACCATCGTTCAGCTCGTTGAATCCCTCCATAATGAGCCAGTCACCGCAATCAGCGAACTTGTTGGCTATCTGGGTCCAAACCGCCTTTATCTCGGCTTTGATAGTCTCATTCACAGCGCTGTTGACAGACGCGTTCTTGATGTCCAGCCAATGGTCATCTCCATGGTTCTCATCATGATGGGTATTGATGATGACATTCAGTCCCTCAGCATGTGCGAAACCCACGACCTCATGCACACGATTCAACCATGTCTCGTCAATCTTATACTCAGGAGCTTTGCCGATAAAGTTCAGCCATGTCACGGGGATGCGGACACTGGTGAATCCCGCAGCTTTAACGCCTTTGAAAGTATCCGGAGTGGCCAACTCTCCGTCCCATACCTTCTCATTGGGATAATTGTACCAGTCAAACCCGCTCTCATCAATATAGTGCCAGTTGTAGTAGGCGTCAAAATGATTGCCCATATTCCAGCCTAATCCTAGTGTCTTGGCCAAAGCCCAAGCTTCGTTATCGCCTGAAGGAGGGGTCGGAGGATCGACAGGTTTCTCCTTAGCGGCCTGCGAGACGGTGAAGGTTACTGAGGAGGCTCCAGAAGAGGCTACCGTAACAGTCGCTGTCCTGGCATCGTAAGTGTCATTGGCGGCCACTGTCAGTCCAACAGTAATGGAATAAGCGTTGAATGTCCCATCGACATAAGTTATCCAAGAAGGCAGCCCTGTGAGTACTGGACGGGCGGGCGCCTTGATGGTCAACGACAATTTCTCACCAGGCTGCGCTACCTGGAAAGAGTTGGAACTCAGCGTTATGGATGACGGGGCCGGATCCGGCTGCGGCGTAGGCTCCGGTTGTTCCTTGCCACAAGAGCCAAGGAATGTCAGAAGCATGGCCGTCAAAGCCAGATGTCTGAATACATTTACCATACTATCAATACTTGACATCAGAACGAGTTATCACATTAGAGTTTGACAAAGCCGCGCTCCACCACGAAGTGTCAGGCATATTCGATCCATACCATGGCATGAACCATGACCACTTCGCTCCAGCGGACCAGACCGACGGGATTGTGGCAAAAGCCTTTGGAGGATTGGCCCCGGAATCTGTCCCACACTCGCCCAAGGTCACCATCTTGGTCGGATAGGTTGCCTGGATCTCATTGAATTCCGTGGCATTAGCGGAAGCAGTGCTGCCATAAAGGTCCCTGGCAACTATATCCACGTAGGCATCGCCGGGATACCATGCCTTGTCCTGGTTATATTTGGAGGAGTCACCGTTGTAGTTCTGTGTGGTCCAGACCCAAATAAGGTTGCGGATACCCTTAGACGCGAAATAGTCGAACATCGCTACCCAAAGCTTCTTATAAACATCAGCACCATCATAACCCCACCAGAACCAGGATGTCGTCCAGGAAGCTTGCTGCTTGCAGGTCGCGTTTCCGGCAGCCTCGTGGAACGGGCGCCAAATGGCCGCTATCCCCTTTTCCTGCAATCCTAAGATCACAGCCGCCACCTTGTCCATCTGGTCATAAAACCATTTGTTCTCCCAAGTACCTTGTGAGAACACATTTTTCGCTCGGAATGTGGTCTCGCCCGGGGTACAGGTCACGCCGCTACCGTCAGTGCTTAGTTTGACACTCTCGTTCTTGGGAACATTGAAATGCCACATCAGAGACACTATTCCACCAGCCTCCGCCCATTCGGTGACAGGCTTTAAATCGGAGTAGTTAATCCAATTATTCTCAGGGACATAGATATGAATAAAGTCATAGCAGTTCATCGCCGGGTACTTTCCTGTGGAAGAATTGACTTTGTCCGCCTCCCGATGGTTCCAGTTGACATCCGCCATGATCGAAGAGATAATCTTCTTTCCATATTGGCTGAGAAGGTACCCGTAAAGCGCCTTGGCCTCATTAGTGGCATTCTCTGTCACCAGAGTCTTGGATATATCAACCTCTTGAGGTTTATCATCTGGCTTCTCTTCCGGCTCTTCCGGTTCCGCCGGTTTCTGAGCCGCGGCCTGAGAAACAGTGAATGTCTTTGTCAGGTTTCCCGCGGAAATGGTCAGAGACGCTGTCCTGGGATCATAGGACGTGTTTTCAGCTACTTTCAGGGTATATGTAATGCTATAATGATTGAAAGTACCATCCATGACCGTAACCCAAGATGGTGCCCCGGTAACGGACGGCCTGGCAGGAGCAGTCACGGTCAGCGTCAATTCCGAGCCCTGAACACCAAAGCTCGCGGATTCCTGGCTCAACGTGAGCGTAGTAGGTGCCGGATCCTCTTGCGGGGCGATAGGATCATCACCACCGCAAGAAACCAACATCGCCAAGACTGACACCAATAGCAGGCAAGACAGTACTTCCCTCATTTTCATTTATTTAATTGGATCCCGGAGGGAGGGTCAGCCCCCTCCGGAATAATGTTATTTGAGAATGACAGCCGTCAGGGTATATCCCTGCCCGGTGATCACAAGACCACCATTAGCGATCATCTCATCAAGGATAGCTTGGGTTAGCTCAATCTCGAGTGAGCTTTCTCCATAGAGCTTGTAAGGATCCTGGGTGCCAGGATGAGCAGCCCATGAGCCGTTGGAGAAACGGATCTGAACCTCGTCAGCCGTAGGTGTGAACTCCAATACGATGGTAGTTCCGGCTTCAACTGTGCTCCAGTCATAGCCACCCCAGGAGAGAGCTGTCATAGCCTTATGGTCGTCACCAAGGCCGCCGGACCAGTCAACCTCGAGAGAACCTTCCCAAATAGGGGTGCCAACAGGAGCCATCTCTCCAGTAGTGACAAGGTAAACTCCAGTAAGGGTATAGCCCTGGCCGGTGATAACGAGACCGCCGGTAGCGACCATGTTGTCCAGAATCTCCTTGGTCAACTCTATCTCGAGTTTGCTCTCTCCATAGAGCTTATAAGGATCAGGAGTGCCCGGATGAGCGGCCCAGGAGCCATTGGAGAAACGGATCTGAACCTCATCAGCCGTAGGAGTGAACTCAAGGACGATCTTCGTTCCAGCCTCAACGGTGCTCCAATCGTAGCCACCCCATGAGAGAGCAGTCATGGCCTTGTTGTCTTCTCCTGCTCCACCACTCCAATCAACGACCTGGGAGCCCTCCCAGATGGCGGTCTTCTCCTCTACTGCACCGAAGTGGATAAAGGATATTCCAGTAATTTTAGCGCCCTCACCATTTATGACGAATGAGAACCCCCATCCTTCTCCAGTCTTTGTGAGTTGGGAATAGATAGCGGGAGTGACCTCGAATGAGAAGAATTGCGATCCGGAAGGAGCGTTATTGGCGGAAACAGTATTTGCCCCGTCAAGAGTTTCCAGATTGATCGCATCCCAGTGCCCAGCCTGAAGTTTGAACTGCCACCAGTCTGAGTAAGTAGTGTAGTAGACACGGACAAGATCGCCTTCACACAGACCTGCGGTGACGAAGCCATCCTCCGGACCCGCCTCGAGGTTGCTGCCCCAGCCGGCAAGGTCATGGTCGCCGGTCCAGACGAACTTCTCAGTGTAAGGAGCGGTGATCTCGAACGG
>JAFYYM010000111.1 GCA_017557535.1 Bacteroidales bacterium | reverse complement strand
GGAAGCGAATCGCTCTGCCCAGGGCAGATACAAGTGGTTCTCGACAAAGGAGTCCGCATCCTCGAAAGAACGCCAGTTGAGACGTCCTTTCAGCAGACGGTGGGCCAGGAACTTCTCCCAGGCCTGCTCATCGGAGATTTGTCGGAGGATGCTTTCTGCCATGAAACGAAAAAGAGAAAGGGGACCGGTTTGACCGGGCCCATTGCCCGGATACGGGAGAGTACGTCATCCGGCAGCCTGCAATGCCGTGAAGATGGATGCGCTGCCTCCTTCGCAGGCGCAAATGAATGCATCCCCTTTCTCTGTCTGATTAAGCTTCGCCCAGCCCTTCCCTGATTCGGTTTACGACATAGTCCTCGGTGTTGGGGAATTGCGTGTAGAACCCCAAATACGGGATATTGAGCTTTTTGGCGAACATTTTTGAGATCAAGTACTTGACTGCCGTAGAATGACAGTGCCCCTCTCCCAGCATGACGGCGGTTACCGCCTTGTCTCCATGATAGAGGACGAAATCGTAGGGGCGGCCCCATTCGGCTTTGTAAACCTGATTGGGACGGCGCTCGTACAGTTGGAATACATCGCTGACATCTCCTGTCAGTTCGGTGACGGGGACATGCTCTTTCACAGTGTATTGAGGGAAGCGGTTCCGAAGGATATCCGCGAAATAGGCGTGCCATTCCGCATCGGTGCGTTCGACCTTCTGCGGGGGAGTGTAGTCCTGGAACTGTTGAGGACGTTGGGACTGGTCATAAGACGAGGTGTCTTCTTCCTCCTTTTGCCTGGAGTCCTTGACGGCCCCGATGATGTCGATGGCCAGGAAAATGATACCGACGATGACGAGCGCGGTGGAACTGTTGGTCCCCCGAAGCGCCAGACGGCCGGAAAGACCGCCGATGATCAGTCCGACGCTGACCAGGATGCCGATAATTCTGCTGCTTTTCATAGAATCGAATAGTATTGTGTTCGAATTGGATGGGGGGTGGTTTTCGATTCCAAAGATAAAAAACATTACGAAGAAATGAAAAACTTTGGATTGTAACTACTTTTTTTTTATTTTCGCAGTTACCATCATTTTTGAGAAACACTAAAACCGCTTGTGAATGGAAAGGACTTTTTTTTTCTGTCCGGTCCTTCTTTTTGGGTTTCGTGCGTATCGGATATGAGTATTAATTATTATACGATGAAAAAATTATTCTTTGTGGCAGGACTATGCGCCCTGCTGTTGGGTTTCGTGTCTCCTGCGCGGGCCCAGGATGACCAGGCCATGGCGGCGATTAAACAGAACTTCCCGCAGCTGTTCGATCTGTTCAAGGATGAGATGCAGAACCAGCATGCGAATTATCTGTTTGCCGTGGATGTCTCAGGAACAA
Source organism: Bacteroidales bacterium (assembly GCA_017557535.1). Lineage (GTDB taxonomy): Bacteria > Bacteroidota > Bacteroidia > Bacteroidales > UBA932 > Cryptobacteroides. The sequence goes on along the minus strand of JAFYYM010000111.1, from coordinate 14,144 downwards.
TGAACAGTAACGCTCCGGTCGTCATCCCGGCCCTTAAGGCGTTTATCAATTCTTTGCCGGACGGGGACTATGTGGACATTATACGCTTCGGAGACTATGCAAAGTCCGGAGATTTGGGTTATGCCGGCACAATTGATTTGTCTTTCAAGAATTCTCTCTGCTCTTCTGTCGACAGACTTTATTCCAATACCAACGATGCGGACATTAGGCATTTTACTGATATTCCAAAGGCGATGTTCGCGGCTATAGAGTGTCTAAAGAATTACTCGAAGGAAGATTTGAATTTTGTTTTCCTCTTGACTGATTTCAGGAATGAGGAAAAAGGGAAACCTGCAGGCCCGATTTCTAAGGACGATCTGAGGAAAATTGAAGATGGTTTGCAGGCCAATACATTAGATAAGAATGTCAGGGTCATTTCCCTCCAGTTGCCATTCAATCCTAATTGGCGTGAGTTCTGCCGCCCTCAATTGGATGATATCTTCAACAATCTGGCATTGGATTACAAGACCATCCCCGTTGCTGATGAGACCGCATTGCGGAACTGGTTTGATAGGCTCAAGAAAAACGTCATGTACGATCGTCTCCAGGCCATCGTTTCCCGCGCCAACAAGGAGGTTAAGGTCGATTTCGATCCCAAGGTTAGCATTGACGGCAATGTGACCGGTGTCATCAACTGGAAGCCCAACAAACTTTATCGGGAGATCAAGGTCAATGACATCCTGGTTCCGGACGCGTCCGGCTTCAAGTTCAAGGCCGGGAAGGAACTGACCGCAGAACCTTTCCAGATGGAATCCATTGAGCTTCCGCTGGGCAAACTGAAACACCAGTCCTGGGGATTCCACAAGTTTGATGACAGCATGAAGGCCGACATCGACCTTCCGACGCCTTTTGACAACGAACTGGCCGGCCTGGAAATCAAGAAACCGGTCCCGGACAGCCAGATCCCGCTCAAGAAGCTCATTTTCACGTTCATCCTTCCGTTGTGGTTGACGATCACCATCCTGGCCCTGCTGCTCATCTATATTTTCATGGTTATCGGCGCCATGAAGCGCAATGCCAAGGAATCATTCTCGGGCTCCATCGAGGTTTACAAGGGACGTAATTTCATCTACGAAAATGATTCTATCAAGAAAAAGAATGTCGTGAGCATCCCCGGTGACTTGAATGCGCGGGGAACCGCCAGCGTGGACTGGGACATGCAGCTCAGAAAACGGCCGAGCAACCCCTTCCTCTTCTGGAAGAAACCTACCTATGAGCTGATTGCCAACACCGGATACATCCAGGATGGCTCTAAGGTAAAGAAAGCTAAGAAGGGAATGACGCCCAGTTTCCTGAAGAACAAGGTCATGTATTGCGGTATCGACAGCGAGCATGCCGACGCCTATTCCATCGAGTTCAGAAAGAGATTATAGTTCAAAAACAATCTAATACTACATCTTTATGGCACAAAACTACAAACACATCTTCATCGGACTGGGTGGAGCTGGCGTGAACACGGTCGCCTACATCAAGAAAAAGGTCTATGACAAGACGACGGCGCGCGGATCCCGTTCCCGTCTGACCGTCATGAATGAGAAGTATCGTTTCCTGTTCTTCGATACGGACCAGCGTGACATCGACCGGCACAACAAACTCAACCGCGACACGTTCGAGAACGGCATCACGCCGTTCATCAACCCCGCCACGGACCTGATCAGCCTTTCCAAGGGCAACCCGCATGCCATCTTCGAAGAGGCCAGGGCCAATGACAAGCCCCTCATCAACAAACGTATTGTCGAGGCTTGCTCCGATGATGTGGCTGCCAAGATTCCGGATCAGCCACTGAAGTTCGGCGCCGGCGCTTTCCGCATGAAGTCCCGTCTCGCCTTCGCCCGGAGCCTCTCCGAGTTCCAGCAGAAGCTGCAGGCCGCCATCGAGGACCTGAACAGCGTGAAGAACACCGGCGGTGAGGAGAACACCATTTTCTACTGGGTCGTCTGCTCCACCAACGGCGGTACCGGCAGCGGCATCATCAACGATGTCCTGTATTATGTGAACATGCAGCACAAGCGCTCCATCGGCGACGGTGATCCGCATCTGGTGCTGACGATGTACATGCCCAAGTTCTACATCGACAAGAACAGCACGGAGGAGAAGTACTCCCTCAATGCCTTCGCTGTCTTCAAGGAGATCGAGGGCATCAAGGCGATGAGCAACGATCCCAAACGGAACAAGGTTTTCCACCGTCTCGCTTTCCTGAAGGACTACAACCTCATCAACAGCGACGAGCGCTACGACCCGTTCTATTATCTGATCCCGATCGACTGCCAGACGGACAACGGTACGAACATCGGCGACGCGATGTATCCGAACACCGCCGAGATGCTCTACTACGTGCATGAAGGCGAAGGCGGCATGGCGCTCCACTCCGACGTGGACAACTACATGCACGACCTGTACAACCTGCGTCCGAAGGGATTCCTGGTGCCGATGGGCTATATCGCCCTCAGAAAGCCGGAGAAGGAGTTCGAGGATTATGTGAACCTTCGTCTGGAGCAGGACCTGCTCGAATACGGCCTGGCCAATGACGATCTCCGGGGTGTCTCTACCGATGAGAAGCCTGAAGACAAGGCGGTCGCCTTCTACCGTGAACTGTTCGGCGACGAGAACGTCGAGTCCTCCAGCGCGCTCTTCCAGACGCTTACTTCCATCAAGAACAAGGTAATTCAAAAGGTATTTGCCGAGTTTGAGGACGTCGAATCCATGGATAGCCGGGAGCAGTTGAAGGGAGAAGGCCTGGGTGATGACAAGATTAAAGACGCAGTCAAGCGCTTCGAGACGGAATCCACCAAGGATGGCAAGGTCGAAGGCTTCGACGAGGCCCAGAATGCCACCCTGTTCAAGATGTGGGACAAGGCGGAATCCCTCGTGATGGAATTCGGCCTGTCCTATGCCATCAAGTTCTTCGAAAAGGTCAAGAATGAGGCGAAGAAACACATTCTCGAGTTCCGGGATAACAATGCCAACATGAACAAGAAGAATGAGGACAAGAAGAGCCGCACTGATGAAATCAACAATGCATTGAAAGAGGTCAAGAGCTTCCGCCTTACCGAGAGCAAGAGCAGCCAGAAGGAAGACATCGCCGAGGCGGTCACCGTCTTGAAGAAGTATGCCGGCAAGGATCTCGACGACAAGATTACGGAGATCAAGGATGCGCTCCTCCAGTCCTTCTCCGACAGCGACGGCGAGGGCAAGATCAACGAACTGGTCCTGCATCTGAAGTCCATGTATTCTTCCGTGAAGGAGATGTCCTCCGAAGCCAGCGACAAGTACAAGAGATTCGCCAGCACCCTGGCGGAAAAGGCGCTGGATGTGACTTCCGTCTATCTGCCGGAGATGAAGACCATCTGCGACAGCAACGGCTGGATTCGCGGAAACCGTTTCAGCCGGATGTACGAATCCCATGTCTCGGTGACGAACGAGCAGATCGACGGTAAGGACAAAGTTCCGGTGCGCCGTGGTGAAAAGTCCCTGGCTTCCATCCTGAAGGACCTGTACAAGCTCTCCCAGGGCGGAAACAACGATGATGAGATCACCCGCGAGATCAACAAGGATTTCGCCGTTCCGGGACTTGCCGAGAAGGACGAAGAAGGCAATCTCGTGGAAGGCAAGCCGCGGATCCGCTTCTTCGCCAACCCCGATAAGATCGACAACACCAAGGGAACCATCGAGAAGGTGCTGGTCTTCACGAAGAAGCGCCTGCAGAAGGAAATCTCCCAGGATGCCGATATCAAGCAGAAGTGGCTGGATGCCGGTGTCCACAAGTTCTTCGAGGAACTGGACAGCGAAAACCGCGACCGTGTGCGTCGCAGCCTCAACCCGACGCTCTTCTTCAACTACAAGGAGAACCGCATCGCCGTGGATTATCGCGAATTCCTGATCTTCGTCGCCAAGGATACCGATGTGGCGAAGGACATGCTCGGTTACCAGGAAGGCAATCCGAAGCACCGCCTCATCACCGTGAAGGGCGATGACAACGCCGCTTTCGTCATCCGCAGCAAGTACGGCCTCTCGTTCAGCGACTATCGTCTGTATGACACGATGCAGGAACTCTATGAGAAGGCTCCGAACCGGGACAAGTATCATTTCCATCATTACTATGCCGAATATGGAGAGGATATCACCCTGGAGGATCTCCCGGTCGAGATTTCCGATGCCCACAAGACCTATGTGAAGCTCCGTCTGCTGGACAAGTATTGCAAGGGTCGCGAGAATCAGAAGCCCGACCTCGCCGGTTTCTTCTACGAGTCCGAGTATCTCAGCCGGAAGGCCGATTTCGCGTCTTCGATCATCATGGACGACACGGACGGCACTTTCTCCATCGCCCGCCCGGCCGCTATCGGAGAAGCTGACGGAAAGATCTGCATCAAGGTCGTCGACAAGAACAACCGCCTGTTCGCGAAGTACGAGGGGGATAATTTCGTGTTGGTCTTCCGGGACTATCAGATGCATTTCATCAAGAACTCCGTGCAGGCCGCGTTCGACAGCTTCCTGACGTCCATCGTCCGTCACTTCCAGAAGCGGGAAGAGGATGGAGAGATCATCACAGGCAACCAGATCATCGCCGAGAAGTTCGATACCTACAGGAAGGAACTGCTCAATGAACTGGATGGCCAGATTATGGACAGCCGGAGCGAAGAAGAGAAGACCATCTACAAGGCCCTTCTCTATGTCCTCGATTCCGAGATTAAGAACGTACACGATTTCCTGACCAAATAAGCAATCCGGATGTTACCCCTTTGGATTATTGATTTAACGGAAAACAAGGATCGGAACAGCGGCTGGTGCGACAAGATGAAACTTCGCATCTCCCATCTCCGTGGAGCCGATACGCGTTGGCGGTATACAACCACCGAACGCATGGAAAGCTATATCGGTATGATGACGGAGAATGAAAAGGACGACGATGGCGAGTGGCTCATTCAATACCGAAACTTGATTGTCGAGGAAGGAAGGAATTTTGTAAAGATGCTCTATCAGAGCAATCCGAGCAACGATCCCATTCTGAATGTATGCATCATCGGTAGTACCCTCGAACAGCGGTCGCTCAGGCTCTTTTCCTCCACTGCTGCCCTCATCAAGAAGCTGAAACCGATCATTGTCCCGGATCATATCCACATCGGGCTCAACATCATTGGAATGCTGTTCATTCCTTACAACGTGAATTCGGAGTCCTTCTACAGGAGGCAACATATTCTTCGTTGTTTGGAGGAACTTCATATACAGAACAGGGTCAAACATTCCGCGGGGTATGACAAAGTCATGCTCTTCCAGGATTCCCAGCACCGTACCGAGAAAGTCTACGGCCGGCTGGAGGGAATCAATCTGGTCGATTATGTCTTCCAGTGCCTCGTGCACCTCTATTATGCCTGTGACGACGTCCATCCCCTTATTGACGGAACCCATGTCAATGACGATTTCTATTTCTCGATGGGTGTCGGCAGCCTGTACTATGATACGGTGCTCCAGGATAACAAGGAGGCGGCCCTGGTCGGCAACAGTCTCTTCGCTACCTTCAAGCAGAAGGGGAGCGAAGAGACGCTCGCCGACGAGGTGCAGTTGCTTGAAAACCACGGCCTCCGGGCCGATGAACTCTATGAGGCAGAGTTGAAGGACAAGGATGATTTCAACGAGGATGTCCTGGACAATCTCGTCCCGGACTGCCCCGTCCATCCGGTGAACGACTTTGCCAGTCTCTCCCTGGAACGCAGGTTCTACAATAATTACTTGCCTTCCTATGTCGAACGTTTCGTCAAAAGTACGATCAACGCGGTCTCGAGCCTGACGCGTGACCGGCTGGTCCGGGTAAACGAGAAACTGGCGATCAAACGGGAAAAGGTCCTGCTTTCCATGAAGGCGGCCGTCGAGGGCATCCTCCGCAAATCTTCCCATCAGCGTGGCAGCGCGACCCTTGTCAAGACGGTCTTCACCAATTTCCGGGAAGAACTGCAGTCGTTCAAGGAGAAGATGCGGAAGGACGATGTCCTGGAAAACCATTTCTGGGAACCGGTGTTCTCGGGCGTTTCGAAACGATACAATGGTTTTCTGAAGGAATATCATGAGGCCTACCGGGTCGATGACGCGGATGAAAAGTCGTCGGGCACCAACTGTGATACGAAGAAGGCTGAAGCGATGGACCGCCTGGTGGCCTTGCTGGAGAACGATTCGACCATCCTGTCCCGGATCGGGCGGGCGTTCCTGGCCGGCATCGTGTGCGTCCTCGTGTTCGTCCCGTTGCTGGAATTGCTGTCTCCCCGGTTCATCAACATCGGGCGGGTGTCCGACTTCTCCTGGCTTTACGGCGCTTTCATCTTCCTGATTCCGATGGCCGTGGAGATCTATCGGTTCTACAAGTTCCATTGGAAACGGAAGAAACTGGAGGACACAATCAAGGCTTACTACCTGCATGATTCCTATGCCCGCCTGGCCAACCGGTTGCAGAACCAAATAGACCTTTTCTATGAAGCGCTGATGGAGCTATGCAACAAGTACATCGCCCGGTGTGACCGGATTCTCGCGACGGATACCCCTTTCTCCGAAAAGGACACCAAGTCGCCGGATATTCCGGAGACGATGTTCAACATACCGGTCATGGGAGGACGGATCGGAACGAAGGAAGTCTTTCCCAAGCGGGAGCTGGATTACAATACGCTGCGGATCGAAGTGGAAAAGGTCCGGATCGACAAGATCAGCGAAGAACAGTATTATTCCCTGATCCGGAAGTTCTCCGAGGGCATGTCGCTTCTGTATGAACGTGTCGGGGATGCCCTGTCCGAAGAGGAGGAAGAGAGGAACTGGAGCTTTGCGAAGACACAGTTCGTCCGTACGATTGAGGAGAGTATCAGCAGCGTTTTCATCAAACGCAGCGACTCCACGGTCGGCGACAAGTTGTTCAAGTATTCCAAGACGCCCGAGAACCGGGCCGGATTCGATCTTTTCAACCGGTTCTGCTCCACGAACGGCGAGTTGACCGTCAATGACAATGACCAGTTCGGCGATCTCAAGACCAACCGTCAGGAACTGGCCCGGGTATTTGAACCCATCATGCCTGTGAAGACATCTTTTCAAATCTTTGAAGACTGCGATCCTGCTTATCCGTTGTATACTTCCTACCTATTCCTCACCCGCTGGAGAACGTTCAACTATATTTCAGCGAACCGCATTATTCCGGAACGCACGGTTGATGATCGGGATTTTGCTATCAACAACGGCTTTACTGAAAGCGACCACATCTTGCCATACTCCACGCTTTTCCTCTATTCGTTAATCCAAGGCCTTTCTTCAGAGTGGTACCGTATCATTGATCCGTCTCACCTGAACAAGCTTATTGAAACTCATCAGACTCATGAGGCAGAGAAGAAAGAGAAGGCGGACAAGGAAAAAGAAGAATTGAAAAAGGAATTGAGCAAGAAGACAAAGACCGGCGATAAGGTCATTGACGACCAGATGAACAATGCCGAGAATATCTTGGACATCTACATCGGAGCTATGGACCTGAAAGAGAGTTAGCGTATGATTTTGGATTTTCTTACACTGCTGTACATCCTTCTGATCGGTGGCGGAATCGTGATCATCCTGGTGATTATCCGGTTCCTGCGGAACGAGGTTTGGGTGGCGAAGGTTGATGACGGGCAAGCGCATATCTATGCTTTCCTGAAGAAAGATGACGAGTCCGGAGCCGCGCAGATATTCATGGCGGGTGACACGACCGAGCCGCCTGTCGGACATGTCCAGTTCAAGGAAAACGTCGGGCAGATCCTGATCAAGCGGGAAGGAGGCTCGACATCCGGGAAGAACCAGTACAAGAAAGTAGGCTTCGTCGATGCCGAAGGGTATCTGTACCGTTACGGCAAGATGGACGAAGCGCCGGAACGGATCGGTTATCTGGCGGCTCCTTCGAATCCGGCCGCTCCCACGCTGCATGGTGAGCGGACATGGCGGGACTTTTGGTGGTCCTGCCGGCTGGATGCCTATCTGGGCAATCCGGAAGATTACGTAGCTCCGCCCAAGAAGGAGAAAAAGAATAAGAAGGGGGGTAAGGAGGAGAAGAAGCAGGACGAAGTGCAGGAGAAGCGGCTGGATGACACGCCCCCGACAAGGCCTGAAAGCGGGGAAGCAAACACGGAGAACCAGCAGGAAGCGCCCGTCCACTTCGCTTCGGAACGGATTCCGAAGGAGGATCAACCCCACCTGAACGGCAGCTTGATCCGTGAGATTGAAACTGCTCTCGAACAGGCGAAGTCCGAACTGGAAAAAGAAAAGGAACAGGCGGCCCTTGCCGCGGAAGCCGCGACAGCGTCGGCTGCGGAAACGGATTCTGCAGCGGAATCGTCTGATGTAATACAGTCGGAGACCGCTTCTTTGGCCGAGGCCGGGACGGCAGTAACCCAAAATGTATCCGAGCCGGCACCGGAGTCGGAGACGAATTCGGCTTCGGAAGCCGAGTCTGGCGCGGCGGCAGCGTCAGAGGCTGACGCCGAAACGGAATCCGCGGCGGAAACGACCCTTGCCACGGTTTCCGATGCTCAAACAGAACCGTCTGGAACAGAAGAGGATACGATTGAGGAGCCAGTGGAGGAGGAAGAGCCTCTCACGCCTGAAGAAGAGGCCCATCTGAACCGGATCCTGGAACACCATCAGGATGTCATCCGGGAAATCATCGACCAGTTCGTCCTGGTCAAAGGCGGCACCTTCGTCATGGGCACGGACGGTCCGGAGGAGAATGTCTCCGAGGAAAATACGGGCTATGGCGTGTCCGAGAACGAAGGTCCGGCCCATCCGGTCACGGTGAGTGACTTCTTCATCGGCCGGTATCCAATCACCCAGCGCCAGTGGACGGCTATCATGGGGTATAATCCTTCCGAGAACCAGGAGAACTCCCTCTATCCGGTAGCCCCTGTCAATTGGGATGAGTGCAATCTGTTTGCAAAACGGCTCAAGAGACTGACGGGTCTCGCCATTTCCCTGCCGACGGAGGCCCAGTGGGAGTATGCCGCCCGTGGCGGCCGCAACCAGGATGGCTTCATCTATTCCGGCAGCGACCTGTTCAGCGAAGTCGGTTGTGACAGCCCTTATTACCAGGTAGGCTCCAAGAAGCCGAATTCGCTGGGTATCTACGACATGAGCGGACTGGTCCGGGAATGGTGCCTGGACTGGTATGAAATCCATTATACGGTCACTGACAACATGGTCGATCCGAAAGGACCGGACGCACCGCCCGATCCGGAGGATCCGAGGCGTGTCGTCCGCAGCCCGAGAGGAAATGACACCGTGACGAACCGGAAGGGGGAACTGCCTACGGACCTGCCCTTCAAGAGTTATGGGCTCCGTCTTGTCTGCAACAGCGACCCTCGGCCGGACAGCAGCCGGGCTTCTGAAGAGGACGCGGGCGTTCTTTACCGGAAGGAGGGTCTGGTGGATAAGAAGCGCGTACCTCCGGTGCTCATTGGCCGTGGAATCAAGACGGGCTGGTTCTCCGGTGATACCCCCGGCTGTCCGTTGACACTTGAGTCCAGGGCCGCCGCTTTCAGCGTGCTGAGCGCCCGGGAAGGCGAGTCCTACACAGAGCACATTGCTGACGGATGCTTCTCATGGAAGGATACGGCGCTGTTCTCGTCCGTCTTGTTCTGCCTGATCTTCCTGGTGGTCTACTTCATCAATGTGGGCATCCTGGAGTATCCGCTGCTGGGGAACGACTTCAAGGCCATCCTGGTTTTCAGCGCCTTCTATTTCGTCATCTGGGCGGTCGTGAGGATGTACAAGATCTATACGATCGAAGCCGGCCGTTCGGTCCAGTCCTTCTTCACGCTCTTCAACAAGTCCCTGGGCGTCAAGAAACTGGATCTGCTGATCCTGATCCTGAGCGTCATTGCCATTCCGCTGTGCTTCTTCAAGTTCGACGCGGACTTCATCCCCTTGTTCATCGCGCTCATCCTGGGAACGGGCATCAATCGGATGATCCGGAAGAACGGCAGGAAGTGGGAGGTGCGCAATCCGCTGGTAGTCGTCCCTGCAGAGGAAGATGAAAACCAGTATGACCGCAAGACCCGGCTCCTGAACAAACCGGAGGGTGATGTCGCCGTGGAGTATCAGTGGAAACTGCAGTCCTTTACGGAGGGGAAGACCCTGGATTGCTTCCTGTCCTTCTGGTATGACCGGGAACTGATCGAGATGGAAAGGCTCCTGAATCCGTTCTATCTGGAGAATCCGCAGCTCCGGAACAAGCCTTCCGTTTTCAAGAGCTATGTCGGGAAGATGATCGATGCCTTCAAGACACGGCCGGACCTTGAGTACCATCTCCGGTATGTCATCCAGGAGATGGGCCGCATGGCCGACAAGAACGACCTTTCCGAGATGGACCGCCTGCAGGTTGTTCTGGACTTTGTCCAGCAGTCGATCGCCTACGTGAAGGATGAAGAGAGCAAGACAATCAGCAAGCCCTATCTCTATGTGCGGTTCCCGGACGAGGTCCTCTTCGACATGGAGGGTGATTGCAACTGCAAGGCTTTCCTCGCCGGTTCGATGTACTATCTGATGGGATATGACGTCCTGTACGCTTCCTCCACGAAGCTCGGCCACACGCTCATCGGACTGAAACTGGACCCCGACCTGCTGGCGCAGTACGGTATCGTCATGGACAATGACAACACGCTGGAGTACAACAATTCCCGCTATATCGTCTGCGAGACCACGCACGAAGGTTTCAAGATCGGCATGGTGGCGGAAGGCGATTCCGCTTCCAAATTTGACGTCGTCGTAGAGTATATCCATGAGTATGAAGAAGAATAATCTCATCTATATCATCGTCGGATTCATCCTGCTGGCTTTCATCACGGGGTACATCTATCATCGTGGGAAGCATCGTCATCCGTTCCGCTACGAACTGGACCTGACGGACCTGAATGAATGGTATCATGGCCTGATCGACAACGGTGGGGACCATTTCGTAATCAATTTCGTGGATGGCGGGCCTTATGATTTCACGAACGATACGGACCTGGGAAGGGACAGCCTGGTTTGGACCAAGAAGGAGGATGAGTATTTCATCGTCTATTATCCTCGGGACATGGACCCTCGGAAGGGCAGTTTTCTGGCTAACCGATGCCTGGATGTGGCTCATGAGGCGATACCCGACCTGGAGAGGACGATGGGCAAGTATTACTATCCGGCGGATGTCATGGATAACCGGAAACTGGGGATCTACCTTCCCCAGAAACCTTCCGATTACGGACGCGTCATCAATGAGCTTTTTGGGAGTACCACCGATTCCGAAGGAAGCATTGGAATGACGGTTGCGACCGTGACGCAGTGCGGTGCCATTGTCGAGGGAATCGTCATACATCCGTCCTGCTTCGAAGCGGACGCTCATGTATTGAATGGTTACCGGACTACCTTGCGTCATGAAATGTCTCATTACGTCTATTTCATGTCCGTTGATTATGGCGTGATCGCCGAATCACGGCATCCTCTCTGGGTCTCGGAGGGAATTGCCGACTTCATCGGCCGGAGCCGGAATCAGGTATCCGGGGCTGACTCCATCCAGTTCATCGCCGGGCGGTGCGACCTGAACGAGAATTTCCCGCAGGATGGTCCTTATCCGAATTCCTCCTATTGGGCCGGGGAGTCCTTCTACAAGTTTATCAGTGATTCCATCGGGCGGAAAGCGCCTGCCGCTTTCATCTCCACTTTATACCATGCCCCTGTCGAATCCGGTCTTGCCCAACTTTTCCCGAATGACAATCCCAAGGAGAAATGGCTGGAGAGCCTGCGCCAGAATGATACGCTCAGGCATCCGGAGTATCTGTCTCTGCTGAATCCTAAGCGATAACGAACTATGTACTATACTTTTGCGCATCCTAAGGAGATTGACTTTTTCCGGCAGGAGGACTATAACCTTCTGTATGCCAAGGTGCTTGACGGACTTGGAATCTCGGAACTGACGGTTCCTGATTTCAATCAGATGGATATCTTTGTCAAGAAAGAGAAGATTCTCCAACTTGTGAACAGCCTGTCCTGGGAGTTGACGGACGTCGTGAAAAACGAACTGGTCGATTTCCTGTATGACGACATCTTCGCTTCCCTGGAAGGGGCGAATTATGCGGACAATCAGGCGGATTATACGCAGCTTCGATCCTGCTCTGGCCAGCTCCAGGCTGTCGTGGAGGATTATTTCGCCCGGAATCAGAAAACGTTGACGGCATTGTCCGTCATCGGAACCATGGATGCCAGCGATTTCGAGTACATCCGGACTTCTTTGGATTCCCTGGTCATCCTCGACCTTTCGGATGCGATTCCGGTGGGACCGGCTCTGGAAGATCTTTATGTCATTCCTGACCGGGCCCTGTACCGGGAAGACGGCTTGATGCAGATGGATGAGGTCTGTCTCCACGATCTGGTCCGCAGAATCGGTTCGGAAGCTTTTCGGAACTGCCAGAATCTGGTTTATGTCTTCTTGTCAAAGTCGCTGACCGAGATCGGCCCTTCCGCCTTCAAGGGTTGCAAGAATATCTCCAAGATTGTCTTCCCGCAAAAGGTCAAGACCATCGGAGATGGGGCTTTCGCCGATTGCCCGATCTTGCGGACTGTCCTGAGTTTGAATTCCGAACCTCCCACGTTGGGAAACGACAGTTTCATCCATCGTGCGGATTCCCGCCTGATTGTCCCGGTTGAGACCACGGACAAGTATGCCTCTTCTTCCTGGTCCTTGTATTTCAATACTCCGTTCGAACATGATACGGGAGATTTTGACAATTACCACCGGATCCGGGAAGCCCGGAAGAATTATATCGGATATACCCTCGATGAGAAGCGGGCGGTCATCCGGATGATGACAGCCATGTCCTATTCGGACAACTCACCGCATATGTCGGAAGAAATCCTGATCTTCAACACGGGCAAGAAGACTTTCGACCTGTCTGAAAACGAGGTGATGGAGGCGAAGAAGATGGATATCCTGGATGCGGTCCGTATCCTGGTCCGAATGTCACAGGATAAGAAAGAGGATTTGTTCAAGAAGGTGCAGCTTGTCGCGGAGGCGGACGGAGGTTATACGGCTGGAGAAAAGAAATTGTACCAGCTGCTCAAGGAAAAACTCTGACCCGGTTGCCGGCCTTCTGGATTCAAAGAATTAACCCCATTAACAAAATCGATATGAAACATTCCTTCAAAACAATCCTGGCTGCCCTCTTCATCGCCACGGCGATGGTGTGTTCCTGTGCCATGACTCCCGAAGACAAGGGGGAGCATTATGCAAAGGTGATGGTTTCCGCCCTCAAGGACGGAAATTCTGAGAAGGCTGAACGGATTACGGAGAAGGTCGGCAAGTATGCCGAGGGCCTCTCCCTTTCCGACAAGATGAAGTTCTACAAGTCCTTTTACTCCAACCTGGCGAAGTCCGGCTACAACGAAGTCGCTACGGAGCTGGAGGGCATGTTTGAATAGAAAGGGACTGCCAGTCTTAATGAACGTTGTTATTCAAGGAGGTGGTTGTAACCGCCTCCTGCTTATTGTATAGGGACATGGAGTTAGATAACTATCGGGATTTGCGGAAGCAACTCTTTGCCAACGGAAAGATCGACGATGAGGATGTCGCCTTGCTCAGGAAGACCTTGCTGGGCGATCATAAAATGGACCGGGACAAGGGTAATTTCCTTTTCGAGATCAAGGACGATACCCATGAAAGGAACCGCTGCAAAGCCTTCCGGGACCTGTTTGTCGAGGCTATCACGATCCTTCTCCTGGACGATGAGGAGTCCCCGGGGGAGATCAGTGAAGAAGAAGCGAAGTGGTTGCGGGCCAAGATTCGTCTGAAGGGGTTTACTGACAAGACCGATGACAAGCTCATCGAGAACCTGAAGACCCGGTCCATCAACTGGCCCAAGATCCTGACCTTCAAGGGCAAGGTTGCCAAATCATTCGAGAAGGCCTTGTTCTCTTCCCGATTTCTGACGCTGTTCGCCGTGGTTGGATCGCTCGTATCCGCCGTCGTTCTGTTCATCTACGGTACCATGAACGTGTATATGGCGTTCAAGGGTTTCCTCGAAAGGCCGCTTGCCCATGATCCGGAGGACCTGTCCCAGCTCCTGACCGTCTTTGTGTCCTCGGTG
>JAFYYM010000012.1 GCA_017557535.1 Bacteroidales bacterium | reverse complement strand
TCCTCTGTACAAGCACAGCAAGCAGTTCGATGTCAACAGCATCATGGGTGAGGACTCCGAGACCCTCAGCCTCGTGAGTTCCGGTCTGTACAGTTCCCCTATCATGGCTGATGGTGGATCCAACTACAGTTATCCTATCCTTAAGGCTTTCACCTTCGGTATCTCTGTCACTTTCTAAAGATAAGGAACAATGAAAAAGTATATATTCATAGCCTTTGCGGCTCTTCTTGCTCTTTCAGCGTGCGACATGTATGAGACTCCCAAGGCCTCTGTCGGCAAGGATGCGTTGTTTGCGAGTGAGAGCGGTCTTAAGATGTACACCAACTCCATGTACAATGTGCTGCCCGGAAGCGGAATGACTTCATGGGGTGAGACCGGTACCAACATAATCAATGCTTACCAGGGCGCCCGCAACAGCCTCATGGCCTCCTATACTCCAAGCATGGAAGGCAAATGGAGCTGGGGTACTCTCCGTAACATCAACTACTTCCTTGACAACAACACCAACGAGAAGGTTAGCGAGAAAGTCCGTAACAACTACAACGGTATTGCCCGTTTCTGGAGGGCTGTCTTCTATTTCGACAAGATCCGCACCTACAACGATGTCCCCTGGATCGACCATGCGCTCGACCTCGACGACGAGCTTCTTTACGCCGGCCGTGACTCCCGCACCGTTGTCGCGGAGCATATCTACGAGGATCTCCAGTTCGCGATAGAGAACATCACCGACGCCACGAACTCCTCCGGAACCATTGTCACAAACCTCGTGGCCGCTGGAGAGCAGTCCCGCTTCTGCCTCTGGGAGGGAACCTTCCGCAAGTATCACGGCGAGCCTGATGCCGACAAGTGGCTCCAAAGGGCCGCAACCGCCGCCAAGATCGTCATGGACAGCAAGAAGTTCTCGCTGAACACCTCCGGCAGCCAGCCTTACAGGGATCTCTTCATCACCAGGCTTCCGAAAACCAATGAGGTCATGCTCGCCACGGTCTACAGTGTCGCTGACGGTATCACCAATGGTATGAACCGTAGGAGCACCGCTTCGACCCTTGGCACTCCATTCTGCCCCATTCGTCAGTTCATGAACCTTTACCTCAAACTTGACGGATCAAGGTACACCGATGATCCTTCATATTTGACAGATGAGTTCATGACCGAGTTCGAAGGCCGTGACAAGCGTATCGCCCAGACCATCAGAGTTCCCGGCACCATCCGTTCCAACGGCCCTGCCTATCCTGATTGGCAGGTCACCTTCACCGGATACATGGGAATGAAGTTCTGCACAGACGACGCCAATCTTGACGGTATGTACAGCAACGAGAACAACTATATCTGGATGCGTTATGCTGAGGTTCTCCTCAACTACGCTGAGGCGAAAGCTGAGCTCGGAACCCTCACTGACGCAGAATGGGCGGAAACGGTAGGAAAGCTTCGTGCCCGCGGTGGCATCACCGGTGGCATTGACGCGAAGCCCACCACAGTCGACAAGTACCTGCAGGAGACTTTCTTCCCTGAGATCAACGATCCCACCATCCTTGAGGTACGTCGTGAGCGTCTCATCGAGCTTGTCTGGGAGGCCACCCCTTCCTCATTCTCCGATGTGCAGCGCTGGAAAGTCGGACCACTCCTCGGTATCAAGTGGCAGGGAATCTATGTTAAGGAGTTTGACACAAACATCGACCTTGACCTCGATGGCACACCTGATGTCTACTTCTACACCGGGAACAAGCCTACTCCCGAAGGACATGTTGTCTATGTCGACATGAAGGGTAGTAACTGGTCGGTTGACACGGATGGCCACACCATCCTCTTCACTCCGGACAATAAGTACATGTCATCCGATTGGGTTGACAAGGCTTATTTCCACCCGATCTCAACCAATGACCTCGCTCTTAACCCCAACCTTGGGCAGAACCCTGGTTATTAATGGCATCTCATATTAGGGAAGGGCGGTCAGATTGACCGCCCTTTTTCGTATATTTGTTAAAACAACCAAGATAACATGACTAATCGCAGAGACTTCCTGAAAACGACAACCGCTGCGGCGATCGCCACACTACCGATTCTGAACAGCTGCGCTCCAAAAAATGAAAGCGATACGGAAACAGGCCTGGGAGGGGATCAGGATCGCTTTTTTATAGTTCCAAAAGATGCGGGGCTGCCGATAACCGGCACTTTCCTGGATGAGATATCACACGACATCCCCCATCAGAATTGGGGCGTCAAGGAATGGGACGCTGACTTCAGGAATATGAAGTCTATAGGTATTGACACGGTGATAATGATACGCTCCGGCTATCGGAAATTCATCACCTGGCCCTCGAAGTACCTTCTGGGCAAAGGCTGTTACATGCCTTCCATGGACTTGGTCGAACTGTTCCTGACCCTTGCCGACAAGTACGGGATGAAGTTCTACTTCGGCCTTTACGATAGCGGCAAATATTGGGACACGGGAGACATGAGCTACGAGCTCGAATCCAACAAATACGTTATTGAGGAGGTCTGGAACGCATACGGGAAGCATAAGAGTTTCCAAGGGTGGTACATCAGCACGGAGATAAGCCGCAAAACCAAAGGGTGCATAGAAACCTTCCACGAGATGGGCAAGATGTGCAAGGACATAAGCGACGGTCTGCCCACATTCATCTCTCCTTGGATAGACGGGAAGAAAGCCATTCAGGGAACCGGCTTGAAAGTCAAGCAGGGAGTGTCCGTCAGCGACCACGAAAGGGAGTGGAACGAGATATTCGATGGCATACACGATGTCGTTGATGCCTGTGCATTCCAGGATGGGCATATCGATTATGACGAACTCGACGCTTTCTTCTCCGTCAACAAGGCGCTCGCTGACAAATACGGGATGAAGTGCTGGACGAACGCTGAGACGTTTGACCGTGATATGCCAATCAACTTCCTTCCCATCAAATTCGACAAGTTGCGGCTGAAGCTGGAAGCGGCTAAGCGGTGCGGGTATGACAAGGCCATCACCTTCGAGTTCAGCCACTTTATGAGTCCCCAGTCCGCTTATGCGCAGGCAGGGCATCTTTATGACCGCTACAAGGATTATTTCAATATTAAATAATGGTTAAGGACAGATCCAACAACATCCCGTACCTGGTGTTCTTATGCCTGGTGGCCGCGCTAGGCGGAATCCTCTTCGGATATGACACGGCCGTCATCTCTGGCACGACTGCGGATGTCAGCTCGCAGTTCGGGCTTGATGACATCTCCAAAGGATGGTATGTCGGATGTGCCTTGATAGGCTCAATCATAGGAGTAGCGGTAGCGGGACTGCTGAGTGACTTCCTAGGCAGGAAGAAGACGATGCTGATCGCCGCTGTTTGCTTCACGGTGTCAGCTGTAGGTTGCTGTATCTGCGTTGGTTTCACCGACCTGGTGGCCTACAGGATCATAGGTGGGCTGGGCATAGGAATAATCAGCATCGTCTCACCCATCTATATCTCGGAAGTGTCTCCTGCGAAGATCCGGGGCACCATGGTGTCGCTGTATCAGCTGGCTGTGACGATGGGACTCCTGCTGGCTTACCTCATCAATTTCGCGATTCTGTCTGGCAGCGATTCCGGTTTCTCCACTCCCTTCTTCGAGAGGATATTCTCAACCGAGATGTGGAGGGGAATGCTCGGTTCGGAGACGGTCGTGGCTTTGGCTTTCTTCCTCATCATATTCCTTATCCCGGAAAGTCCCAGGTGGCTGATAGTGAAAGGTAGGGACGATAGGGCTTTGGACATATTCAGGAAGCTTAAGAATAGTGAAGAGTATGCCCTCGGGGAATTCTCCCTGACAAAGGAGTCAATCGTGAAAGAGGTCAAGAGCGAGTGGTCGGAACTCCGTCATCCAGGAATAATCAAGGCCATCGTCATCGGAGCCGCAATAGCCATACTTGGCCAATTCATGGGAGTAAACGCTGTCTTGTATTATGGCCCTGACATATTCTCAAGTGCGGGACTCGCCGCGAAGGATTCCTCATTCTCAACTGTCCTCGTGGGTCTCGTGAATATGCTCACCACTGTCCTGGCCGTGTTCATAATCGATAAGGTCGGCAGGAAGAAACTCATCTATTACGGCGTCAGCGGAATGATAGCCTGCCTGGTCGCGATCGGGCTTATATTCGCTTTCAACGGCGGGGGAGTTCCTCTTCTCGTGTTCTTCCTCCTGTACATATTCAGCCAGGCGATCTCTATCAGCGCCGTAGTGTTCGTGCTGCTTTCCGAGATGTACCCCAACAAGGTCAGGGGGATAGCCATGTCCATCGCCGGCCTTGCCCTCTGGGTTGGGACATACCTTATCGGCCAGTTCACTCCATGGTGCATGAGCGCACTGACCCCTGCCGGAACGTTCTTCCTGTTCGCGGCGATGTGCGTACCCTACATGCTCATAATGTGGAAACTCGTTCCCGAGACCACCGGACGCACCTTGGAAGAGATTGAGGAATACTGGAAAACCCTTTAACCGACAGCAGCTTTAGTCCTTGGGCATGTCTGGCAGGGAGTAACCGTTGTGGTAGGTGTGCTTGATCCACTCCTCGGCCATTTGCTTGGCGTTGAAATCAGCATAACGACGGTCGAACCTGGGATCTCCGTCAATGACCTTGAATTCATCGAAGTTGACTATCTTGATCATGTCGGATTCGGAGATATTCGTGAAGCGCATGTTCTCTCCGTCCCATTTCAGCTCCCGGTGAAGTCCGGTAGGCCCTGAGAGCCTTACAGTCAACACACCGACATCCACCATCTCGGTGAAAGGTCCGGATACCTGGAAGTTCGATGAGGTCTCGACACGGTTCTCGGGCGATTCTTTGCAGGCCCTGATCCAGTCTTGCTCGTGGGCATTTACCCAGATGTTGCCAGTGCCGCCTCCGGGGACTCTCCTTATGACAGGCTCCGGCTCCTTGAAATAGCTCATGGAGGACTTGGGCAGCAGGGTGGGTTTCAATCCATAGCAGCCGGCCATAATCTTGCCCTTGGTGCCTATGAAAATGAGTCCTCCATTCTCGTCGCCCATCATCTCTCCGTCCGGAAGTTCTTCAGGACGAGGAGGTAACAACCCTCCGTCGTACCACACGACCTTCAACTCGGGCATCTTGACATTGCCCTTCGGCTCACGTGCGGGGAAGGTATATGTTATGGTCTCCGCATGGGGCGGGGAATACAAGTTGCTGAGTGTCGAGCTGGCTTGGACGCTTGTCGGATATTTGATGCCGAGCGCCATGACGATAGGATCCATGATGTGGCATGCCATGTCACCGAGCGCCCCGGTACCGAAATCATAAAAGCCTCTCCAGTTCCAAGGGGTATAGGCCGGATCGTAAGGCCTCATCTCGGCCGGTCCGATGAACAGATCCCAGTCAAGAGTCTTGGGTACCTTCACTCCGCCAGCAGGTTTCATGAGCCCCTGGGGCCAGATCGGGCGGTCTGTCCAGCTATGAACCTCGTACACGTCACCGATTACCCCCGACCAGATCCATTCGGCGAGCTGGCGGCAGTCATCGAATGAATTGCCTTGGTTACCCATCTGGGTGGCGACCTTGTATTTCTTGGCCAGTTTGGTCAGAAGACGGGCCTCGTAAACGGAATGGGTAAGTGGCTTCTGGACATAGACATGCTTTCCGAGAGTCATGGCGTGGGCTGACACGACAGCGTGAGTGTGGTCAGGAGTGGCCACGACAACGGCGTCGATGTCTTTCCCCATCTGGTCAAACATGACTCTCCAGTCCTTGAAGCGCTTGGCTGAAGGATAATCATTGAAGGTCTTCATGGCATACGACCAGTCCACGTCGCAAAGGGCGACTATGTTCTCTGTAGCCATATTCTTCAGGTTCCTGCGGCCTACGCCTCCGATGCCGACTCCGGCGATGTTGAGTTTGTCACTCGGAGCCACATGTCCGAGAGTCTTACCGAGAACATGGCTCGGAACAATGGTGAAAGCTGCCGCTCCAGCCGCGGCAGTGATGCCGGTCTTGATGAAGTCCCTTCTGGAATACTCTTTCATTGCGTGATTAATTATGTGTTCTCAAATATAATAAAAAGCGTCCACAAAAGCGCTAATCAAGAGCGTTTTTGCCTTCAAGCCGCCTTATGGTCTCGAGGCGGAACGCACCTGGCCAAGCGACGAGCCAGTTGTTTATCCTATGGCCATTGTCGCCTGAAGAGAATCCCCAGGAGCACTCGAAATAGGCCTCATTCTGTGAGCCTGCGGGACGTACATGACCGTTAACCGTGAGAGTGCCGTCAGAGACCAGCTGGTTGCCGCACTTCCAGATGGCCAGAGCCTTCTCCTTCCACTGGCTATCGCCGGTTAGCTCAGCTAGTTCCATCCACTCGGGAATCCAATATAAAGCATACGGGTCAAGGTGGTTATGCTGGACGGAGACAGAGGTGGCTCCGAAAGTGTGGTAGCCATACTCCGAGAAATCATCATCCTCTGGATAAACCCCGTCGTAGTGCCACAGCCAGGTGGACAGGTAATACGAGATGGCCACGGCGTCCTCAAGGTACTCTGGCGATCCGGTAAGGCGGTGAAGCCTGATGGCGGAACGCAGGAGGGAAATGGACGACTCCTTGTCTATGCACCAGGTGTCCAGGGCTCCGGCGGTGGTGAACCCGTTCTCTTTCAGCTCCGCCAGATAATGATTGTAGGCCCTGAGACCGGAGTCCAGATACTTCTTGTCCCCGCTCCTGCGGTAAGCCTCGATCATGGCGGGAACGAGGAAGCAACCGATCGTGCCTTCCCGATATATGATTTCTCCATTGGGTCTCCAGCCCTTGGCGTAGCAACCATTCTCCTGCTGGTCAGCGGCGACGAAGTCGCAGATAGCGAAGCCTATCCTCTCATATTCAGGACGTTCCACTCCGCACTCTTTCGCCATGTCATAGGCTTCAAAGTAATTCACGGCGGCGGTACCGAGGTTACAGGCGTCGATCGAGCCATTTTGGTTGCCGCTAAGGAGATAATCGTAATTGGTTACAAAGAGACCGTTCGGAAGGAGGCATGAGGTCCAGGTGTCAAGGGTCGCGATGCCTTTATCCAACGACTCCTTTGAGCCGGTTTTCTGATAGTCTCGTAGAAGCGAGATGGCATAGGAAGCGTTCTGGCCGCACCATCCGATCTCATACTTCCATGCAGGACGCTGTCGCCATCCGCCATTATCGTCTAAAATGAGACCTATGCTGAATCCTTTGTATGGTCCTTCCTCTGCCCATAGGGACTCTTTGGCGTAACGGATGCCGAGCTCCCAAAGCTTCTCTGGCGGGAATATCTCCACCGTCGGTTTCGGGGCTAATTCCCAAGCCTTGTCCAGGAATGACCGCATGCCCCGATGTTCTTGAAGAACTGGACTTAAGTGAATATATATTTGAAACACAACGGTTTCCCCTTTGCGCATAGGTATTGAGTCCCGCCATCCGGGCTCAAAGTGGTCCCGGTTGGCATAGGTCACAGGCATCTCTTCCTCAGGCCAAAGGTAATGATGGCCAGTCTTATTCTCCTCGGGTCTGAGAGAACAGGAAAAGTTCTCTTTCAATGATTTGGGAGCCTCGGCCCAAGTGGCTATCGCATAACGGCTTCCCTCTGAATACATCGCTCCTGGAATGGGAGTGCGGCGGAATGATACTGTACGCCACTGCCCGTCGTGCTTCGCACCTTTCGGCTCTTTGCCCCGGCCCCAATCGTTGCCGTTGTAATTCACGGAGGGAATCATCCAGAAACCACTACCCGAGTTATGGATGAATCCTGCCTCAAGACGGACGGAGTCCAGGTCTTCCAGAGCTTTGAAAGTCACAGTCGCCTTGAACGTGACGGAGTCCAGCGCCTTAATCTTTTCCTTGTGCGTGATTCCCTCTGTCTCAGGAATATCCAATGCTCCAATGGGATTGCCGTTCTCCATCAAGATCAACGCTCCGTCATTTTTCTTCCATGTGAGATCGCTGTTTCCGCCGCAGGAGATCATGCAGGGAATCACCAAGGCCATGGCTATTCTTCCGACCCATTCAAACAACTTCATAGAGAAAACAATTTGTTATTATTTCAAAGATAATCAAAAAAAACCTCTCACTACGGGACACTAATCGTCATCATCAGTGAAGTCGATGGTCTGGGCCAGTTTCTCTATGTTGAGACTGCGGGCCGAGGCGTCCATTATGTCCTTGTAAACACCGCCTTTCTTGTAGAGTTCGTCCGGACTTCCACTTTGCTCGAGGTGACCTTCCTTAAGAGCGTAAACCATTTCACTGTCAATGATTTGAGATATGGAGTGGGAGATGATTATGACAGTGCGGTCTTTCTTGATCTCGTCAATAGCGGACTTGATCTGCTCGGTGGCTATCGCGTCAAGTGAGGCAGTGGGCTCATCCAGGAATATGATAGGAGGGTTCTTTAGGAACATCCTGGCTATGGCGACCCTTTGCTGCTGTCCCCCGGAGAGGTTGGTCGCCGCTGTCTCAAAGCCTTTGGGCAAGGCGATCACCTGGTCGTAAAGACTGGCTTTCCTGGCAGCTTCATGAACCTCCTCGATGGTGGCCCCGGGCTTTCCGTAACGGATATTCTCTTCGATAGTCCCGTCGAAGATGTGGTTCTTCTGAAGCACCAGTCCGATGTTCTCCCTCAGGAACCTGGTGTCCCACTCCTTAAGATCCACCCCGTCCAGTGTTATGCTTCCGCAATCTGGCTCGTAAAACTTATCCAACAAGTTGACAATCGTGGATTTCCCAGCTCCACTCAGTCCCACCAACGCGGTGATTTTACCGCTGTCAACTGTCAATGAGATGTCGTGAAGGGCCTTTGTCCCGTTGGGATAGGTGAAATCGACACCTTTCATCTCGAAGTTGCCCACAACTTTCTCAGGACGGTATCCGCCGGTCGGTTCCACCTCCTCATCAGCGTCCACGATATCAAAATATCCCTCGGCATATATCACAGCGTCGTTGAGATCGTCGAAGATTCGCTGCAATTGGCTGATCGGGGCGGTGACGTTGGAGAAGAGCATGATGTGATACATGATCTTTCCTATTGTCATTCCAGGGTAGCCGATGAGCACGAGATATGAGGTCAGGATGATAATCAGCACCGTGCCGGTCTGGCTGACAAAACTCTTCAGGGAGTCGTATCCGAAAGACGCCTGCCGGATCTTCATCTGGTTGCCGTAAAAACCTGTCTGCAGCTCAGTCTGCTTGGCCATCTCAATCTCTTCACGGTTGAATGACTTGACGACATTCATGCTTTCGAGGATATTCATGATGCTGCCGCTGCGCTTCTCGTTGAAGCCGCGCATATTCCTTCTTGAGCCCTTCAGTTTTTTCGCTTGCATGGAGGTGATCCAGAAATATACCGGGACTATCGCCAGGGCGGTCAAACCGACATAGATGTTAGCGGCGAAAATCAGGATCAAAGCCAGCACTGAGCTGACAATCATCGGCAGAAGATCTATGAAGAAGCTCTGGATCGTTCTGGAGATGCTGCTGGCTCCCTGGTCGATCCTGGCCTGCAGCATTCCTGGTGCGTTCTCACTTCTGGCGAAGAAGGCCATCCTGTACTTCAGAATTCTCTCCACAACCCCCAAAGACAGGCTCTGGGAGATGTTGATTCTCAGTTTCTCGCCGAAATTCCTCTGAGCGAAGGAGATACCGGCCCGGATAATCTCCTTTCCGAGCAGTACGATACTGACTATTGTGAGAATCTTAACGGCTTTACCCCATGTGAATTCAGGTGATCCGACCAGGGCGTTTATCGAGTCCACTGTCCAGTCCAAGACGACGGCGTTGACCTGGGCCAGCAGGGAACCGATCAGTGTCAGGAACAGGGTGATCGCCACCAGGAAGCGGTAAGGCTTCACATAGGGGAGAATTTTCTTGAAAAGATTTACCAGATTCATATCGGGGATAATTCGTTTACGCGAAGATATGTAAGTTTACGATATTTTGTTGTGGGATATTATTAATTATGAATATCTTTGCGGGCTATACGAACCTTTTTTATGAGAATCTCTTTCAACAGGGCTATTATGTGGCAGGCGCTAATGGCGGCTTCCTTGGCCTTGTTTTTCAGTTTCAGAGCCTCCGCTCAGGGATTCATTAACGAAGGTACCTCAGAAAACTCAGCGTCATTGTTCCGCGGCAGCTTGCCCAGGTCATATCCATTCAGATACAATGGAACATTCTATTGGTCTGAAAAGGAATTCAGGGAAGGCTCTGTTTTTTATAACGGCAAGCTCTATGAGCATGTCTTCATGAATGTGGACGCATATCAAGGCCAGCTGCTCGTGGCCCGTGAATCTACAGGCACACC
Source organism: Bacteroidales bacterium (assembly GCA_017557535.1). Taxonomy (GTDB): domain Bacteria; phylum Bacteroidota; class Bacteroidia; order Bacteroidales; family UBA932; genus Cryptobacteroides. The sequence goes on along the minus strand of JAFYYM010000012.1, from coordinate 120,420 downwards.
AGCGGTCGTTTTCCGGGATCAGGTGGCGTGGTTCACGATTGGGAACAGGCTTTTTGTCAACCTGCGATATCTTGGTTACACTGAGGCTGAGGAGGGTTTCTTCGAGGTGGTCCGTGATGGTCAGGTTCCGCTCTTTAGCCAGGTCAGGAAGACTCTCGGCTCCGACAGTATCAACCATAACGGAGGCGTCATCGGTTATTATGACCCGGAATACGATCGGTCCGTTTTCGCCTTTTTCAAGAAGGTGGAGAAGTTCTACGTGTTGGAAAACGGTAAAGTTGCCCGGGTGTCGAACAGGAATTTCAAACAAAGGTTAAGAAAGGATGGAGGAGAGCCTTTGCTAGCCTCCGTGGATGTGGCCTGGCATCCAAGTGGAGAATCCTCAACTCCTGGAACTGTCACCGCCGCGGCTCTGCCGGGTACAGGGCTTGGACTGCCTTCAGGCTATTTCGATGAGGATAAAATCGACACTGTGACAGTCCGATACGCCAGTGACGCCATCACCGCGACTTATAAGAACAAGATATATCCCATCGGTTCCGCCGCCCAAGCTCATTCCGGGAAGAATGTGGTCAGCGGAGTGGTCCTTGAATATGAGACAGGTGATCCTTTGACCGGTGTTGTGGTTTACGACACCAAGACTTCGACATATGCGAGGACCGACGTCCATGGAAACTATAAGATACAGCTTCCTTCTGGTGAGAACATCCTGAATTTCAGCTACGAGTCCAAGGAACAGCTGGAGCTTCAGATCGATGTCCTTTCAGACGGCAGCCTCGATGTGGTGATGACTGAGAAAGTGACTATGCTCAAAGGTGCGATGGTTTCCGCGGAGAGCATGGCCAACCACAGGACCGCGGCGATGGGAATTGAGAGGATAGGAGCCAAGACTCTTGGAAAGATCCCCACCGCTTTCGGAGAAGGCGATGTCTTGAAGGCGGTCCTGACACTTCCCGGAGTCAAGAGCGTGGGCGAGGCTTCCGCTGGATTCAATGTCCGTGGCGGATCGGTTGACCAGAACCTCATCCTGTTCAACGGGAGCACCATTTATAATCCAACCCATATGTTCGGGATATTCTCGTCTTTCAATCCCGACATCGTGGACAACGTTGAGCTATTCAAGAGCTCGATACCTGTGGAATATGGAGGAAGGGTCTCTTCGGTTCTCAACGTGAAGTCCAAGGATGGTGATTTCCAGAAGTGGAAAGGCTCTGCCGGAATTGGTGTCCTGACCAGCCGTTTCCACATTGAGGGACCTCTCAGCAAGGGAAAGACCTCATTGGTCGCCGGGGCAAGGACCACATATTCGGACTGGATTTTGGGTATGCTTCCCAAAGAAAGTGAATATGCCGGTGGAAAGGCTGGCTTCACTGATGCCAACATAGGCCTGACACATCGTTTCGATGGGAACAACACGCTCCAGTTCTTCGGGTATCTCGCGAGGGACAAGTTCACTTTCGGCGGTGACACCACATTCAATTACGCCAATTACAACGCCTCCATGGCTTTCAAGCACAAATCCAGGGATGGAGGTGCGCTCAATATCAGTGCCGGCTACGACCATTTTGATAATCTTGTCGCGGTGTATTCATGGCCCGCAGGTGCATACGACATCAGCACATATATCCGTCAGGCCTTCTTGAAAGGTAACAGGACACGCCCCATTGGAGATGCCCATACTATCAACTACGGTGTCCATGTCATAGGTTACAGCCTGGATCCTGGCATCCAGAGACCTTACGGGGCATCCTCCTCCATTCGTTATAGAAGCCTTGACAGGGAATATGCCATGGAGCCCTCAGTCTTCGCTTCCGACAACTGGACGATTTCTGATAAGTTTTCTCTTGAGGGAGGAGTCCGTTTGTCGGGATTCACCGCACTCACTCCTGACTCTTTCTATTTCGGTCCTGAATTCCGTCTTTCCGGCAAATACGCGTTGCGTGATAATTTCTCCCTCAAGGGCGGATTCAACACCATGCGCCAATACATCCACCTGATATCTAACACCTCGTCTATCTCCCCTATGGACACTTGGAAGCTCTCTGACGCTGACATAAAGCCGACAACGGGGTGGCAAGGTGCCGCGGGAATGTATTGGACCCATCTCTCAACAGGTGTGGACCTTTCCGCTGAGGCATATTACAAGAAGACATCCAACCATCTGGACTATAAGGCGGGAGCTGTCCTGTCAATGAATGAGAATCTGGCGGAGGATCTCGCCCCGGTGTATTCCAAGTCATACGGAATCGAGCTCATGGTCAAGAAGACTACAGGTAATCTCACGGGTTGGCTCTCTTACAGCTATTCCCGGGCATTGTTCCAGGAAATGGAAGACAGGGGGAACGAGACCATAGCTTTCGGGAAATGGTATAACGCCCCTTACGACAAGCCTCATGAGGTCAAGCTGGTAGGCAACTACGCGTTTACCCACCGCTACAGTGTCTCTGTGAATGTGGACTATTCCACCGGCCGTCCGGTGACTGTGCCTATTGGCAGTTATCTCTACGGAGACGCCTGGCGTTTGGCGTATTCCGATCGCAACTCTTATCGTATCCCGGATTATTTCCGTACCGACGTGGCTCTGAATATTGATCCTGGACATAGCCTTCTTGCTTTCGCTCACGCGACATTCACCCTCGGGGTTTACAATGTGACTGGCCGCAGGAATCCTTATTCGGTTTTCTTCGACGCTTTACCCGGTGGAAAGGTCAAAGGTCACATGTTGTCAGTGTTCGCTGTTCCTGTCCCTTACATCAACCTTAATCTGCTATTCTAATGAGAAAGTTATTGATATTCATTACCTTCCTCCTTGGGGTAGCGTCGTGTGTCTATCCTTTCGACCCTGTCCTTGAGGGTACTTCGGAAGATATGGTTGTGTTCGAGGGAAGCATTGTTGTCGGCGGTGTCTCTAAGGTCCGCATCTCTAAAGTCAAGTCCTTCGGTGACGAACCGAGGCCTGTGTCAAGGAGCGTGGTCTGGGTTGAGGATGACGGTGGTGGAAGATATAACTCCACCAGTTCATCATTGGATGCCGAGTATACCATACCTACCCAAGGGTCATCTCCGGACATGAAATACAGGATGGTCGCGGAGGTGGACGGGAAGAAATATTCCAGTGATTGGATAAAGCCGCTTGCCCCTCCGGTATTGGAGCGTGTGGAGTTCGTTCCTTCCCCTATCGGGAATAACCTTGATGTCTTTGTCGCATTGAAAGGCGGGGAAGAATCCACAGGTTACATGGGGATATATTTCGACGAGACATGGGAGTTCCATGCGGACTACATGTGCAGGTATATCCTGGACACCGAAAATTGGGAGGTGATTCCCAGAGGGGAGCCTTATCCCAACTATTGGTGCTGGAATAGCGCCTCATCATCGATGAGTATTCTGGATCACTCCGAATACGATGGCGGCAGGATTGAGGCATATCCTGTACATAGTTTCTCAAGGTCGGACAAAAGGAATCAACGTAAGTATTCCATCAATGTGAAGGCGATCACTTTGCCAAAGGAGACATACCGTTACCTGAAGAACCTGGACGACATTTCCAACGGTTCAGGGAGCCTGTTTTCTCCTAATCCTGGTGAGATGGCCAGCAATGTGGCCTGTGAATCGGATCCATCCACAAAGGCCTTGGGTTATGTGACAGCATCTTTGGAGACTTCGTTGAGGGCGTATGTGGACAACCGCTATTATGTTGAGATTCCTCCTTCTCAATCCTATCTGTCCGTTCCACCGAACATGTTCGCTTACTTGTCCTACTATCAGAACAATTACTATCCGGTGGATTTCATGACTATGGAGGTTGGTGAACAGGTGGTTCAGGATATCTTCTGGGGACCTATGCGTTGCATTGACTGCGTCGTGGAAGGTGGCACAAAACAAAAACCAGACTTTTGGGAAGATGAATAAGGTTATATCCATACTGATTGCCCTTCTGGCCGCCTTGTCCCTCAAGGGAGCGGAGATGCCCGTCGAAAGGATATATGTCTCAACCGACAGGGAAGTCTATATTGCCGGGGATATGGTCTGGTGCTCGCTGTTTTGTGTCGATCCCCAGGGCCAATTATCGCCCCAGAGCGCTGTCTCATATCTTGAGTTGATTTCCACGGAAGGTACTGTGGCTGAGGCGAAAGTGGGTCTGCTTGCCGGGCGTGGCGCCGGTAGTTTCCGTATCCCCGTCACAGTCCCGACAGGTGTTTATCGGTTGGTCTCCTACACTTCAGCCAATGCGAACGAGGACGGCACTCCCTGGATTGCCGGTTCCAGGGTCCTGACCATTTTCAATACATTGTCAGTCTCAAGGGTCAAAGACGGCGTGGAGATTCTCGACGAGGACTCATACTCCAAATTGACAAGGAAGGCTTCTCCTACCTTTGGATCAGTTGAGTTCAGTTCTCCCGCGAGGGTGAGAAAAGGAGCTGATGCGGGAGTGTTCATCAAGAATAATGGCCTTTCCGCGGATTTCTCCTTCTCCATTTATCATGAGGATGACATCGTTCCGGCGGCTCAGGACAATAACATCTCCGGATTCATTAAGTTCCTTCCATCATCCGCTCATCCCAGGTTCACTGGAGACAGGCCCTTGGAATATGAAGGAGAGATCATCACCGCGCATGTTAAAGGCAATATGGCGACCCTTTCTTCCGCTGGAGCGCCGTCAAACATGTATGTGGGAATGGCTGATAACGGCAAAGTGTCTTTCTTGACCAACAATATCTATGGGGAAAGGGATATAGTCTGTGAAGTCTCGGGGCTTGACAGCGAAGGAGGGGAGATAGAATTCGATAACCCTTTCATTTATCCATCCTCCGGTCCATTGCCCAAGCTTGCGATGAGCAAAGTCCTGCAAAGCGATTTGGTGTCCCGGAAAGTCGCTCTCAGGGGGGAGAGGGCACTCAGGCTGGACACACTCTCCACAATGTTGCGGCACAGGGAAGACCTTTTCTTGGAAAGCGCCTCTCTCAAGCGCTTCCATCTTGATAATTACACCAGGTTCCCGACCGTGAGGGAAGTGTTGGTTGAGATCATCCCCATTCTCAGTCTTCACCGGGAGAGAGGAAAGAACATCATCCGGATTGCCGTGTTAGATGGCGCTGATGTTTACAAGACAAGGGTTGGAAACCTGCTTGTGATGATGGATGGTGTGGTGATTTCCGATGTGGACATGTTGCTGGAGTTTGACGCCATGTTGATTGAGGATGTTGACGTGTACCAGCAGGCGGTCACATGCGGCCCCGTCTCTTATTCGGGAGTCGTCAATTTCATCACCAAGAGGAATTATGTCACAGCCTTGACTTTCCCGTCCAATGTCCGGGTATTGGAATATAAGGGGGTCTCCTATCCGGTCGCGTACTACGGTAATCCGCCGGCAGGGGAGGGAGACGATCTCCGTCAGGTGCTTTACTGGGACCCGTCTCTGAGAGTTGATGCCGGCAGTCAGTCCAGGGTCTCTTTCCACGCACCGAGTTATTCCGGCCGTTTCCGCGCCGTGGCTGACGGAATCGCCGAAGATGGCTCACCCGTCCATTATGAGTGGACTTTTGAGGTGGAATAATCCCAAAACTATTGCGGATTAGATTTTTGTTAGTATATTTGCGGTGTATTAGTTCAGTAATACACCGCAAATTATTTTAGTTAAAGATATGAGAACAAAAGTATTCCTATCATCTATCGCCATGGTGGCCGTGCTGGTTTCCTGCGGTCCCAAGACTCGTCTTGGCAAGACCAAGGTGGCGGATGAGCCTGCAGATGGCGGCTCTTACACAGAGAAGGTATTCCCTGTTGTTTACAAAGTCACACCTGACGCCCAGGTGACCCTGCGTTTTTACGACGCCCTTCCAGATGTCCCATACATCTCAGTGTCTGATTTCCAGGCTATTGTGCTTCCTGGTTCTACTATGACCGTGACTCATACCGGTGTCGGCGAGTACACCCTGACCAACGCTGACGCGACCGCAGTCGTCAATATTAATAATGATGTGTTTGTCTCAGAGGACTTTGAGGCTTTCACCAACCAGATGGGGCTCCTGCAGCCCGGAATGGCTAACGTTTACTATGACGGCATGCCTTTCGTCCGCTACAAGGGTGTCACCTACACCCCTGCCAAAGTGACGACTACCCTGGACATGGGAAAATATGGGATTGACATCCATGCTGACGGGAAGGGTGCCGTGTATTTCCCCTTCGCCACCCTCGCCGACATGTACACGGACCTCTACTATCACCACACGGGTTTCAACGGCGAGAAAGTTGTCGTCAACACCTCTGTCAACGAGGTGAGCCTCTCGGAGATAGACCCGGACTACTACAAGCCCATCCTTGCCAAGACTACACGCTCGGCATCCCTCTCCGATTTTAATTACAAGGAGCTCTGCTTCGCCATGGATAATTTCTATGGTTATCCTGGTCGTGTAATGCACAATGATGCCCTCAGATCCAAGGGCCTTGACAAGACCCTGGAAGAGGATGTCACCGAGGGAAAAGAGATTAAGGAATTGCTCCACTCAACAAATTTGGTGGAGTATCTTCTTGGAATGACCGGCCTCACCGGTGTTTATTTCGACGGTCATACCTCAATGGAGGTGATGTCATACGCTGTCGGAAATGCCGATAATAATGAATACGCCACCCTCCTGTCTGAATATCAGAGGACTGTCGCGGCCCATCAGCCCCTTATGATGTCCCTTATGCAGGCGGTAGCCCCGATGATGGCCATGATGCAGTCCCGTTTGGCGGTCAACACCCAGCGTCCAAAGGCCTACGGCGAGAATAACACTTATATCAAGAAGGGAAACACCGCCGTTTGCGTTTTTGATTCTTTCAATAGCCGCAACGAGAAGGCTTGGAAGGATTATTACGAGGGCAAGGGCCCTATGCCTACTGTTGAGAACGCGGAAGGGGACGACATGGTGATATTCCTGGACGCCTTGAAGAAGGCGAATGACGATCCTGAGGTCAAGAACCTGATCATAGACATCACCAACAATGGAGGCGGATCCGCCGATATCGTGATGGCTATGACTTCACTTATCATGGATAAGAGCTACATCAGCCAGGACAACGCCATGACCGGACAGAGGTCTTTGGTTGAATATGAGGTGGACCGTAACTTCGACGGAGTCTTCGACGACAAAGACAAGGATGTCCATTACGATCTCAATTTCGCCGTTTTGACTTCAGGAATGTCCTTCTCTTGTGGCAACCTGTTCCCTTCGATGCTCAAGGACAATGGTGTCCCCGTGATGGGCGAGACCTCAGGAGGAGGCGCTTGCGCGATTCAGGCCATGTGCACCGCCGACGGTTTCTGCTTCCAGATATCATCTTTCAGGGCGAGGCTCAACACTCTCGCGGGCGAGAACATCGACGTGGGAGTGACACCTGACATCCCCATCGCCAATGACAACGAGACCCAAGTCGAGATGTCAGAGGAAGTTGCCGTACCCACCAAGGATTACAGCAAGTACTTCGACATCGACTACTTGACCAAGTTGCTTTCTGAATATAAGAAGTAGTTGATATTCAGGCTATTTCTTTCCAAGAGTCAGCCTTATCAAGGCGGCGCTGTGAGGAGGGAGGACAGTCTTTATGTCCTTCCTCCCTGCTTTTACCTCCAGCGGTGTTTCCTCAAAGAAGCTGTGAGGGGTGACATCCTTTGAGGAATACAAAGTCGCGTCGAGGACTTTTCCCTTCAAAGCGAAACAGAACTCCCTCTCCGAATCGTAGTTGGAGTTGATCAGGGTGATTGTCAGGACACCGTCCTTGATGGTAGCGGCGGTCGAGTAGTCTTCGTCATCCGAGATCTCGCAAACCTTTCCGTCTTGGTGGGCCTTCATCATGGCGAACATCTGGCCATTGGCCGTGAGGCGGCTTCCCTCCGATGTGATCAGTATCGCACCCTCTCCGATCGGCTGGAAGTAGCAGACAATCGGGATGTCAAGAGCCCTGCTCTCGTTGATGTAGAAATGCATGGTCCTGGCGGTGTAAATCCCTTCAGAGACACAGGACGGACGGTACCAGGAATACCACTGGTTCCACTCGTCAAAAGAGATGTGCAGGTCTTTCCCGGTCGCGTTGAGGCTTTCCCTCATCCTCTTCGCGAGGTTAATATTCCCCTGGAAAGAAGCTGTGATTTCCTCATAAGATTTCTTGATGTCCTCAGGTGTGGTGAAATGCTTGCTTCCTCCGGCATAGTGATGAAGGGAAATGAATCTGACCTTGTCAGCGAGCGGTGCGGCGGAATGCTTCGCCCAGGTGTCATTCGGATACGGTCCGGAAGAGCAAAGTTCCAGATCAGGCGTCTCTCGCAGCATCGCGTCAGCATGTTTCCCGGCTATCTCGGCATAGCCTTCAGGTCCGTTAGGCCCTTCCATATGGCCATAGCCCATCTCATTCCCAAGTGACCAGAAACGCACGTTGTACGGCTCCTTGTGGCCTCTTTCAGCCCTTATCCTGCCGTACTCCGTGTCCTCTCCTCCATTGCAGTATTCCACCCACTGGGCGCTTTCCTCAGGAGAGCTCCATGCTATATTTATCGTGATCATCGGCTCCGCGCCGACTTCCCGGCAAAGGGCGATGAAGTCGTCCGTGTCTATCTCATGGAAATCAAATCCGTAGGTGTACGGTTGAGTCTCGATCTCGGTCGCCGCCTGTAGAGGGCCTCTTTGATCGACTGGCAGGAGCCCGTCTTTCCAACGGTACTCTCCAGCGAAATTGCCACCCGGCCAGCGGATGATCCTCGGACCTATGGACTTGAAACTGGCCACCACATCATTTCTCATCCCGTGGAAATTGTCTTTGGGCATCATTGACAGGGCTCCGAATATCACTTCCGCCATCTTATTGAAAGTGTACCTGACGCAAGCGGTCTTGTCGCTTAAGGCGGGAACCATTTCAAATTCACTAACTACCCAATCATCAGCTGGTTCCAGTGATAATACCTTGGTGGCGTAAACCTTTTCCCCGTCCCGGTCGGTCAGCTCGACCTTGAGAGAAACAGGTGCGGAGACCTTAGTCACAATCCGCATCTGGTACACTTCCCCCTTCTTCAAGAACAGGTCTTCCTGGTATATTCCTGCCACCTGTCCTTCCACCAGGTTCTGGACACTCTGGCAATTGAGCTCGTTACCGCGGGACATTCCGGGATTCCCGATATGGGTGGTGTAGCCTCTACGGTTGGTGATATATAAAACTTTCTCTCCTATCCCTTTCCAATCAGCGGCGACACCTTCATTTTTTGAGGGCTTTCCCGCGAACTTGCGGTTACGGAGCATCTGGGCGCTCAAACCACCATTGACCGCGGCCCGGGTGTGCTCCAGGTTATGTCCGAAAACATAAGGAGACAAGTAGTTGGTGTTCTTGAGATCGATTGTCTGGGCATCGGCGCCTTGCGCTAATGCGACCGCCAGAGCGGCAAGGAGTATAAGCTTTTTCATATCCCAAATTTAACGATTAATATCTATATTTGTATCATCAAGAATTTCTCATGATATGAATGTCAAAATGTTTTTCGCCACAGTGGTGGCTATGATGCTGGCAAGTGTCTGCGTGTTCTCCCAGGATGACGACAGGAATCCTATCATCATCGCTTCGATGAACAATTTGGAATATACCCATAAGAAGGCTGACAAGAGCGCCGGCTCCGTGATTGGCGAGATCGCCACTGCTGTCCTCACCGGCCAGACCTCGAAGCAGATGGAAGGCTATCAGGGCGCTGTCCGCTCAGCCATCCTGAAAGGTATGACAGATGCCTACAGGCTCCGGGTTGTGGATGGGCCGTTGACCAAGTCTGAGGTGGAGACTCCTGGCTCGATATATGTCGACGCCACTTTGAACAATATCTCCACGACCACCAAGAACGAGGTCAAAGAGTACGAGGAGAAGAATAAAGATGGCGAGAAAGTCAAGAAGACCCGCACCGAAGTGTATTACAGGGCGTTGCTTTCCGTCACCCTTCATGTCAAGGACGCCATGACCGATGAGGTCATAGCCAGTCCTTCTTTCAAGATATCAGAGTCGGACATGTCTTGGGTCAATTCTCCCGAGAGGGCTGTTGAGAACGCCATAAACAGGCTCTCCAGTCTTGTGATGAAGTTCTTCGACGGGATGTACCCCCTCACTTGCGAGATTATAGAGCGTGGAGGCATAAAGAACGACAAACAGAAACAAGTCTACATCGACCTCGGTTCAGCTCAGGGGCTGCATGAAGGTCAGACTTTCGCCATTTACACCAAGAGGCTTATCGGAGGCAAGGAAGCCCGTACCCAGGTCGCCAGGCTTAGGGTCAAGAAGATAGAGGGAGAAGAGGTCAGCCTCTGCAAGGTTCTATCCGGTGGCCGTGATCTCAAGGCTGCCCTTGATGAGGATTTGGATCTTATCGTTGAGACTGACAAATAACAAGTTATGAGGACATTTCTGTTTTTGACAGCCATTCTTTCCGGTTTCTTTTACGGGCGTCAGGACGCCCCTACGGGCGAGGAGTGGCAGTCCCCCCAGTATCTCGGGTTGAACAAAGAAGCCCCGCACGCATGGTTTTTCTCTTTCCAGGACGTTGAGTCCGCACGCAAGGTCCTTCCTGAGAACAGTTCTCTTTGGATGACCCTCGATGGGGACTGGAAGTTCAACTGGGTGCCTAATCCGGAGGAGAGGCCATTGGATTTCTTCAAGAAAGAGTTCGACGACTCCAATTGGGATGTCATCCCTGTGCCTTCCAACTGGAATATCGTAGGAATAGAGGAGGACGGTGGCCAGCGCTATGGAACTCCGATCTATGTCAATGTCAATGTCCCTTGGTGGAAAGAGGTCAAGCCTGGAGATTGGAAGCTCGGAGTTATGCGCGAGCCTCCTGTGGAATGGACGATGTACAAGGCCCGTAATGAGGTAGGTTCCTATCGCAGGGCCTTCGAGGTCCCTGAGGATTGGGGAGACAAGAAGGTCTACGTCAATTTCGACGGAGTGGATTCCTTCTTCTATCTTTGGGTCAACGGTCACTATGTGGGTTTCTCGAAGAACTCCCGTAATCTCGCCCAGTTTGACATAACCGAGTATCTGGAGTCAGGTTTGAATATCCTCGCGGTTGAGGTGTACCGCAATTCTGACGGTTCCAATCTCGAGGCACAGGACATGTTCCGCCTTCCCGGAATATTCAGGGAGGTTGCCCTTGAGGCCAAACCTGTGGTGTCTGTCCGGGATATAAAGGTCACGCCCTCAATGACTTCCCTTAATGTTACCGCTGAGGTGAAGGGTGCCGCTCAAGGTCAGACCTTGACGTACCGTCTTTATGAGAACACCCTCTACTCCGACGAGAACGAGCTTGTCGCCCAGTTCGATTCACAGGAGCCTTCCTGTGTCTTGGAATATCCGGACGCGAAAGCCTGGTCCGCCGAGGCTCCCCACCGCTATACTCTTGTCGGTGAGCTTAAAGACGCTTCCGGGAAGACGCTTGACATATTCTCGACCATCGTCGGTTTCCGTGAGGTATGCATTAAGGAAACCTCCGCTGAAGAGGACGAGTTCGGCATTGCCGGGAAGTATTTCTACCTTAACGGGAAGCCGGTGAAACTTCGTGGAGTGAACCGTCATGAGACTGAGCCTTCTATGGGCCATGCGGTCACCCGCGAGGTGATGGAGGAGGATATCAAGCTCATGAAGCGGGCCAATATCAACCACGTCCGTTGCTCCCATTATCCCGACGCTCCTTATTGGTATTATCTCTGCGACAAGTACGGGATTTACCTTATGGATGAGGCTAATATCGAGAGCCATCATTATCGTTACGGGGACGCCTCCCTTTCCCATCCTATTGAGTGGAAGGACGCTCATGTCGCCAGGATGGTGGAGATGGTCACCTCTGACTACAACCATCCTTCGGTGATTATCTGGAGTATGGGTAATGAGGCCGGTCCGGGAAAGAATTTTGAGTACACCTATGCCGCGGCCAGGGCCATTGACCCCATGCGTCCTATCCAATATGAGCGCAACAACGACATCTCCGACATCGGTTGCAGCCAGTATCCTAGCGTTAAGTGGGTACAGTGGGTCGCGAAAGGAAAGGGCAATGTGAAGTATCCTTATCACATCAATGAGTTCGCCCATTCGATGGGTAACGCGCTAGGGAATTTCGCTCAGTATTGGCAGTCGATAGATTCCACGAATTTCTTCATGGGAGGCGCCATCTGGGATTGGGTGGACCAGTCTCTATGGAACTATTCTCCCGAAGGGGTCAAGTATCTAGCGTCAGGAGGTAATTTCGGGGATATTCCCAATGACGGCCAGTTCGTGATGAACGGAGTTCTCAACGGAGACCGTTCCCCGAAGCCGCAATATTGGGAAGTAAAGAAGGTTTATCAGAATCTATATTCCTCATTGATAGGAGCTTCCGAGGGTTCTGTCGAGATTTGCCTGTTCAACAGGAACTATTATGAGCCTTGCTCTTACGATGCCGAATGGACTCTCATAGCCAACGGTGAACCGATTAGGACAGGCTCTTTCGACGCTGACGGAATCGGTCCTAGGGAGAAAGTCACCAAGGCGATAAAGGTCGGCCCTCTGCCTACTGGCAAGGAGTGCTATCTTAACGTCAGTTACACCCTTAAGGAGGATATGTTCTGGGCGGAAAAAGGCTATAAGGTCTGCGAAGACCAGATGGTTCTCCCTTCTGTAATTCAGAGCGAAGCGAAGGATCCAGGCACCACCCGCCCGCCTAAGAGCTTCACGGACGAGAATACAGGCAACCTCATAGTCAAGGGGCGCCGTTTCAAAGCTGAATTTGATTCCTCCACCGGAACCATAGCCAGGCTTCTGTATCACGGGAAAGATGTCTTCGTTCCTGGTGAGGGACCTAAGCTCAATGCTTTCAGGGCCATCATCAATAACGATGGTTGGGCAGTCCGCGGATGGTTTGAGAATGGGCTCCATAATCTTGAGCACACCGCTTCCGGAATGGATGTCAGCGAAGAGAACGGCTGCGTCAAGGTTTCTTTCGACATAGTCTCAAAGGCTCCCAACGGGGCTCATCTCGAAGGCAGTACCGCATCTCCAAGCTGTTCTATTGTCGAGGACGTTGACAGCTTGAATGTCATCACATTCACCTCCCATGTTGTCTGGACTGTCGACCGTAAAGGCACTATCTCCATGCGCTCCAAGATCACTTCCGACAAGCCGGAGCTGCCCCTGGGACGTCTCGGGTATGTCATGAAAGTTCCCGAGTCGTTCTCTGGTCTCACCTATTACGGCAGGGGTCCTGTGGAGAATTACTCCGATCGCTACACCTGTGCTTTCGTCGGCAAGTATGCGAGTACTGTGGCGGATCAGGTACAGAACTACACCAAGCCTCAGGATATGGCTAATCATGAGCAAGTCCGCTGGGTCTCCCTAGCTGGAAGAGGGGGAAGAGGCGTTCTCTTTGAGGCTGCCGTCAACAGCCTCCGGAGCTCCGATTTCGGCCTTCCGGTGATGTCTGTCAGCGCCTTGCCATATTCCGCACTCGATCTCATGCTGGCTCCTCATCAGTTTGAGCTCCCTGCCCCTGGAGACACTTGGCTCTGCCTTGACGCGGCTGACACCGGTCTCGGTGGCAACAGCTGCGGTCCCAGCCCCCTTGAGGAAGACAGGGTTTTCTCAGACGCGGAGTTCGGCTTTGTGATTAAGCGTAAATGACAGGCTCAGAACTATAAAAGAGTACTGGACTCGACGTCTAGGACTATCGCGAGTATTCGTTCAGGGGTCATATCAGGATGTTAATGATATCTTTGAACGACTTGACTTTAAATAAGTTCTGATGATCGAACTCCTCTGTGTGCTCAAGCTTCCAAAGGGTCTCGGAGGGGATATATATTCCCCAGCCGCCCAGCTGGAGGACAGGTTCGATGTCTGACTTGAAAGAGTTTCCGATCATCATCAGGTTCTCAGGGTCGATACGTAGCCTGTCGCAAAGAGAGAGATACTCCTTTCGCGACTTGTTGGAGACAATCTCGATGTGGCTGAAGTATTTTGAGAGGCCTGATCTGGCGATTTTCCGTTCCTGGTCGAGAAGCTCCCCCTTGGTCATCATGACAAGGTCGTACCTGCCATCGCGTTTCAGGACCTCCAGCGTCTGTTCAACACCGGGTAATGGAGTGGCAGGGTTCCGGAGGATTTCCCGGCCGCTGTCTATAATGTACATCACCTGGTCTCCGGTAAGCTTGCCTCCAGTAAGGTTGACGGCGTTTTCGATCATAGACAGGACATAAGCTTTGGCTCCGAAACCATAATCCCCCATATTCTTGAACTCAACTTTATAGAGCTCGTCAGAGATATAGTCGAAATCGCCATATTCCGAAAGTCTTTCGGCCACCTTCCTCTCAGCTTCCCTGAAAAGTGGCTCGTTTGACCATAGAGTGTCGTCGGCGTCAAATGCCAGAACCTTAAGTCCTTCAATCATATAATCATCTTTGATGACAAATATACGATGAAATATACTTATCTTCGCAACCTTACAAACCAATGATTAGCAGATGATGAAAAAACTCTCATTATGTCTTGCCCTGGTCGTGTTCTGCGCACCCTTGTTCTCCCAAACAAGGCAGGAGCGTCTGACCGGGCACGTCTATTATTTCGCCTCCGATTCCCTGAAGGGTAGGGCTGCCGGCTCAGAAGATGCCGCCAAGGCCGCCGCTTACATAGTCAATGAATATGAGTCTATGGGCCTGAAGCCGTTCTATGATGATTGGTATATGCCCTTCGAGAAAAACGGTAAGGCCTATAAAAACGTGGTCGCTGTGCTGGAAGGCAAAGATCCGGTCCTCAAGAGCCAGTACATAGTCGTCGGAGCGCATTACGACCATCTCGGAATAAAGAAGGGTGAGATATATAACGGAGCTGACGACAACGCCTCCGGTTCGGCCGCTCTCATAGAGATCGCCAGGGCTCTGTGCGCCAACCGCGACCAATTGAAGAGGACCGTAGTCATAGCGGCATTCGACGCTGAGGAGCTTGGCCTCTTCGGATCCAACGCCCTGGCTGACCGCATGATCGGGAAAGACAGCCTCGACGTGCGCCTGATGATGAGTGTGGATATGGTCGGATGGTACAGGGCCAAAAACTGCCTGACACTTTGGGGAGTATCGACCATCAAGAACGGCCGTAAAATCCTTCAGTCAGATAAACTGAACCTCAGGCTCAAGAACTTCGAGTGGTCACCCGTGACCGCCACGGACACGGAAGGATTCGCCAAGAGGCAGATTCCCACCCTCGCCGCGGATACGGGCCTTAAATCTCCCTATCACAAACCCGAGGATGACGCTGAATTGATTGATTATGAGGGGTTGGACAAGGTTACCGACTACCTTTCTGATCTGACTTTGGAAGTCGCTTCCGACGAGAACTTCGCGTCTTCCGGAAGAGTCGCTAAAAAGCATAGGGACGGTCGTCCTATACTCGAACCCGGATTATCCCTGGTCACCGGAAGTACCGGGTTTTCTTTCCCTGACGCGGCCTTTGACGGCAAGCGGGGTTTCTCTTATGGTGCCGGGCTGTCCACCCAACTTAACTTCGGGCACCACAGTCATTTCGCCCTAAAGGCGGAGGCTTTGTACGCCCTCACTTCCGCTCTCTATCCGGACCCTGCGGATGTGTATTCCTCATCCCTGAAGTACAAGGGAAACGAGCTGATCGTGCCGGTGCATTTACTTATGCAAGGCAAAGATATGAATACCGCTTATCTCGGCTTTGGCGGCTACTATAGCCACAGGTTCAAGGCCACATTGCCGGTAAGTCACACCGTAAAGGCTGATGACTATGGCCTCTCCTTCGAGTTCGGGCTGAAGGTGGGCGATTTCGGATTGTCATTCACCTGGCTTTCTTCCCTGGTACCTCTGTTCGAACAAAAAGATGCCCCGTCGGTCAGACAGGGCACCTCTCTGGTTAGATTGAGCAAATCCTTCTAAGCCTCTTCCCACTGCGCGCGGAGCAGGTTGACGGCGGCGGTGACAAGGGTAGCCCTGTCGCCTCCGCAACCGCACTCAAAGCTGACGTACTTGTCGTAGCCGATCTCTTTGAGGGCGCGGAATCCATCCACATAGTTGTCCACCTCGCCGTTCTCACCGGGCATCTTGCGATTGCCGCGGCTGGCCATATGGACGTGCTGGAGATACTGCTTGCCGGCTGACATGAAGGCGCCGTAATCGGAGGTCTCCTCCTGCATGTGCCAGAAGTCACCCATCACCTTCACACCATCACTGTTGGCGTCACGGGCGATCGCCGCCGCGTCAGCCACGAGCCTCAGGTAGAAGCACTCCTTGCGGTTGAGGGGCTCAAGGATGACGGTCGTGCCGCAGCTCTTGGCGAATTCGCCGAGCTTGTGAAGCTCCTCGCATAGATAGTCGCGGGTCTCCTGGGTGTGGGGCAAGCAAGGTTTCTGGCCATTGAAAGCGGGAACCATGATTACACCGGTGGAACCGAGCTCACCAGCGGCCTCGACAATCTCGCGCATGGTGGTGTCGAACTCATTCTTCACTGCCGGATCCTCGGCGAGAATGAACCCGCCAAAACCGGCGCAGATGGCTGATACTTTGATGTTTCTGCCATTCAGGGCATCCTGGATTTCCTTCACGCGGCCTTTAAGTCCACGTCCGCCAGGCTCGAAACCAACCACACCAAGGCTCTCCATAAAGTCGAGTTTCTCGGCGAGTGTCTCCCCGGGGGCTATACCCTCCTGGAAGGAGATATTGAGGGCCACGTCGTTGGATTTCTTCCCACACTTTGACGATGAAGTGGCGCAAGCGGGGATAATGGATGTCGCCGCTACAGCGGCGCCACCCATCGCTGATGTCTTAAGGAATGATCTTCTATCCATAGTTCACTATTTCCCGGTTCCAGGCACGTGTACCTTGTAGATGCTCATATCCATCTTACCCATCTCGAGTTTCTCGGGCATAAGGTCGAGCTCGGCGGCGCTGATAGCATCCCACTCGACGGTCTGGCCGGTGTAGGCGGCCTCACGACCCATGACTCCGCAGAGACTTGACATTCCGCACTCTCCGGCCTCAACGTGAGCCGTTCCCTTGCGGATGTGGTTGACCCAGTCAACATGCTCAAGGACATACGGGTTGTCCTGGCTGAACTGAGCCTTGGACGCTTCACCGTCGAATTTCCAAAGGACATTGCCCTGGAGGTCGTAGATGGTCTCATCGGCAGACTTCCAGTAACCCTTTGTTCCGTGAACCTCCTCACTGACATTGTTGGAGCAGCCATCTATCTGGCGGCACATGCTGTGGAGGTGGACACCGTTCTCATATTCGAAATCGATGCTGAAGTTATCGAACTGGTCTCCGGTGACCCTGCGCTGGCGGCTTCCGAAACCGGTGGCCTTGATGGGGTGCTTGTAGCCGTTCATCCAGTTGAAGACGTCAATGTTGTGGACGTGCTGCTCGACGATGTGGTCGCCGGAGAGCCACTCCCAGTTGACCCAGTCGCGGATCATCCATTCCATATCGGTCCAGCCTTTCTGACGCTCCTTGTACCAGAGCATACCACCATTCCAATAGACATTACCTCCAGTGATCTCACCGATCATACCTTCCTGAATCTTCTGGAAAGCCTCCACATAGGGACGCTGGTGGTGCCTCTGAGTACCGCAGACAACGCTCAGACCCTTGGCCTCAGCCTGCTTCGCGGTCGCCATAATCTGGCGGTAACCCTTCGCGTCGACCGCGATCGGCTTCTCGAGGAACGAGTGGACACCCTTCTCGGTGGCATACTGGAAATGGACAGGACGGAAATTCGGGGGAGTTGTGCAGATGACCATATCCACACCAGAGTCGATGACCTTCTTATAAGCGTCGAAACCGATGAAGCAGTGGTCGTCGGGAACAATCTGATCCCTCTCCTTCAGCTTTTCCTTCAAGCCGGAGAGACGGTCGATGAATGTGTCGCCGAGAGCGGTGACGGTGATGCCGTCCGCCGCGTCGAGGAGGTTCATGATGGCACCTGAGCCACGTCCGCCGCAGCCGATGACACCTACCTTAAGCTCCTTGCCTTCAATGGCTTTGTCAGGGAGTTCCGGGACGTAATACTCGTCTGGCTGCCTGAGGGGAACGATTTTCGGTTCTTTCTTGCCGGAACAGGAGGCTAGCAAAGCGCTACCACCGACCATTCCTACAACACCTATCTTGGCGCTGGCGCCCAAGAAGGATCTTCTGTCCATTTTGTTGTCGCTCATGATTCTAGTGTGTTTATTTGTTTGTGTCAATATTGTCAGGTACATCGCAGACCACCCTGAATCCGATACCCTTTATGTCGGAGTACCACCAGATGCTCTTGGGATTCTGCGGGTCTGTCTTCAGCCATTTGTCATGCTCGGTATGGTCCCTGCTGGAGCAACGGACCAACGAAGCGTCATCCGCGTAATTGCCTCCTCGAACAACATGTTCCTCACCACTTGCGGGACCCTTTGGATCAACCACCCCGTCAGCCATCTTCGAATAGGCGTCAGCGGCGTACCAATCCGAGCAATACTCCATCACGTTACCAAGCATATTCTTGAGCCCGAACGGGTTAGCAAGCATCTGCGAGGGTTCCTGGGTCTTTCCGGTACTGTTTCCGGAATAGACGATGTAGCGGCCGATCATAGTGGTGTCAGCTCCCTTGAGTTTGTTCCAGAAACCTTGTCCGGAATACTTCTTAGGATTACCCTCGAAGAAGTAAGGTGTCTCTGTGCCACCCCTCGCGGCATATTCCCATTCGGCTTCCGTAGGCAGGCGATAATGGCGTCCTGTCTTGAGGGAAAGCCACTGGCAGAATGTGGAGGCCGCATAGTGGGTCATCGTGATGGCCGGCCTGTCTCCCATTCCCCAGCCTTGATCCGGGAAACCGAAAGGAGGCGTGGGGCCGCTTATGGCGTCCACGTCTGGACGGTTGTTGTTGGCGTATATTGTCTCAGGAGGGGTGCGCCCCTCAGACATGGTCTCGTTGTAGAATGCCCAGTACTGCCTCCAGGTCACCTCGACCTCACCCATGAAGAACGGTGAGATCTTGACCTTCTTTTGCGGTCCCTCGTCAGAATCCCTGAACGGTTCCTTATCCGGACTTCCCATGGTGAATTCTCCTCCAGGGACGGCGATCATCCGGATCGCGGCTTTAGTCCCGGGGACGGTCTCCGTGAAGTCGGAGAATGAATCCACGCTCGTGAGGGTCTCGTATACAGGGCCATTATCGGCTTCTATAACCTTGCCTTCCAGACGTTTATGCTCATATCCCGGCATGTAATGGCCGACATCCAGATGGCAGCTTACGCAGTCAAGCCCGAGCTTTTTCACATTCTCCTCGTAGTGGAGGTGAGCGATGATTCCATCATCGGTGATGCCTTCCGGGAAGAGGTTGACGTGACACTTCTCGCATGAGGAATTGTAGACGATCTTGCGGGCGTTCTCCAGGGATCTTTTTGACTCCCAGTCGATCTTGTCGGTGTCTTTGGTCCATTTGGCCCAAATGTCCTTTGCACCCATTTTCGACTTGGTCATATAGTATTTCAGGAGGCCGTCCTCTTTAGGGGGAAGGTGGCAGGCCGCACAGTCGGTCATCACTCCACTGTGGCTGAGGTAATGGGGGGATTTCTTCCAGTCAAGATCGGCTTGCTCATGGGTATGGCAACTCATGCAATACTCATTGGTCGAAGTCTTGTTCATCGCCGTGTCAAACAGCGACATGATGATGACTCCGATCAATAAACCGATCAGACCGATTATCCAGTATTTTCCTTTGCCTCCCGCCATTACGCGTTTTCCTAAAATCCAATAAATTTAGGGATATTATCAATAAAAAACAATTATCTATTATTTATTCACCTGCAGTCGTGTGGGAATCAACGAGATACGCTATTGACATATATGGGATTCCCGAGTGTCCGGACAGACCGATCTCGCAAGTGCGGGAGTTGGAATACCCCGCTTTGGCACCCTTCACTCTGTCTTTGAGTTTACGTAGAGCCCATGCGTTCAACTCAGGGTGAGTCATGCCCTTGTCACCGGCGAATCCGCAGCAGCCGACTTCCTCAGGCACAATCACATTTGTCGAGCACATTTTGGCCAGGGATATGATCGTGCCCGAAAGCCCCATCAACTTGGTGGAGCAAGTGACATGGACAGCCACCGGAGTGTCGTCCGGATGGAAAACCAAACGGTCTTTGAGGAATGTCATTATGAACTCAGCGGGCTCGTAAAGTCTCAGCGACCGTATGTTCTTCCTCATCCTGTGAAGGCATGGGCTCTGGTCGCATAGGACAGGCCATCTGCCGTTCTCAGACGCCTTCAGGAGAGCTTCTTCCAGCTCCTTGGTTTTTTTGTCGGCAATATCGACCATGCCTTTGCTTTCCCACATCATCCCGCAGCAAAGCTTTTCCATTTTCTCCGGGAATATCACCTCGTAGCCCGCTTTGTCCAGAAGGGAGACCATCTCTTCCGCCAGCGGCTTTTCTGCCACGCTCCCGTGTCGGGGCAGCCCCATCATCTGGTTGAGGCAAGAAGGGAAATACACTACTTTGAAGGATCCTTCGCTTCGCTTAGGATGACTTGAAGGGGAGAAGGGTTTCGGGGTTGAAGGAGTCCAAAGCGGGAGTCCCAGGCCTTTGTGGAGCCCTTTACCTATGGAAGACATGGCTTTGTCTCCGAGGATGGCGTCTCCGGCCGAAGCCAGCCCCAAGGCGGTTCTGACACCGGTTTTCACGATCGGGAAATGATCAGCGGCTAGTGACCAGACCCTTCTTTTGAAAGACCCCTGGGGTGTTTTCTCCTCACGGATCAAGTGAGTCATGTCGCTGACATCGATACCCATAGGGCAAGACATCGAGCAGAGCCCGTCCGCAGCGCAAGTCTCATCTCCCAGATAGGAATACTCCTTGAGAAGTCTCGCGAGACGTTCCCTGTCGGCCTCGGACTTCAGTGGATCCGCCTCCAGCCTGGCGATTTCCCTTCGGGCGACTATCCTGGTCCTCGAAGACAGGGTGAGGCCACACGAAACGCAATTAACCTCGCAGAATCCACATTCGATGCACTTGTTTATCTTCTCTCCATATGGCAGGACAGGCAGCGGCTTGAAATCCTTAAGAAAGCATCCGGGATCTTTGTTGAATATCACGCCAGGATTGAGAATCCCCTCAGGGTCAAAGATTTCCTTAATCCTTTCCATGACCTTGAAGGCCTCAGACCCCCATTCGTATTCCACGAAAGGAGCCATGTTACGGCCGGTCCCATGCTCGGCTTTCAAGGAGCCGTCATATTTCCCGACAACTATTCCCGCCACATCCCGGATCATCTCCTCGTACCGTCTAACCTCGGCCTCGGAGTCAAAGGACTGGTTGATGATGAAGTGGAAGTTACCCTCAAGGGCATGACCGTAGATGCAGGAGTCGTCATATCCATGCTTGTCCAATAGGTTGGACAGATCCACTGTCGCTTCTGGAAGGTCCTCGATGTGAAATGCCACATCTTCGATGAGGCAAGTAGTGCCTTGGCGCCTCATGCCTCCGACGGATGGGAATATTCCGGAACGGATCGCCCAGTATTTAGAGTAAGTCTCCGGATCGCTCGTGAACTCAGGCTGTCCCGAAGCGGACAACACCCCGAATCCTTCCAATGAAGAGACTATCGATGAGATATTCGACTCCAGTTCTTCCGGGGAAGATCCAGTGGTCTCGGTCAGCACGGCTGTGAGGTCTTTGTCCGGGTACTTTTCCAGCATCGGATCCAAGACCGACATCAGCGATCTCTTGTCGAGCAATTCAGCGGCCCGTATGATAGTTCCTCCGTCCCGTTTCATCGCCACGACTGCCTCAGCGGCCTCTTTTATCGATCCGAAATATATCATGGCGCTGGCCTTGAATGGGGTGAGCGGAAGAGTCCTCATCGTGACCCGGCTCAAGAAAGCCAGTGTTCCTTCCGATCCCACAAGCAAGTGGGCCATGATGTCGAACGGGTCGTCGAAAGTCACGAGTGGAAGCAGGTTGAGCCCAGTGACATTCTTAATGGAATACTTATGCTTTATCCTGTCTGTAAGTCGCTGGTTGGAAATGACTTCTTGGTGGAGATCCGCTATCGCCTTGAGAAACTCCGGGTGGCTGGCGCGGAAAGCGGCCTTAGAATCCTCATCACCGGTGTCGAGGACAGTCCCGTCAGGAAGAACCATCCTGGCCGAGATCATCATCTTGTCCGAGTTGGCGTGTGTGCCGCAACTCATTCCGGAGGCGTTGTTCATCACGATTCCGCCCACCATACATGATCCGATTGAAGCCGGATCCGGTCCGAATTCACGTCCGTATGGTTTGAGGATGGCGTTCACCCTGGCTCCGACTATTCCCGGCTCCAGAGTCACGTTTCCGCTGTCCGGATCCACGTTGAATCTCTCCCAATTCTTCCCGGCCACAAGAAGGACAGAGTCGCTTATGGCTTGGCCTGAGAGGCTTGTCCCGGCTGCCCTGAAAGTGACCGGCACCTTCATGCGGCTGGCCAGTGACAAGACTTTTGACACTTGCTCCTCATTCCCGGAGCGGATGACAATCTTTGGGATGAGTCTGTAAAAACCGGCGTCCGTTCCCCAGGAGAGACATCTCAAATCGTCAGTGTAGATGCTGTCTTTCGGGAGGATACCCTTGAGCTCGGATAGGAAAGCCTGATGCCTTGTGTCACTCATCTGATGAATACTATTATGTAGTACATCATCAAACCGCTGGCTATAAGCTTGATTCCGGTGCCGAAAAAGAAGCCCAAAAGGGCCCCTATGGCTGATTTTGAAGACTCCCATCCGTCTTTCCTGGACACCAGGAACTCGGCCAGGAAAGCTCCTCCGAGTGTCCCCAGGATTATTCCCACCGGAGGCACGAACATCCCGACAATAAGTCCGATTATGGCGCCTCGTCCGGCCGCTTTGCTGCCTCCTGTGATCCTGGTGAAATAAGCCGGGACCACATAGTCAACGATGCAAACCACAATCGTGATGGCCAGCCAGATCAGGAGGAACTTAGTGGATATCGGGTCGCCGGCTCCGTTGGTTCCATTGCCCCAGAGGTAAAGGATAAGCAGTCCGGCCCAGCTGATCGGAGGTCCGGGAAGGCCTGGGAGAATGCTCCCGGCGATCCCGATGATTCCGGCCAGCACGGCCAATATGATGATGACTACCGACATCACGACATCGCCGATTCCACGTCGTCAGGCTGGATAGGCAGTCGGTTAGGTCCGGTACGCCTCGCTCCATCTTCGGTCACCAGGACATCGTCCTCCAGGCGGATGCCGCCGAAGTCGTAATAGGACTCCAGCTTGGCGAAATTGACGAATCCTTTCCCTGTTCCCTCCGTCTTCCACTTCTCGATAAGAGCGGGGATGAAGTATATTCCCGGCTCATCGGTGATGACATTGCCAGGGACAAGTTTGCGTGCCATTCGAAGGCTTCCGAGGCCTAGCTGGTTGGCGCGCTTCTGATCCGGATCGTAGCCCACGAGGTTCTCACCGAGATCCTCCATATCGTGGACATCCAGACCCATATTATGGCCAAGGCCGTGGGGTTGGAACAAGCCGGCGATGCCCTCGGCGACCATGGTGTCGAGGTCTCCCTTCACTAGGCCTAGGGCGCTTAGTCCCTCAAGCATCTTCCGCGCGGTGGCGAGGTGGACATCCCTGTAGGCGACACCCGGCTTTGTCAAGCTGAAAGCCAGCTCGTTGCAGTCGCAGACTATCTGGTAAATCTCCCTTTGTTTCGTGGTGAATCTCCCTGAGGTCGGATAAGTCCTCGTGAAGTCGGAGGCATAGTGCATGTTGTTCTCGGCTCCGGCGTCGATGACCATCAGTTTGCCCGGCTCCACTATCTTGTCGTGGAGGTGGTTGTGAAGGGTTTCTCCATGCTGCGTCAAGATGGTCGGGAAGGAGACACCCCATCCTTTCTGGAGCACCAGCCCCTCCATCTTTCCGACTATATCCTGCTCAACTATCCCGATCTTTATGTTGTCCCTACCGATGGAGTGCATCTCCTGTCCAAGAGCTCCGGCATCGTCAAGTTGCTCAATCTCACATGGTTCCTTGACAAGTCTCATCGAGATCACCGCCTTGACAAGTTCCTCGGAAGCGTGACGTCCGCCATCCTCGGCTATCGGGGCCACCTTTCCGACAAGCTCCTCCGGAATCCCTGTCAGGGAGGCCAGTTTCATGGTGTTGTAATATCTCGACGGCGGGAGGAAATGAATATTCCTGCCTGTGGCCAAGGCCTTCGTGACAGCCACGCTCAAAGCTCCATAGGATGCTGATTTCCCGACACCGACCTCAGCCGCCTTGGATGCCACTGATGGCTGGGGACCCATCCAGATTATATCCCCGATCTCGACGTCATCGGCATAGATTGTCTCTTCCCCGTTGTCCAAATCGATCACGGCTCCGTAGCGGGGCTCGTCCAAACCGAAATAATACAGCCAAGAAGAATCCTGCCTGAATTTGTAGGCGTTATCCTTGTACTGGGCCGCCGCCTCCACGTTTCCGACAAACAAGGCGATACCGCGTTTCCCTTCAGGAGCGGTGGCTGCCATCTTCTCGATCAGAGCCTTTCTTCTGGCGATATAGATATCTTTTGAGAACATGTTTTAAGAGTTTTTTATCCTTTCACAAAGATAACAATTCGGCGGGACTATTGAAATAGTGAGGAAAAGTATTAAATTTGTTCATTATGCTGAAATTCATCTTGACTTGCGCATTGGTAGGAGGCATCATAGGTCTCTTGTTCTCCCGTAGCGGAGAAGGGGATCGGGGCTTCACCGAGGGCGCCAAAAAAGGCATCGGATGCGGCTGTGGCTGCGTCACGTTGTCAGTGGTCCTTCTGATCATATTGTTCTTCATGATCATGGGGATACTCGCGATTTGACAATTGTTTCATTCTAATAACAAAAGATATGAGAAAGTTTATTTATTGGACTGGGGCGACGTTGATTGCCGCTTTTGCTCTGGCAAGCTGCTCCCCTAAGCAGAACACGTTGACTTCCAAGGAAAAAGCCGAGGGATGGCAACTTCTGTTCGACGGTGAGACTCTTAATGGTTGGAGAGACTATAACGGGAAGGAACTCACTGGCCCCTGGGCTGTCGTTGATGGCACCATCCAGGCGGATGGAGGCGGAAGCGACGCTAACGGATATATCGTCACCGAGAAAGAATATACCAACTTCGACCTCAAGTGGGAATGGAAGATCAGCAAGGGCGGCAACAGCGGCGTGATGTACCATGTCGTCGAGAATCCCGTCCTCAAGGTCCCTTATGTCACAGGTCCTGAATATCAGCTGATTGACGATGATAACTTCACTGAGATGAACGACGGCTACGTTCTTGAGCCTTGGCAGAGGTGCGCCGTGGACTACGCCATGTATGTTCCTGACTTCGACAAACGCGACCTCAAGCCCGCCGGCGAGTGGAACCAGAGCGAGATCATCTTTGACAACGGCCACGTCACCTATCTCCTGAACGGGAAGGTTACCGTCGAGTTCGACGCCTGGAGCGAGGATTGGTTCGCCCGTAAGGCTGCCGGCAAGTGGGCGGACTGCACCGAGTACGGCATGTCTCCGACCGGTCACATCTGCCTCCAGGACCATGGTTATCCTGCTTGGTTCAGGAATGTCAAGATTAAGGAGCTTCCTGATCCCGAGCCGGTTGAGAAGGATCTCTTCAATGGAAAGGACCTCACTGGGTGGATTAACTACGGCACTGAGCTGTGGTATGTCGACGATGAGGGTAATCTCGTCTGCGAGAGCGGTCCCGACAAGGCTTATGGCTATTTCGGAACTGAGGGATATTATTACAATTTCGATCTTTCACTTGAATTCCAGCAGTTCGCCGACGGCAACTCGGGTGTGTTCATCCGTTCCATTGTTCCTGAAGGTGTCAAGGTCAGTGGTTGGCAGGTCGAGGTGGCCCCGCCGAACCACGATACCGGTGGAGTTTACGAGTCATACGGCCGCGGCTGGCTTTACCAGATTCCTGACGAGAAGGAGAACATCCTCAAGTATGGCGACTGGAACACCATGCGCATCCGTCTGGAAGGCGACCATCTCCAGTCCTGGCTCAACGGTGAGCCTATGACCGACATCACCGACGAGGCTATCGGTAAGGGCAGGGGCAGGATCTGCCTCCAGATCCACGATGGTGGCGGCATCAAGGTACGTTGGCGCAACATCCACATCAAGACGCTGTAAAACCTAAATACAGTCGTCATGACAGGAAGAACAGACATTCTTTTGAAAGAAGTCAGGGAAGTCCTTGAGTGGGACATCCTCAAGTTCTGGTCCGGCATGCAAGATCCCCGAGGCGGCTTCTATGGGAAGATCGCCGAGGGGCTTGCCGCCGACAAGGACGCCGACAGGGAGGAGCAGCTTAACGCGCGTATAATCTGGGCTTTCTCCAACGCCTACAGGTTGTTCCGGAAAAAGGAATATCTGATGCCGGCCATGAACGGCAAAGATTATTTCATCCAGCATTTCATCGACCACAAGTACGGCGGAGCTTTTGTCTACGTCGACTCTTGGGGCGAGAAGAAAGACACCGACGCCATCCTGAGCAACCAGGCTCTCGCGATTTACGCGTTGAGTGAGTTCTACGGGGCCACGAAAGACGAGGAGTCTCTCAAGCAGGCCATCAACCTCTACAAGATTGTCGAGAAAGAGTTCCATGACCTAACACTTGGAGGTTACAAGGAGGCCCTTACCAGGGATTTCAACGTGAAAGACGAGTCTCGTCTCGCGGTCTCTCACCTGTACCTTCTCGAGAGCTACTCCAATCTCTACAGGGTTTGGAGGGATCCTTCTCTACGTGGAGTGATCGCTGATCTTATCGATGTGATGGTCAGTGAGTTCTTCAATCCACAGACCGGTCATCTCGAGCCTCGTTTCGGCAAGGATTGGAACCTGATCCCTTCCGGTTGCATGTACGGAGTGGATCTCGAAGCCTCTTGGTCAATCCTTGACGCCGCCTACGCCATCTGTGACATGGATGTGATCAACCATGTGAAAGACACCTGCCTCCAGCTTTACAAGTCAGGAATGGACGGAATGAGTGGAGAGGGCTTTGTGGTGTATGGCAAAGATGCTGACGAAGAGATTGACAACCAGATGGTTCCGTGGGTTCAGGCCGAGGCCTTGATCGCCAACCTGTGTGCCTGGAAGTATCAGAGCGTCCCTGAGGGAGCTGACTATGCCATGCGTATTTGGGACTACATCAAGGAGCATCTCAACGACTCTGTGGGCACCATCGCTTTCCGCATGTTCCCGATGCACGACGCCCGCGCCTGCGTTCAGGTCATGAATATCTTCAGGTAGGTAAGGCGTTTTTTTGTAACTGATTAATATTTAATCAATTGGCTTAAGGTGCGTGGTAGATTTCACCATGCACCTTTAATTAACTACCTATCACTTAATCACTTCCGAAAAACGCCTTCTTGAATCGTACCGGAAGAAGTTTATGAAAAACTGAAAAATTGATATATTTGACAAACCGCATGTGTTTTACGGAATAGGCATCTCACTTAATATTAACCAACAATGATCGGCAACATCCTGGTCATCATCTTTTTCCTTATCAGCCCGGCATGTGTGCTATGGCTGTGCAGACGTTTCCCATTGTTGGACAAGATCGGACCGGTGCTGATCCTCTACATCGTTGGAATCATATTCGGGAATCTGTTCCATCCTTCCGGAATGGCTGGTATTCAAGAGGTTCTGTCCAGCGCCACGGTCCCGCTGGCCATTCCGCTTATGCTGTTCTCATGCACCTTCCAAAGAAGCAAAACTAGAAGCCAGTTGTTCGCTCTCCTGTTAGGCCTGGCCGCCGTGACGCTCTCGGTCCTCGCTGGTTATTTCTTGTTCGGGAGGAACATGCAGGACGGAGCGAAGATAGGCGGAATGCTGACCGGGGTCTACACCGGAGGAACCATCAATCTGGCCTCCCTAAAGGTGATGCTGGATGTTCCCGAGGAGACGTTCATCCTCTTGAATTCGTTTGACATGGCCATCAGTTTCCTGTATCTGACTTTCCTGCTATCCGTGGGAATCCGACTGTTCCGCCGCTGGCTGCCCGTGGAGACAAGTGATGAAGATCAAGAGGTCGAAGGAACGGATAAAGATCAGCCATTCAAGGGGTTATTCACAAAGCAGGGTCTTCGGGACGCTGGCGTCCTCCTGGCCGTAGATGCCTTGATTATCGGCGTTTCCGCCGGGCTGGGTCTTCTTGCCGGTTCCAGCGCTTTCATGACTGTCTTGATCCTGAGCCTGACCACTCTCGGAATTGCGGCCTCTTTCTGGAAGCCGCTCAAGAAGCGTAAGCATGGCTACGACATCGGGATGTACTGCATCTATGTGTTCTCAGTTGTGGTGGCTTCGATGGCTGACCTGCGGTCGCTCAGCATAAGTGGCAGCTTGCATATGCTGGGTTACCTGACATTCGTGATATTCTTCTCTCTCTTCCTGGAAGTGCTTGCGGCGAAACCGCTGAAGGTCGATGCGGACACAATGACGGTCAGCTCTGTGGCGTACATCTGCTCGCCACCTTTCGTTCCGATGATGGCAGCGGCTATGAAAAACAAGTCAGTGCTGGCTGGCGGCCTCTCAGTAGGTGTCGTAGGCTATGCCGTCGGAAACTATCTCGGTTTCCTTATCGCCCGCCTCTTGGAAATGCTCTAAGGCATTGTTTTATTTCAAGACAACAGAAGAGGCGTTTTTGGGAAGTGGTTAAGTAATAAGTAATTAGCCGAAGGTGCATGGTAGAATCTACCATGCATTATAAGATAATATATTCATTATCATTTAGTTAGGAAAAACGCTTCGGTTGAGGTAGGTAGATATGCAGGAGTGTCTCCGCAATGAATAACGAGACCTGAAGTTGGTTGGCTAATCTTCTAGACAGGAGACGCCTTTCTTTTTCACTCAATTGAAGGACTTTTTTCGGGTTTATGAATCCGTAATCATTTGACAAGGCGTGAATTGAACTGACATATCCTTTATAAGACATGTCTGAGTACTCTTCCTTCAGATCATGTTCGTTCCCGGTGTTTGAGTCAAAAGCAGTCAACATTTTCTCGTAAGAACCATAAAGGCGGATTGTCTCATTGTAATCCACCACGTTGTAGGTGCTGATTATGAAATCAATTAGTTGGTTGCCCTCTTCCCGTGAAAGCCTGTTAAAGCAATTTCTTAATATGGTATAGTTGAGAAAAGCATTATGATTGAACATGAACTTAACTTCCTGAAGACATTTTCTCAGCTTGTCCGATGCCTTTCTAACCACTAGCTTTTCCGAAAAAGGGTGGTCAGACTTCGCATAGGCCAGGAAATTCCATCTGTAACCTACCGCATTGATTGATAATTGTTTCTCAACAGGATTATTGTACAGGTAGGCTGCTGCCTCTCTTTGCTTTTTGTCCATTTTTTTGTTAGACAGACCATACCTAGGCATAAAGACAGGCCCTTTTGTTCCAGCGTCTTTGTT
Source organism: Bacteroidales bacterium (assembly GCA_017557535.1). Lineage (GTDB taxonomy): Bacteria > Bacteroidota > Bacteroidia > Bacteroidales > UBA932 > Cryptobacteroides. Next base: position 90,949 of record JAFYYM010000012.1, on the reverse strand, counting down.
GAATTCCTTTGAGTAAATTGTCTCAAGGTCACGCATAAAACAGGAAATCACTTCTTGTGACTTGGCCTTAATTAGCAAATGGTAGTGGTTATACATAAACACGATTCCCAGAACGGTAATCTTGTACTTCTTTTTTAATTCGTAAAGGAGGGTGTAGAAAACGAGGATGTCTTTGACTGAGTAAAAAATAACAGACATATTGAATCCGCGTTGATAAATGTGCGCGATTCCCCTGCTGTCGTATTTGATTTTCCTGGCCATATGAAGTTTTTCAATAGTTTGTTTATAAGACAAAGATATTGATTTGACCCGGCAATTCCAAGGCGGGGCCGTTGACTCTGGTAAACTAACAAAAGGGCGTTTTCGGGAAGTGGCTAAGTAATAAGCAATTAACTGAAGGTGCATGGTAGATTCTACCATGCGCCACGGAGCAATACATTCAGTATTAGGCAATTACAAATAACGGCCGGCTTTAGAAACGGAAGCTTATTCCGGCCCTGACATTGAAAAGGTCGCGGGAATCGGTGATGGCTGAGCGGATGAGCGGATCCTTCACCGGAATCGAATAAGAATATTGTGGTTCCAAGAACAAACCCACGCCTCGTACAGGTTCATATTTCAGTCCCGCGAGGCAAATGGCTGAATAATAGATGTTCCTGTCCTTGATCCTTTGATAGGCGCCAACCTGCGCGAAAAGGCATCTGTAAGCCTCCGCACCTGCTCCGGCATAGATGGACAGTTTGTCGTTTCTGATGATTATCCAATCCAGATGCAAAGGAATTCCTAAGTAGTGAGCTTTCTGGTCCGCCTTCGAGTTGTCTGAATAAGTGATCCTGGACAAACAGTATGAGTAGTCCAGGCCGGAGGTGAGGAACAACTTCTCTGACAGCGGAAACCCTACGGAAATACCCAGAGTGTAAGGATAACTATGCTCATACTGGGTATGATTCAGTTCCATCGGCATGTTTTGATTCCCCGGAATAATGGCTTGGATATGGTCCTTATCGCCATTGTCCGGATTGTTCTCATCTGTTTCCGCGTCACTATGATGAGCATTGTCCGGGATAATAGTTGTGTTTTGGATGATTGACGTGGGCTCTGAACGCAGGATGGTAGATGATAACAAAGATCTGGACAGTCCGAACAATATGTTTTTTCCCCGTGTTGTTTCTTCCGCATCAACCCACGTCCATCTTCCTTCCTCGTTATTGACAGGACTGTCATCAACTACTGAAGAATCTTTTCCGGATGTGTCCCGCTGGGTCATGGTATAGATCGGCGTCTCGTCAAACGATTCTTGCTCAACAGGTTCCCGTTCTGCCAGGACACTCTTCCCAACAGGATATCTAACAGGAATTGTTTCCGGAGCGTCATATATCACGCTTTCATTCGAATCGGCATGCGACTCTTCCTCGACTCCGGCGATTCTTCTCTCGGGAGTCATGTCTTCTTGTATTTGCCGATGTCCGAGAATAAGCGCGGCGACCAATATCGCCGCGGCCGAGGATACGATGAACATGCCCTTCTGGATCCTTCTCCGCCTGATATGGCGGGTGAGCATGCCACTCATTACCTCCCAGTCATTTTCCGGAAGGGTCAGCCTTGTTCCTTGCAACTTATCTTTGAACAGCTCAGTCCAGTCTCTCATAATCCATTGTTTTAATATACTCGGTCAACATTGAGGACAGTTCCTTCTTGGCTTTTGACAGGATCGATGAGGATCCGTTTTCGGAGATTCCAAGGAGGGATCCTATTTCCTTGTGCGAATACCCATCGATACAGTACATGTTGAACACACTCCGCTTGACAGGTGTCAGGCGTTCAATCATTTTAAGCAAAGCCTCTTCGGGGATCTCCAAGTCGTTCTCAACAGACGGCTCGGGGATATCACTCCAAACCTCCTCATTGATTTGTCCCCGGTGGCGCCTCGTGATTTTTTTCTTGTCAAGTATCATATTGATGGCCACTCTGGCGATATACCTGAATAAAGAACCTTCCCCGTTGTATTTGAAGGAGGGGAGGCGGTCATATACCTTCAGCATTGTCTCATGCGTAATGTCATAGGCTTCCTGCTTGTCCATGACATATCTATAACAAACTGAGAACAGCCTGTCCGCATATTCGGTGTAGATTAAGCGTAGACCCTCCGTCTTGTTTTTCCGGAATATCCCGATAATCCTTTTCTCCGATTCTGATATGATTCCCTTCTTCTTCAATTTCAATGCTCGATAATATAACGACAAATATGTCAAAATCCGTCGTTTATTATTTTTTTTGACGGATTTGAGCATGGATGTCGTTTTAATTGTAGCGACCGCTCAAAGGAGCGAAGTAATAATAGTTCAACGGATAGTGTTATGAGAAAGAGTTTTTTTATAATCCCGGTCATGGCTTTTCTGGCGTGTTCTTGTTCCGCGCGACAAGGTTTGTTGGAAAAAGACCCTGATGTGGAAGATATCACTTCAAACCCGCCGACAAAGAGTCCGAAGGAATTGAACACGGCGTTTATCGCCAGAAGTTATTCCGGAGTCACATCTAATCATCCTTTGGAGATCCGGCCTGTCGAGGCGAGCATCACAATCAATCAAGGGGACTCGCATGGTTTATTGGATGTCGACTTACATTATGATTTCAAGACGGGTGCGGAAGATTCCTCATGTACCTTCGATCTTGACTTGAACAACCTTGAATACGATAAGACAGATGACACGATCCGTTTTGATGTCTCTGAAAGACAGGGAGAGATCGCCTTGGATCTTCTTGAGGAAAAACTCTCATTCACGGATGTCTCGGTCAAGGGGAAACTGTATTTGGTTGAAGACGACCCGTTCGCCGGTCTTGAGGTATCCGGGATTGTGAAGGGGAGGCCTTTTTACATATTAGTTGACAGTCTCTCGATTGAGAGACCGGAGCCCAAGCCTCGCCAAGCTGTAGTCGGCTATATATACTATGAGAAGTTCGTCATCAAGAACCGGACGTCCGCCAGTGTCTCGGTAAATATCATTCCATTTAATAAACAGGCCTTTGAAGATATTTCCGTGACCCTACCTTCCGGTGGATCCTTCGAGAAACTCCTGCCAGACTATGAGGCCGAGTCTCAATACCGGACAATCACTCTTTCGAAAAGCGGGAGCGGGAATAGCTATACGGTTCTCAATTGGACTTCGCCGGATGCCGGATTACCCTTGACAATCGGAAAGGATTTCCACATCGGTTACAATGAGAACCATGGCCGTATCGAACCTTTTTATTATCCGATCATCACGCTCGAGATCACCGATGACACCCTCAGCCGTTTGGCGGGAATATAAGTAGCGTCAGGGCGATGAAGTCCTCGACGCTGAGACGCTCGGGCCGAAGGTCAAGCACTGGCGCTTCAGCTGCGGACGCCGGGGCGGCTGCCGGGCTTAGGCCGCACTCAGCCGCAGCGGAGCGAGAATGGACGCGGCCGGGCCCGGACAGCGCTCCGGCCTTCTGGATAAGCGGCTTCAGCGAGTTGCGCAGGGTCTTGCGCCTCTGGCCGAAGGCGGTCTTGACGACAGAGCGGAACAGCTTCTCGTCGCAGCGCAGCGAGGTGCGGGAATTCCGGGTCAGGCGGATAACCGCGGACTGGACCTTAGGCGGGGGATTGAAAGCCCCGGAACCCACAGTGAAGAGATATTCAATGTCGTACCAGGCCTGGAGGAATACGGACAGGATGCCGTAGGTCTTTGTGCCGGGCTTCTCGGCGATCCGCTCAGCCACCTCTTTCTGCACCATGCAGACCACCTCGGGTACGAGGTCCCTGTTATCGATTATCTTGAAGAATATCTGTGAGGAGATGTTGTACGGGAAGTTGCCGATTATCGAGAACTGGCCCGGGAACAGGCTCCCGAGATCCATCTTAAGGAAATCCCCCTCAATCAGTCCGTCTCCCAGCTCCGGAAAATGCTTCTTCAAATACGCCACACTCTCCTTGTCGATCTCGACGGCCTTTAGCTGAGTGGCCGGAGCAGGCGCCGAGCTTAGGCCGCACTCAGCCGCAGCGAAGCGAGAATGAATGCGGCCGGGCTCGGGCGCCTGGCCGGCCAGACTGGGGATGAGATACTGGGTTAGGACCCCCATGCCGGGGCCGACCTCAAGGACAGGGGAGCCCTGCAGGGCACCGACGATTCTGCGGGCGATATCCTGGTCTGTCAAGAAATGCTGCCCAAGGGCTTTCTTCGCTCTAACTTCCATAGACACAAAGATAACTCATTTTCTTCTATCAAAGTTGGACATAAATCGCTAAATTTGCAGACTTGTTAGAATATTAACAAAAACAATATGTACAGAGACCACACTTGCGGCGAGCTTCGTATCGCCAACGTAGGACAGAAAGTGACCTTGGCCGGTTGGGTTCAGAGGTCGAGGAAACTCGGAGGAATGACTTTTATAGACCTCCGCGACCGTTATGGCATCACCCAGCTGGTGGTAGAGGCCGACGCTGATCCGGCCCTTGTCGAGACCGCCACCTCCCTCGGAAGAGAGTTCGTGATCCAGGTTGTCGGAGAAGTTCTGGAGCGCCAGAGCAAAAACCCCAAGATGCCCACCGGCGACATCGAGATCAAACTTGAGTCCATCAATATTCTCAACAAATCCGTGACTCCGCCCTTCACCATCGAGGATGAGAGCGATGGAGGCGAGGATATCAGAGCCAAGTACAGGTATCTTGATCTCCGAAGGAACCCCCTGCAGCAGGCTTTGGCGCTGCGTCACAGGCTGGCTCATGAAGTGCGGAACTATCTCGATTCCAAGAACTTCATGGAGATTGAGACTCCTTATCTCATCAAGTCCACTCCTGAGGGGGCCCGCGACTTCGTGGTTCCTTCCAGGATGAACCAAGGCCAGTTCTACGCCCTTCCGCAGTCTCCGCAGACCTTCAAGCAGCTGCTGATGGTCGCCGGCTATGACAGATATTTCCAGATTGTCCGCTGCTTCAGGGACGAGGACCTCAGGGCTGACCGCCAGCCGGAGTTCACCCAGATTGACTGCGAGATGAGCTTCGTGGAGCAAGAGGATGTCTTGAATATGTTCGAAGGCATGATGCGTACCCTCTTCAAGAATGTCTTGAATGTGGACGTCCCCGACCCGCTCCCGAGAATGAGCTGGTACGATGCCATGGATAAATACGGCTCCGACAAGCCTGACGTGCGTTTCGGGATGACCATCCACGAGATCACGGATATAGTCAAGGGCAACGGATTCTCCGTCCTCGATGATGCGGCCTATGTCGGTGCGATCGCCGTTCCCGGCGGCGCTGAATATACCCGCAAGCAGATTGACGAGATCACCGAGTGGGTCAAGAGACCTCAGGTTGGCGCCAAGGGCTTGATCTACATCAAGTTGAACGCTGACGGCACTGTCAAGTCATCTATTGATAAATTCTACACTCCCGAGCAGCTTCAGGCTATAGCTGAGGCTGTCGAGGCGAAGACCGGCGACATCGTGTTCGTGATGAGTGGTCCGGAGAAGCGCAAAGTCCAGAACATGCTGGGAGTCCTCCGTCTTGAGATGGGTGGCAGGCTTGGCTTCAGGGATCCCAAGGTGTTCGCGCCGCTTTGGATTGTGGACTTCCCGCTGCTCGAGTGGAGCGAGGAGGACGGCCGTTTCTACGCCATGCACCATCCTTTCACCGCCCCGAAACCCGAGCACATGGATCTCTTCTATTCCGACAAGAAAGAGGATCTAGAAAGGGTTTGCGCCAACGCTTACGACTTCGTGCTGAACGGTAATGAACTCGGTGGCGGATCGATCAGGATTCACAATGCGGATGTCCAGAAGAGGATGTTCGAGGTTCTCGGAATAGGCCCTGAGGAGGCTGAATATAAGTTCGGCTTCATCATCCACGCCTTCCAGTATGGAGCTCCGCCTCACGGAGGACTGGCCTTCGGATTCGACAGGGTCTGCACCCTGTTCGCCGGCAAGGAGAGCATTCGTGACTTCATCGCCTTCCCGAAGAACAACCAGGGCCGCGATGTGATGATCGACTCCCCGTCCCAGATCGACCAGATTCAGCTTGACGAGCTCGGCATCGACATCCGCCCGCTTGCGGAGTAGAAGCCGTTTTTCGGAAATACTTGATTAAAAACACTTTATGAAAAGATGGGTGGAAAATAATTCCACCCATCTTTCCGTATATTACTCAGTCTCAATTACTTCTGAAAAACGGCGAATTCCTTGATGAGAGGTTCGTCTTTATAACTGTCGATGACAAGCTGTAAGGAGGAGACTTCGACGGGATCGAAGCGGGCGATACGCTTGTGACCGATGTTGGTTCCTGCGCAGAGCTCAACAGTGGAGCCATCTGGCTTGACACCCTCCAGATGCCATACCAGAACCCGCTCACCTTCAGAGATATCCTCCTGAATAATGACACGGTCGACGACCGTTGAAGAAGGAAGGCTCAAAATCACTTTGGAGCCTTTGCCCTTAGTCTCGGCAAACGGAGTTCCATAGTTCTTGCGAATCGCTTCGCCATATTCCTCGACCAACTTGACATCGGCGTCGGGAATCAAGCCCCGTCGGTCAATCACGAGTCCAAGAAGCATGTTTGTGTTGCGCCCTACGCTTGTCTCGTATTTCTCCATGAGCTCATCAAGGGAATACACCATGTCATCCTCTCCTTCACGCCACATCCAGCCTCCTCCGAATGAGCTCTGCCTGCGGAGCGTGAAATCCGACTCTCCAGGGCACCAGAACGGGGCGTCAGGCCTGCCGTTGAGGCCGTCCACTACAAGCACTCCGTCTGAGTTGGTCGTTGAGTCGGCTGTCGCCCAGCAAGGATCAGGAGCTGTTCCGAGCTCATTTCCGACCCAGCGGATGAGATTTTCATGGCCGTAAGGTCCTTGGAAAGCTATGGCGTTCGGCTGCAGTTTCTGGACAAGGGGCAGCACATCCGCACCACCTTCTTTTGGAGTCAGCACTCCGCCGTCGAACCAGATCTCGAAAAGCTCTCCGTAGTTGCTCCACAACTCGGTCAACTGCTTTGCCACCACTGCGTTATATTCAACCTGAGAGACAGGTCCACCTTCCTTGGTTATTCCCCTGTCGGTGTGGAGATAACCGTTCGCATTGGTGTTGGCATAGATTCCGGGTTTGATCCCGTATTTCTTGCAAGAGGCCACGAAATCGGCCACGATGTCGCCCTTGCCGTCTTTCCATGGGCAGTTCTTGACGCTATAATCGTGTGCTTCAGTCGGCCATAGGCTGAACCCGCTGCCGTGTTTAGCCACCAGTACGGCGTACTTCGCCCCAAGCTTCGAGGCGGTCTCCAACCATTGGTCGGTGTCGAGTTCGGTGGGATTGAATACGCTGGCATCAGGATGTGAGCCATAATTCCTCCAGTTGTATTCAGGGACATAAACCTGCATGTCGAAGTGGATCAGCACACCGATTTCCGCATCGGCCCAGTCTTGCTGGATCTTGTTAGGGCGCACGATGTGGGTGTCAGGCACTCCCGCAGTCATAAGCGCTTTAAGCTCATCGAGATACTTCTGATAGACACCCCTCGGGGAGCACCTGCGAGACTTGCAGATGGATGCGGCCATGCCGACGACCTCACCCATCATTCCGCCGGTACGCATAACCCTGATCGTGCCGAGTGCGGCATGGGTCACACTTATGTCACGCCCTGCCATCATCAGGTTATCAATATTCCTGGAATACAGGCACCTGTAGGGAACGGCATACTCGTTATGCCGCTTGGTGATGCTGGTGGCCCGGAAAGGTTCCTCTCCTTCCATCCCCGGCTCCGGCTTCGGATAGTGAAGGTCCATTCCCCAGGTCGCGGTGAAGGAGGCATCATCGTACTCGACATTGCCTGTGATGTCCTGCTCCTTAAGAATCACATCTCCCATCAGGCGGCGTGACTCACGCTTCCCACCGATGCAAGCTACCCACTCAAGCCGTTTATTCTCAAATTGTTCCTTAAAATCAGGACTATTCTTAAGATACGCCCAGTTGCCATAGACCGCCCTGAGGCCATGATCCCTGATGCGCTCAATCTCCTCCACCTGATTCCTTCCGAGACCGGTCTCCCAGTCCCATTCTCCATGGACGATCGGGATGCAAGTCGAGTTGGTGAACTGGATCGCCCAAGGGCACTCGGGGAACTTGTCTTCCGGACAGTCTGAGGCGAACCACTGGACAGAGGTGCCCATGGTCAGCATGTCAGCCTCGTCCGGCGCCTGGGTCTCTCCTGTCTCGGCCTTGCTCTCCCGACCCATCCTATAGTCGGCACCGGCCATGAAACCAAGGTTGGCATCACCGGTGCAATCGGCGAACAGGCGGCCCTTCAGGAGGATCTCCTCACTCGTGAATATGTCTTTGGCGACTATCGAACGGATCTTCCCGCCACGGGTTTTGGCGGAGATGGCCTGCTTGCTTAGGAACAAGGTGATATTCGGTTCATTCAGAATAGCTTCCAGCTTCTTGTCATCCTCATAATTGGAAGCAGGACCTGCGTTGTGTGTCATCTTTTCCGGATGCTTCTTCAAGACATCCAGTATGTGCTTGCTCCTCGGGGTGTCGGGATTCCTCTGCGCCTCGTAGTTGGTCCAGTGGCCGATCCCCCCGATCTCATCCATAAGGCGTCCGAGATTCGGATATGGTTCCTTGTAAATCAGTCCGGACAAGCCGACCCTGATCTCGGAGGAGTTGTTTCCTCCCAGCACGGGACGATTCTGAACCAGGGCCACCTTGCAGCCAAGACGGGCCGCCGTGATGGCAGCGCATATTCCGGCAATACCTCCTCCGACGACAACGAAGTCATATTTGCCCGCTTTCAGCGGCTTCTTTATTCCCAGCGCCTTACGCCTGAAGGCGGCATCGGGATCCGGAGCCGGGGCGTCGATGTCCTTGGTCAGATAGATGGCGTCGCAGCGCCCCTCAAAGCCGGTAAGGTCGTGGAGGGCTATAGTGTTTCCGCCTTTTGCCAGCTCTACCGTACCTCCGTCCTGCCATGCCCATTCCTCTGATTCTGTGCCGAATACGGCTTCGGAAGGCTTTCCGTTGATGATCACCTGGAAGCGTCCCGGACTCTCGGTTCGGCCCCATGTCCTGGTCCAGTCGCGGGTACGTACCCAGAGGTGGTAAGTCCCTTCGGAAGGGGCGTTGAAGCTGGTCGAGGCATCAGTTACCGGCCGTCCCATGCCATGGGCGATGATGTAGGGCGACCCCATCTGCATCATGGATTGATTGTCATTCGTCCAGCCTCCGAGTTCGGAGAACCCTTCCGCCTCAAGGAATATGGACTGTGCGGGAAGGGATAGCGGAAGCAGCAGCGCCGCCAATACGATCAAGCGTGGTAATCTCATTGTCTGTAAAGGATTTGTCAGTCGTGAATATATAGATTTCCTCAGAAATATGCAATCCCTCATAACCCTCAGAAAGCTAGATATTATCCAGGAAGAGGCCGAAGCCGTTGAGGAGGGGTGGGGCGTAGGATGCGACGCTGACTTTGACCTTTGAAGTGGTGATGGTCTCCACGGGGACGATCCTCTTGAAGCCGATGGTGGTCTCCGAGGCGATCTCCTCCCATTCGCCGGCGGGAGACAAGGCCTCGATGGTGAAAGCCTTAATCCTTTGCCCTAAAGAAATATATTCCTGAAGGAGAATCCGGTTGAAAGTTTTCTCGGTTCCAAGGTCGAAGGTGAGCGTGGCCTCAGTGACACCGTCCGGTGTGGACCAATAGGAGTCATATTCCCCGTCAACGATATTTCCTGCCCCGAAGCCCCGACCCCGGGAAGATGACGCCTTGACCTTCGCCCCCTTGGCGAGGTCGTTCTTGAATATCTCCCTTAAGGCGGCGCCGAACTCCAGCAACCGGGCGGAGTCCGCAGGATGGATGTGCCCAGTGACATCCGGAGCGATGCCGAGAAGCAAGAGGGAATTGCGTCCCACGCTGGTGTAATAGATATTCACAAGATCCCGCAGGGATTTGACCTTGTCATTCTCACTCTCCCTCCAGAACCAACCGGGACGGAGCGGGACATCGGTTTCCGCTGGCACCCAGGCGTTTCCGTGGACATTACCGGTCTGCAAAGTATCTGCCGGGGGAGCGCCCGCACCGGCTGTGAAGCCTTCCGGGGAGAAGGCGCTCCAGTTTGTCCTTCCTGCGATTCCGCTCTCGTTTCCGACCCAGCGGCAACCTGGCCCGACATCGCTGAACATCACGGCTTTAGGCTGGTGTTTCAAGACTGTGTCGTGGAAGCGGTCCCAGTCATAGACCTGCCTTTTTCCGTTAGGACCTTCGCCACAAGCACCGTCGAACCATTCCTCGAAAACCTCACCGTAGCGGCCGTCCAAGGCACTTTCCAAAGTCTTGACATATACGTCATTATACTCGGGCGTGCCGTAATGGGGGTCGTTCCTGTCCCATGGGGATATATATACCCCGAACTTCAATCCTTCTGCGGCACAGGCCTCCGAGAGTTCCTTCAGCATATCTCCCTTGCCGTCTTTCCAAGGACTGCTGACCACCGTGTGGGTGCTCTCCGGATTCGGCCAGAGACAGAACCCGTCGTGATGCTTCGCGACTATGATTAAGCCCTTGAATCCTGCTTCCTTGGCGATGGATGCCCATTGTCCGCAATCAAGGTCAGAGGGATTGAATATGTCCTCTGCCTCGGTGCCGAGACCCCATTCCATCCCGGTGAAAGTGTTCGGCCCGAAGCAGACAAGGAAGTTCATCTCCATCTTCTGCCATTCAACCTGCTGGGGAGTGGGCAGTGGCCCATAAGGCTCAGGAGCGGAGACCTTGCCGCACGCCGTGAGAAGGAGGACGGCGAGGGTTACCGGCAAAAGAGGACTGAATACTTGTCTCATGGTCTCATAGCGGCAGCAAATCAAGCTGCGTTTTATCCGTAAAAAATTAAAGGTCAGCTATTTAACAACCAACCAGGTGTAGCCGTTGGCGGGAATGGTGACTGTGACCTCGGCATTATAATCCCTGTCGAGCCTGACCTTGAAAGGCTTGCCGCCACGTTCGGAGATTATCGCCTTCTTAGCGAGGCCGGTGTAGTAGAGAGGAAGGCTGATCGTGCGGGTGATGTCCTCTCCAGTGGGGTTGTACAGCATAGCTAACCCCTTTTCCTCAAGACTAGGATTAACATGCATGATTCCGTCCCAGTCACGACCGTCGGGCCGGCGAAGGTGAACGAGGTCGCTGCAGAGGATGTCCCGGTGAGCTTTATACCAATCGATCACCTCGATCACAGCCTCCTTTGTACGCTCGGTGTCGTAGAGGCGGAATCCCCGGTAACAAGACTGGACTCCCGAGCCATAGTTCTGGATCATATGGGCCTTGTAAGCGTCAAGATGCTCGTCCAAAGGCTCCAGTGTGGCTGCAGCTCCGCCACCATGGTATTGAACCAAGGGAGTGAAGGTCCAACTCGCTGTGGGAACTTTTCTCCAAGTGCCGTCGTAGATGTTCTGACGGCCGAGGATGATCTGCCTGTCCCTGGGGAGCGACCAGTTGACCTCACGGTAGCCTATGAAACCCTTTGTAGAGCCGATCAGCAGGGTGCCGTCATCCGGGACGTTCAAGTATATGTCCTTGGCCCTCATCCACTTATAGAGGTCCTCAAGCATTTTCCTCTGTTTCCATTGGGAGTCCTCCAGACCCTTGTGGAAGGCGTGGGAAGTGGAGGCGCAAGGGTCTCCTGAATATGAGCCGTCATGCTCAAAGAAGTCCATCCCGGTCCTCTCGAAGAAACTCTTGATCTTACGGAAATATTCATGTCCCCACTTGCTCGACAAACAAGGGGAACTGCCGAATGTCATGCCGCCGCGCTTCCCGGTCTCCGGGTTGATGATGTCCACGTCGTCGCTGATCCAGCGGCTCGCCAGCAAGGAGTAGCCACCGATCTCAAGACCTTTGGAGTGGGCGTAGTCGACATATTCCTTGAATTTCGCGATGTTCTCCTCGCTCTCGTCCTCCATGTTGAGGCCTGAGCCGAAGCTCAGGATCACCATCTCGTAGCCCGTCTCGGCGCATTGGTCGATGGCGATCTTAAGCTCCTCGGGCTTGGTCGTGGTGCAGTGGAGGAATATCGGGTTCTCTGTGGTCCAAGGGGCGAGTGTAGTGCGGAAACGCTTGAGAGCCAAGCCCTTTCGTTCCCTGTCCTCACTATCGTACGGCATCAGCCAATTGCGGTAGGACTCGAAAGACCCGCCGGGAACGATGGTCTCGTCAGGGCCGTAGGGCAGCCTTGAGACGAGCAGGCAGGGGGTTTGGAGACCGTAGTTGACCTGGGTCGTGTAGCGGGGATCAGTTTCCCAATATGTGGTGCCGCAGGAGACCTGGGCGAAATCGCTCTCAACGTGGATACTCCTCTCTTCTGGGGATGCTGGAATATGATCGACATTGGTCTCATATTCAACGATAGGGAGCTCCTCAAGGGTGAATTTGTCAAGATTGATCGGGGTATCGCCCTCATTGAAAACGTCCAGCCATTTGCCTATGATCGGCGCTCCGTCGTAAATCTCATAATGGAGCTCGACCTTGACTCCTTTCACCTCTTCCGGGCCCTCTAGGGTGAATATCAATTCTTTTCCTTTAGGGTCCCACTCCTTGACAAGGGCCCAGCGCTTGCGGTTCCACTCCATCCTTTTCTTGAGGTCTTCCACACGGAAACCGGTGACTTTGAATGAGTTCGGGATGGCGGAAAACCCATCGATCCACTCTGGTTTGACATAGGCGTATTCCTCGATGCCGTCAAGACCGCCGAGAGAGTAATCCTTCCCGTTGATCGTCACGGTTCCCTCCGGGCAGGCGGTGCGGACCATCGACTCGCCGGTCATGTTGTTGTAGATGTTAGTGGTCGCGAGGTTGGGAGTCATGCGGAACACCCTGCTGACCAGGCCATTGGTGATGGTGACATCCTTCCCGTCTGAAGACTGTTCTACCTTAGAGACGAAAGAGCTCCCATCAATGAGCCAATCCTTCGACTGCGTCTTGGAGTCAAAGGTCATTTCGCAACCAGACGATGCCAGGGCGGCTAGAAGAATCAATATTTTTCTCATCTTGCGAACGCTTTTGCTATGCGGTCAAGGGCATCGTTGAGGACGCTTATGGGGCAGCCGAGGTTGAGCCGGACGAAGCCTTCTCCGCCGGGACCGTAAGAGAGTCCGTTGCTCGGAATCACTTTGGCTTTTTTGATGAAGCGCTCCATCAGCTCTTCTTGCGAGAGCCCCAACTCTCTGAAATCCAACCATATAAGGAATGAGGCTTGCGGCCTTATGGATTTTATTCCAAGGTCGTGGGTTGCCACGAACTTCTCGACCTGAAAGATATTGCCTTCAATATATCTTATGAGGGACTCAAGCCAGGAAGTGTCTTCCCTGTAGGCAGCGATGACCGCCTCTATAGTCATCACCGACGCCTCATCCAGTTTGGCGTTCCTCAGGCATCCGAGATACTTTTCCCTTTTCTCCTTGTCCGGGATTATGCAATATGCCGTCCCCGTGAGTCCCGCGAGGTTGAACGCTTTCGTGGGCCCGGCGAATATCATCCCGACTCTGGCCGCCGCCTCGCTCACGCTGCAGAAGGGCGTGTGGGTCTTGTGATAGAGGGCCAAGTCGCCGTGAATCTCGTCGGATATGACTATAACTCCGTGACGATCACATATTTCTGCAAGAGTCGAGAGAGTCTCCTTATCCCATAGGATCCCGACAGGATTCTGGGGATTGCAGAGCAGAAGGATCTTGGTTTTCTCGTCGAAAAGCTTCTCCAGCCCCTCGAAATCCATGCGGTATTTTCCGTGTTGGTCATAGATCAGGGGGTTATCCACAGCCACCCTTCCGAGTCTCTCTATGTAGAGTTTGAAGTGGTCGTAGACCGGCGGTTGGATAACGATTTTATCCCCCGGCTCAGTGAAAGCCAGATAGGCCTGATTGAGGGACGTGATCACACCCGGGGCATACCCAACCCATTCTTTTTGAACCTCATAACCATGCCTGGCCTTCACCCATCCAGCGACGGCATCGATGAACTCCGGGGGAGTGGCGGTGTAGCCAAGGACGTCCCTGTCAAGGCGGTGTCTCAAAGCCTTGCTCACATAAGGATCGGTGCGGAAATCCATATCCGCAATCCACATCGGGATCTCCCCGTTCTTCGCCCTGCCGTACTTGATGCTCCAGGTGCCGCCTCGGTCAATCACTTCATTGAAGTCGCCTATCGGGAAAGGTTTGGGGCGGGCGCAGGAAGACAATGCGAGAGTGGCCCCGGCAGCGGGGACCAGGGTCGAAGCCCCGGCCGCCGCCATCCCCTTGATGAAAGTTCTGCGTTTCATAAACTATTTATAATCAAACCATTCGCCCCAGGTCATCAGAACCCAAGGGACCAGGCTTTGGTGGACATTGGTATTCTTGAATATGGTCATCCAAAGCGCCTCGCGGTGGTCGATTCCATGGGCGCCGATCTCGTCCTCATGCTGTGAGATGAGGAGGCGGGGGTTGAAAGCGGCCACATGATCGTCGAAGTCGTGGATCCAGCAATCCATCGACAGGACGTCGATCCGGGGGAGTTTCTCATGAATATTCCTCAGCCATACCAGATCGCTTCCGTCGCTCTTCCACTGGTCACCGGTGGCGCCGACCACCTTCCCGTTCGGGAGCGTCACGATCCAGATGTTGTTATGCACCTGATCCTGGTGGCCCGGAAGGACATTGACTGTGATTGTCCCCTTCGGGAGCTCTATGTCGAAAGCCTCAGGCCCTTCAGGTCGTATGTGATTGACTTGGATGTCGTTCATGAATATCTCGTCGGTGGCGAAGACGGGAATCCCTTTCTTGTGGCACATGTCCCGGACGTGAGGGTCGATATGGTCACTATGGTTATGGGTGTAGAAAAGGATGTCGATATGGTCTAGGATCTGGCTCATGATCTCGTCCGGAATGAGTTTCCCTGTTCGCCCGTTAATGTCGACAGCCACTGTCAAATCCTTTGTGCGGAAAAGAATCCCACTATTGTATAACTTATAGATTCTAAGCGATTTCCGCCCCTTCATGGGTGTGTTGAGATCGTCCACAACCCGGATCATTCTCCTGGAGAGGAAGTCCAGCACGGCGGGGTTGTCGATAGGGGCCGGCTCATGGGTCACGGCGTCCACCATCAGCAAGGCCATCTCACGTTCCCTGCCTATCTTCAAGGAAGGGGGATTCTCGTTCAACGCCTTGTCCGCCAGGTCAAGCATATAATAGGCCTGGTGCTGGAGGTACAGATCGGATTGTCCCCAATATTCCTTCAAATACCTCTGGCCGGGAACCGTGTGGCGGTTAGGGATGTCCTGGGCGCGGGATGGAGCGGCGAGAGATAAGAAGGCCGTTGCGATAAGGAGATGCTTTAGAATTCGTTCCATAGCCTTAAAGTTAGTGTTTTTTTGCCTCTTTCCGAGATTAATAGCTATTTTTGTTAATATGAGAAGACACGTGACAATCATCCTTGCGGGACTGCTCCTTTTGGGAGCCGCCGCCTGCGACAAATCTTATGATATGGGAACATACGGTTACGACAAAGATTTCTTCGCCGCAAATGGAGTCGGGACGCTGGAGTTGACCAGTCCTGACGGCCAGGCGAGAGTGCTCCTTGTCCCGGCTTATCAGGGACGGGTCATGACTTCAACAACCAGAGGGCTGGGTGGCCCCACCTTCGGCTGGATCAACCACAAGGCGGTCGCCGAGGGTTTCGCAAACCCTCAGTTCAACCCCTTCGGAGGGGAGGAGCGCTTCTGGATCGGCCCGGAGGGCGGTCCCTTCTCATGGTATTTCAAGCCGGGAGTAGAGCAAGTCTACGCCAACTGGGACGTCCCGGCGTTCATCGACTCGGAGCCTTTCGAGGTTGAGTCTTCATCAGAGTCCGAGGCCGTGTTCACCAAAGAGGCCACGTTGACCAACGCTTCGGGGGTGGAGTTCAGCATCGGAGTACGGAGGTCGGTCAGGCTTCTGGATCGCTCTGAGGTTGAGAAGGTTCTGGGAATTGAACTGCCTGAGGGAGTAGCTCCGGTGGCATATCGCACCGCCAACACAATCAAGAACCTCGGCGCCGGGACTTGGAACAAAGAGACCGGCATGCCTTCTGTCTGGCTGCTCGGGATGTATCCCCCGACCCCTTCGACTGTCGTGTTTATTCCGTATAATCAGACATTTGAGGGCAAGGTGGTCAAAGATGACTATTTCGGGTCAGTCCCCGCCGACAGGCTCGAGGTTAAGGACGGCTTCGTCTATTTCCGGATCGACGGGAAATACAGGGCCAAGATCGGCCTCCCTTCCGGGAGCGCCAAGGACCTTTGCGGCAGCTTCGACCCCAAGGCTGGTGTTTTGAATATTCTTAAATACACTATCCCTCAAGGAGTTAATGACTATGTCAACTCCCAGTGGGGCCCTCAGGAAAACAACTTCGGAGGCGACGTGATCAACTCCTACAACGACGGCCCCACCGAGACCGGAGTCGTGATGGGACCCTTCTACGAGATCGAGACCTCCTCGCCCGGAGCCGCCCTCGCCCCCGGGGAGAGCCTCACCCACACCCAGTTCACCTTCCACCTTGAAGGACCCGCTGAAGAGCTGGAGAAGCTCGCCGGAAAGGTCTTCGGAACTAGCGTCAAGCTCGACACGTTCGAGAGCGGGAACTAGTTGAACATTAGTAAAATATGAATAAGAGAATCGAGTTTATAGACTGGATCAGGGTCGTGGCGTGCCTGATGGTCATGTTCGTCCATGCGAGTGAGAATTTCTACGGCGCCGACTCTTCCGGGCTCGCAGGTAACGTCTCCATGCTCGCTAACGAGAGCAACCGTTTCTGGGTGGCATTCTACGATGGTTTCTTGGGCAGGACGGCGGTTCCGCTATTCATGATAGTCTCGGCCTTCCTGCTGGTCCCCTTGAAGCCGGGCCAGACCATGGGATCGTTCTACAAGAGACGTTTCGGGAGGATTCTCCCGCCCTTCGTGACCTTCCTTCTGCTCTACACCTTCCTGCCTCTTCTTTGGGGCGGAATGACTTGGGAGCAGTCCCTCGCCGACCTTAAGCTCCTTCCTTTCAACTTCCCCTCGATGGCAGGGCACCTCTGGTTCATGTATCCCCTGATAAGCCTGTACCTGATTATCCCGGTGGTCTCGCCGTGGCTGGAAAAGGCATCCGCGAAGGAAGAACTGATATTCATCGGGTTGTTCTCGTTCACGACCTTCATTCCATGGCTGCACCGGTTCATCAGCCCAGAGCTTTGGGGCGAATGTTTCTGGAATGAATACGGTGCGTTTTGGTATTGCTCGGGCTACCTTGGCTACCTCGTGCTTACCCATTTTATTCGAACACATCTTGATTGGAATCGCAGGAAGAAGTTGATTATCGGCATATTATGCTTTCTCGTGGGAGCTGCCTTCACAGGCTGGTCATTCTGGTGGAAAGGTGTCCCGGGGGTGGTCATCGAGACTCCCGAGATCGAGTGGGCATGGCCTTTCTGCACCCCCAACGTGCTGCTTGCCACCTTCGGCGCCTTCCTGCTCTTCTCCTGCATAGAGAACGTGCCTGAAAAGGTCCAGAAGCCCGTCACTGGCATAGCCAAGCTCACCTTCGGGATGTACCTGGCGCACATGTTCTTCCTGGCCCCGATCGCGACTTGGATCATTGGAGGCGACAGGGCCACCCCTTCGATCCCCGTCGGGCTCGCCATCCCGGCCATCGCCCTTTTGTCCTTCATCTGCAGCGCCGTGGCGGTGAAGATTCTGTCTTTCCTTCCCGGAGCGAAATACCTGGTAGGTACCGAGAATTAAATCTTTTTCCCAAGGCTATTGCGAAATAATTAATTTTTGTATCTTTGCAGTCCCGACTTGAGTGAACGGTTTGACAAAACCATTCAGCCGAGACCACTGGAAGGGTGGGTGAGTGGCTGAAACCAACAGTTTGCTAAACTGTCGTACGGGTAACCGTACCACGAGTTCGAATCTCGTCCCTTCCGCGCAATGCAATCAGAGACGGCAGATGCCGCACCGAGAGGTGCGGCATTTGTCGTTATGGGGTCCCGTTGAGAGCTTGCTCTCATAAGGGTGCCACATGGCGACAAAGTTGTGCCGAAGGCACATCTGCCGTCGCTGATTGCTCCCGGATCCCCCGAGATGTGGCCGCCGCAGGCGGGCAAATCTCGTCCCTTCTCATATTACCACCTTATTTATGTGCAAGGTGGGCTTCTATGCTTGGGACCTTGTACGCTAAAAGGCCTAGAAGGCCGTTTTCTGTGCAAGGTCTCGACGATATTTTCCCACCTTGTACATTATAATGCGTTATTCTTGTTTATCTTTGAATTCATAAAGATAAACTAATCGCCATGAAAAAGTTAACGACATTTATCATTATCCTGACGGCATTATTCTCGCTTGGCGGTTGCGCCTCTGTCAAAAATGCCGCCAACGTAGATACATTCTCACAGGAGGAACTCTGGTTCAGCAAAGGTGAGCAGAGGATATATGGAGTCCTGTACAGACCTGACGGGATCAAGAAAGCTCCTTCTCTTGTCGTGTCGCACGGCATCGGGAGCGACCACCGCTCCGGTGCCCCTTATGCCGAGGCTCTCGTCAAGCTCGGCTATGCAGTCTATTGCTATGACTTCTGCGGTGGAGGCAGGGCCAGCAAGTCCGACGGCAAGACTTCGGACATGTCGATATTCTCGGAAGAGGATGACCTTGGGGCTGTCATCGAGGGATTAAAGAATATCAAGGGAATAAAGAAGGGGAAGGTCACCTTGCTTGGAATAAGCCAGGGCGGCATGGTGTCGGCCCTTTATGCCGGTGACAATCCCGATAAAGTCGAGAAGCTCGTCCTTATCTATCCGGCCCTGTGCATCAAGGACGACTGGGTCACTAAGTACCCTAAAATCACGGATATGCCCGAGGTTGTCAATTCCTTCGGGATGCAGTTGGGAAGGGCTTATGTCGAAGGTCTGTACGACCTGGATGTCTATGGAAGAATATCCCGGTACACTGGTCCGGTTCAGATTATCCACGGTGACAGTGACCGCCTTGTGCCGATTTCTTATTCAGAAAAGGCCCATGAGGCCTACAAGAACTCCTCCTTCAAGGTGATGCCTGGCGCTGGCCACGGCTTCCGCGGCGAAGTCCAGCAAGAAGCCATCGGGATCATAAAGGAGTTTTTGGGAAGGTAGTTACATTACTACGATGAGCCCGGCTATGAAGGCGGCCGGGATGGCCAGCACCATGCCGATGAGGGAGCCCTTGATATGGAACCAGTAGTCGTGGTATTCCTTCGTCATATCCTCGGTCCCCTTGATCACGAAATGCCTGTCGTGGCAGAACCACAGGCAGTCCAGCACCAACGCATCGAACCAGTCCACGACGCACCAGAGGGCGTAGGCCGTGAGCGTCCCGCACCAGAAGGTCGCGCATCCGTTGACATACTTGACGAGGAAGCCCAGAAGCACGCCGAAGATGATCAGGGCAATGATCTTCTTCGCATAGAAGCCCGGTCCGCCGGGACGGTTGCTGTCATCGACGAGGCCCAGCGTACGGCAGCGCTCAATGATGGCCGGGGGATAGTTGAAGATGGTCTTCACCGGGTTCCGGGACATCAGGAACACGAACAGCGTGAAGAGCGCGCAGGCGAGCAGGGATTCAAGGAGGAAGGTCATATTAGTCACAAAAAATCAGGCATCGGTGTTGTGCGCGACCAGGGAGACTCTTGATGCAGGGGCAAAGGTAGGTCTTTTTCTTTTAATTATCCTTTCAGAGTGCAGGTTAAAATGGAATACAATGCTCTTTGCAATAGAGTTCAAGCTCTTCATCTGACTCAAAGATTTTATCGCAAATCTTTTCAAATGAATTCTTTGCATCTGAAGTATAATCCTTAGATGCATTCATTACCTTTGAAAGCTTTTTGATGAATTCGCAGAAGTCTGTGTTTAGATTATTCAGCTTTTCAATGGTGTTATAATCAAGAGCTTTCTCTCTTGCTGGATATAGAATCTTAGAATCATTTGCCTGCATCAAAATAATGCCTATACCGAAAGCATTATTCAAACGCGCCATTTCTTCATCTAAATCCTCATTTATCTCAAAGGCAACAAGATATCCGAAATTAGCCCAGCTGCTATTAGAAAGCGCTTGAAAATAAAACTGCTTCAGTTGGTAATCAGACTCGATTCTTCGTTTTAGTTCGTAAGAATAAATGTGTATTGACTCTTTCGGCTCTGTTGCTTTAAGCAATGATAGTGTAGCATCATTCTTAAAATCTTCGAATTGGGCGCCTATAATATCTGGGTGAATCCATTTCTGAGCATTATCAGATTTGTTTGATGATTTTTCATGGTAAATGGTCTTTGCATATATACCTCTAGTTCGAAGGAAATTGCAAAACAATTTATGTAATGAACGCTCGTCAAAATGCTTGGTCGGAACTGACGGCGCAATGCTATTTGGGGATTCTGGTTGAACATTTGATGATCCATAAAGAAGATCCTCAATTTCGACAGAATACTTTGTCACATCAGAACATGTCCCAATAGATCCAGAAGAGTTCTTAAGCTCCTTAGACATCCTTTTACGTTCAATCACCTTGTCCATCCAAACCACTTTTCTGCGATGGGGCAATTCCTCTTTTGGCTCGTAATAGTAATCACTGTCGATGGTGCCAACATAATAATAACCCTCTCCAGATGGACAAAGAACAACATCTCCGATTCTTAATCCTTTTACAATAGTCCAAAGAAAGCCGCAAGCTAGGCCTGCTGTTACTTTCGATTTACCTGGGACATTATTCATCCACATAGGGATAAACTTTTTGTTAAAGTCTCTCCAATTCTCGAAAAGAGAGTCTGACAAATCCACATTAACTTCGAACCCCGCTCCAATATAACCTTGTTCTCGGCATTTCTTCGCATAAATGCTGCCACGGCCAAGCATAACTCTGATGTACTTTTTCATGTTTAGTAGTCGTTATATTAACTCCACCTTCAAACCGAGATTATATTTAGCAGATATCTCTTTAATAATTGCAACTTTCTTCTCGGTTGTGATATTTGTATTAACCCATGATCTATTTGACAAAAGGTAAGATTGATTAGCGTACTTGGGATGCGGAATATGATCGAAAAAGGGTCTTCCATTGATTATCATCTCGAAGTCTTTGATATTGTTAGGGCCGATCGCTTCCAGTGCATCAAGATACGTGTCCTTCGCCTTGTTTCTGCAAATCACAGAGCCGTCACTCAAAGTAACCTTGAAACGCTGTGGGGAATTCCTTGTGGAAGCCTTTGCCGGAGAGACTTCAGGAGGCACCAACTCAAACGTCTTCTTCAAGATTGAAACCCCATCACTCTCACTGTAGTGGATACCACTTATGGTTGAATCATTAAGCTTCTTTAAAGAGACCAGAGCAGAAAGCGTGGTCCTTAAGCTGGCAATCGCATTCTGGATTTGTTTGGCCTCTTGAATTTGCGTATGCGACTTCCTGATCTCTTCAGGGATTGTCGCCACATTAAATCTCTCCATTAATCGCAGGAGTTCTGACATGTCTTTCTCATCCTTGATGGCAGTCTCGTAATCAAAAGAGGCCGTCACGGAAATCGATTGGGATGCGATATCATAATCAAAAGAACGGACACCTGTGACACCTATCTTCTCAAGAGTCTGCTCAACATCTTTTTTCAAGGAAGCGGAAAGGCTACTCTCACTCTTTATCCTGATGAGTCTCTCAAGCTCGTCAGTCATCTCCTTCGGGATAGGGAAATTCCGTTTCTGGGAGAAAGATATCGCCCTCCTAATGGAATCGATCTCTTTATCAATCTCTTCTTCATCCATTTCCGGCGCAGTAGTAAGGAGCTTATCATTCTTAATAGCTTGACCAGGTTCGGAAACGATGGGAGGAGGAAGAATCGTCGCAGAAGATTGCTGAGAATAACTCGCCGCAAATTCAATGTATCGTCTCAAAGCGGCAGTGAACACATTATGCTTTTCCTTATTGAAGGCGACAAACTCCCGGTCTGCTCTAAGACCATTATAAATAGACATCAATGAATCATAGTCAATAATGCTAAAAATGCCCTTGAACTCTGGAGTACGATGCGTCCTTATGTATTCGTCTAGTCGGGTACGTATCTCCCGGACATAGTTGTTAGCAGTAGTTGCGGTCAAAAGAGTGCTTGCATACTCAAGGAAACTTTGAGAATAATCATGTGTCACCGAATCCAGTGCGTTCCCGGAGACATCCTCAGTACGCGAATCATGAAGCATCTCAATATCCTCATCTCCCTCATAGATGGGCTTCACCACACGGTTCTCGTCATTATCAATGAGATTGGATGCGGGCGACTCATCCACTGGCTTCCCCTCGAAGTGATATCTCCACTTGCGGCGGGCGGACGGGAATCCGAACTTATTGAACAGACCGACGTTATCAAGGATAATCAGCTTCTCCTTCGAATCATGCGGACGTAGGCCACGCCCTACCTGCTGGAGGTACATAGCCAGTGATTTCGTCGGCCTGGCCAACTGGATAACCTCGACATCGGGACAGTCAAACCCTTCGGAAAATATATTCACGTTAAACAGGACCTGAATCTCCCCACGCTTGAACTTCTGAACCATTTCATCCCGTTTCTCCTTTGGCGTGTCACTGTCTATCGCGGCGGATACAATCCCGGCTTTGTTGAAGGCGGCCGCCAGGTGTGTGTTATGATCCTTACTGATGGTGTAGACAATCCCTTTCTTCCCGGAAGCGAACTTCTGGTATGTGGCGAGAATCCCAGCCCGGATATGATCCCGGTCCATAACGCCCATCATCTCGCTCTCCTTATAATCTCCCTCAAAGTCCAGCTTCATGTGGTCAATAGCCTTCTGAAGCAATGAGTTGGGCTTTATGGAATAATACTCATACTCGCTGAGATAGCCGCTCTTGATGAACTCTGCGACGGAGGGAGAGACGATCAGCTCATCGAATTCTGGTCTGAATCCAGCACCGTTCAAGCGGTACGGCGTGGCGGTGACTCCCAATATCTTCGCATTAGGATAAAGGTCTATGATCTTCTTATAGCTCTTTGCCTTGACATGATGAGCCTCGTCAATGATGATCACGTCAAAATCTTTATCATCCCACCTTTGAAGCCTACGGGTCAGGGTGGGTACCGAGCCGATCTGCATCGGGAACTTCTTCTGCTCCAGGCTTTGCGACATGATAAGGCCGTGAGCCAGATTGTACTTGCGGCCCAGATGGTCGGATATCTGCTCGATGAGCTCTTTCCTATGGGCGAGGAACAGTATCTTGACGGCTTTCTTACGGTTGACACCGTAATTGAAAAGATCCCTAGCGATGGAGACGAATAGACGGGTCTTTCCTGTCCCCGTGGGCATCTGGAGCATGACACTTCTGCAGGTTCGCCACGCCTCATAAATCTTGCGCTTGTTATCAGTCTGATAATCCCTCAGAGTAGTGTCTGCCTCGGGATTGAGCTTTGAGAAATCAATGGCTGAATTATCTTTGACAGGATTATTCACCACGCCGGAAAGGTTGACGATATCTCCTATCTGGTAAGAGGCAGCAGGGACTGGGTTGGGCAAAATATCAAGAGAAAGGTAATTCTTCTCAATAGCCAGAACTCTCGCTTTGATCACATCGCCAACTTTTATATCCCGGAGTCGCTGATTATAAACCCGGTGATAGAGCCCATAATCATCAGATAGATTATAATAGAAAGCACCCGTATTTTGGTCGGTGCACTCACTGAAAAGCTTGAAAGGATAGACCATACCCTCGGAATAGACTTCCTTGAGAACATCCTGAAAATCCTGAATGAATTGAGGACGACCCGAATCGTTAGTCCCTACATAAATGCATCCAATGTCGCCGGACCTTTCTCTTTGGAATGGATACATTTTAATGCGATACTCGGTTCCTCCGAAAACGACAACATAAGAACGGCGGCCATTGAATGTATCAACACCCGTGATACGCATCGTGTACTTTTGGTCCTTAACGAAACTCATAGCTTTAGTGTTATCGTTATTGAAATAATTCTCAATTGCAGGGAGATAGGAGTCTGATATTTTAGCGTTAGGATTTGGTGGCACTACTAGTCCTTTGGTTTTCAGGAAATTGACCAAATTCTGCAAACCGATATTATACGACCTTATAATTTTATTGAGTCTTACCTCGCCCATGGTCTCAGCTAATTATAGTATATCTCTGAACCTCTCAAAGAACGCCTTCAATCTGGACAGCACCGTCTCCTTCTTGGTCGCCCTGTCCTTGCTGAAGCGGGACATCGGCGGCAGGATAGCAGCGACCTCTGTACCATTCTCGCGGATAGCACCATCACGGAAGGACGCCTCGACAAACCTGCGGGTCTCCTCCGGCTTGAGCCTCTCCTCGGTGATGATGCTCTCAAGCTCCTGTTCCTTTTGTCTCAGGACATATTCCCGCCAAACGACATCTACATCAGTGTCTTCAGGAGTGAGCGAGTCGATGAAGCTCTCGATGAGGTCTTTCTTGTTCCGGAGCTCAATGCTGGAGTCAATGGCCTTGGTGATGGACAGGCGGATTTCGGCATTGCAATCATGATCCTCGTGATACTTGGCAACCAGGAGCATGATGTAATCGATATTCACCTCGACCTGTTTCACCAGCTCAATCTCGAACACGACATCCTCCGTTATATCCTCCTTATCATGCTTCTCACGGTTACGGAACTTGTTATAGATGTCGATGTACATGCTCTGATAGTCCTGCATGTCACGGTCGCTGATCAGCACCTTGTCTTTGAACTCGTCAAAGCACTGGAGCAGGTTGATGGCCTTGAGAAGATTGCCGAACAGCCTGGCGAACTGTTTCTGCCTCTCTTCCAGGAGAATGGGCTGTCCAACCGGAAATTCCCTGATCAACTCGTCCACCAACTCTGAGTATCCGGGATGATGTTTATCGCTCTCATCTTCGAATCCGTTGTAATAATCCCCGAAATTACGGAGAACGACAATACCGCCAGCCTTCTCGTCCCCAAAGAGGGCGAGGCTCTCGTTGGTGTTCGCCTCAAGGTTACGGAAGCACACAATGTTGCCGAATGTCTTTACGGAGTTGAGTTTGCGGTTGGTGCGGGAGAACGCCTGCAGCAGGCCATGCATGCGGAGATTCTTGTCCACCCAGAGGGTATTGAGCGTCTTGGCATCGAATCCGGTAAGGAACATATTCACCACAATCAGTAAATCGACCTCACGGTTCTTCATCCGCATCGAGAGATCCTTGTAGTAGTTCTGGAACTTATCAGAAGAGGTGTCAAAGCTGGTATGGAACAACTCGTTGTAGTTCCGAATGGCCTTCTCTAAACAATCGCGGGAGGTGGCATCCAACCCGGCTGTATCGTCCGAGTTCTCCTCGGTCATAAATCCCTCCTGCTCCAGTTCAGCCTCGTTCTGACCATAGCTGTAAATAAGCGCAATCTTGAGTTTCTTGTCTTCCGGCAGCGACTCCATCTGCTTCATGAACTCATTGTAATAGAGAATGGAAGCCGGGATGCTGGAAGTGGCAAAGATGGAATTGAAGCCACCGACTCGCTTATCCTTGAGCCTATAGAAGGCGTTGCGTTTTGTCTTCTGATCGAAATGCTCCAGAATATAACGGGTGACATTGGAGATGTTCTCCGGGGACAGGAATGCCTTGTCGGTATCGATGCCCCAGACCTGATCCTCCCGGACACCCTCCTTCTCCTTCATCGTCTTGATATAGTCGATACGGAAGGGTAGTACATTCTGGTCGTTGATGGCATTGACGATGGTATAGCTGTGCAAGCGGTCACCAAATGCCTGCTCTGTGGTTTTGAGATTGGGCAGTCCGTTGCTGCTGGAGTTCTGCGGGAAAATGGGAGTCCCGGTGAATCCGAACATGTGGTATCTCTTAAACGCCTTGGTGATGGCCGCATGCATCTCGTTGAACTGAGATCTATGGCATTCATCGAAGATCAGCACTACATGGGCATCGTAGACCGGATGCTTCTTGTTTTTGGTAATGAAGCGGCTAAGCTTCTGGATTGTGGTGATGATGATCCGGCAATTTGCGTCTTCCAATTGCTTCTGAAGAATGGCAGTGTTTGCATTGGAGTTTGCGGCACCTTTCTCAAAGCGGTCATACTCCTTCATAGTTTGGTAGTCCAGATCTTTTCGGTCGACCACAAAGAGCACCTTGTCTATTTCCGGGAGCTTGGATGCAATCTGGGCAGTCTTGAACGATGTGAGCGTCTTTCCAGAACCCGTCGTGTGCCAGATGTAACCTCCGGCTGCAACAGTGCCGAGTTTCTTCTTGTCATAGGTGGCTATTAGAATGCGCTGGAGAATCTTCTCAGTTGCGGCAATCTGGTATGGCCTCATCACCAGCAATTCCTTCTCTGCCGTAAAGACACAGAAACGAGTCAGGACATTTAGCAGAGAGTGTTTGGCAAAGAAGGTGGCGGTGAAGTCTACCAGATCATAAATAGGGTTGTTTTTCTCGTCTGCCCAGAAGGATGTAAACTCAAAGCTCCCGGATGTCTTCTGCACATTCTTTGCGCACAGTTCCTGCGTCTTTTTGACATGGGCATTGCGGGTAGTATTGGAGTAATACTTGGTGAATGTGCCGTTGCTAATAACAAAGAGCTGAACATATTCGAAGAGTCCGGATCCGGCCCAGAATGAATCCCGCTGGTAGCGGTTTATCTGGTTGAAGGCCTCCTTTAGATCCATGCCCCTGCGCTTAAGCTCTACATGAACGAGAGGCAGGCCGTTCACGAGGATTGTGACATCATATCGATTGGGCCGTGACCCGTCATCCACGACATACTGGTTGATGACTTGCAGGGAGTTCCTGTGGATGTCATCCTTGTCGATAAGCTTGATGTTCCGGAATGTGTTGCTCCCATCGGCCTGACCGATCGTGGCCACCTTGACGAAGTCATTCTGTATGGTGTTCGTCTTCTCGAGGATACCATCGTTCTGGTTGGCCAGGTGAATCCTGAAGAACGCCTCCCAATCTGCATCGGAGAACTTATGGTCATTGAGTCTCTCCAGCTGCCGGCGAAGGTTGGCGATGAGGCCCTGTTCGTCTGTAATGGGGAGATATTCATAGCCTTGCTCTTGGAGCTGTTTGATAAAAGCATCCTCAAGCATGGCTTCACTCTGGTAGTTTCGTTCCCGTTTCTGATCGGGGACGAACTCCGCCACCAGCGTGCTCTCCGGATTCTGGGATATGATGTTCAGTTTTGTCATGCGACTGCTTTACGCTTAAAGGTCAGTAGTTTATCTCTGTAGTATTCGTATTGCTGTTGGCGGGCTTTGATTTCCGCAGGGAGACCTTCGGTTAAATTGGTGGTAAGGCTTTCGAACTTGTCAAGGATATCAACTATGCGGGCTTGTTCTTCTAATGACGGAATAGGAATTATAGCTTTTCCTACTCCTTCTGCTGAGATAGAGCAGATTTTCCCTGAAGATACATATTTCTTGATCTGCTGATGATAGGAATGTGTCCGTAAATAATGCGAGATATACTTTGGGTTCTGCTTATGGTGGAAAATATAGCAAGCATCATGAACGGCGGGAGAGCTGTCTCCGAGCCACGCGAGACCGATACCTATATCCTCATCATTCTCCCCAGCACCCACAATCACGACATCGTTCTTATGGGCGAAGCGCAACTTTGATGCAAGATCTTCATTGATGAAGGTCTTGGTCTCAGTCGCAGAAAGTCCATAATAAGTATACATGTCTCCGTAATGTATGCAGGGGTATCCTTCCTCAACGACATCATTTCTGACGAATCTTCGTCCACGCGTAAATGTGCCTATCTCGCTGAGTGCCAACCACTTTACTTCACTTTGCCCCCCCCTATTTAAGTTATTGAAATTCAGCAAGTTATCGCGGTAGTATTCGTATTGCTTTTGCCTAGCTGTAAGCTCCGCTGTAAGCTCCGCTGTAAGCTCCGAAAAATTGTCGAGCACCTCGACAATTTTTCTCTGCACCTCCAGAGGAGGTACAGGAATCTCAAGGGCTTGAACTTTACTTCGATTAAGTCCAGGGATACCCGCACCATGTTTAGAAGACATAATTCTCTTTTCCATGTTTTTCAGAAAGTGGAAAAGATATCGATTATCCAGAGTATTGGATATGGGTTTTACTACAAAGCAATGAGCCCCGGCCCAGAAACGCCGATCAACCCAATTGACATATCCAGCAGATGCTCCTCCTTGGGAAATAGCAATTGTGTTTGCCTCTTCGTTGTAATTATCTGTATAGCCAGAGAAACCAATACCACCATTAAGTACAGGATATTCACCTTCCTCGTCCATATCTCTCTTGTTAAACTGAGTCCCGGTATAGATTGAGATGTAGTCTCCAAGTTGCTTAAATTCAATCCCATTTGGACAAAGAGAATCAATATAGCTCAATAATTCGCTCATATCGCAAGATCTTTAATAATCGCATCTATAGCAGTACGGAGTTCATTTTCCCTCTTTACGATGTTCTCAATCTCAAGGTTTAATGCGGCAATATTTACTAGTTCCTTTTCGTCTGCTTTTTCTACATATGAAGATACCGACAAATTATAATCGTTAGCGGCAATTGCAGAATTCTCAATTAACTTGGTATAATGCTCCTCATCCTGCTTCCCAATAAAAGCATCATGAATGTGCTTGATATCATCCTCGGAGAGTTTGTTCTTATTTCCCTCATGAATGAAATCATGTGATGCGTCGATGAAATATGTCTTGGCTTCGCTCTTATTCTTCTTGAGAACAATTATGCAAACAGCGATCGTCACTCCAAAGAAAAGGTTGTCCGGAAGCTGAATAACCGTATCAACATAGTTGTTATCAACCAGATATTTTCGAATCTTCTTTTCGGCGCCACCTCTATAAAGGACACCGGGGAACTCAACGATAGCAGCAGTTCCGGTGGTGGATAGCCAATGGAGCATATGCATAGTAAATGCAAGGTCTGCTTTGCTCTTCGGAGCAAGGACTCCGGCAGGAGCGAAACGAGGGTCGTTGATGAGTAGCGGGTTCTCATCACCTTCCCACTTGGTGCTGTAGGGTGGATTGGAAACGATGGCATCGAATGGTTCATCATCCCAATGGGCCGGATTAATAAGTGTGTCTCCCAAAGCAATGTCAAATTTCTCGAATCCGACATTGTGCAGGATCATATTGATGCGGGCAAGGTTGTAAGTAGTTATATTGATCTCTTGACCATAGAAACCGTTAAGGACATTCTCGGAGCCGAGCAGTTTCGCAAACTTAAGAAGAAGGGAACCACTACCGCAGGCAGGGTCATATACCTTGTTCACCTGCGTCTTTCCGGTTGTGACAATCCTGGCAAGGAGCTCACTGACCTCCTGAGGGGTGAAGAACTCCCCGCCGGATTTACCAGCATTCGAAGCGTACATCGTCATCAGGAACTCGTATGCGTCACCAAAGGCATCGATTGTGTTGTCCTTCAAGTCACCCAGTTTCAACTCTCCTATACGATCGAGAATCTTCACCAGTTTGGCATTGCGGTCTGCCACGGTGTTTCCCAGTTTCTTGCTATTGACATCTATATCATCGAACAGGCCTTTGAAGTCAGCTTCGCTGGCGGTCCCGTTCGCGGACGCCTCGATAGCATCGAACAATGTGGCGAGAGTGACATTAAGGTTCTCATCATTCTTTGCATTCTTGCGGATGTTCTGGAACAGCTGGGATGGAAGGATGAAGTAGCCTTTCTCCTGGACAATGTCCTCCTTGCCTTCAATGGCCACAGCATCAGACTCATCTTGATAATCGTAGCCCTTATTACCGGACTCACATTCGCCTTTATTGATATAATTTGTGAGATCCTCAGAAATGAAGCGATAGAAAAGGAATCCGAGCACATAGCTCTTGAAATCCCATCCATCAACGCTTCCGCGTAGTTCATTAGCAATTGCCCAAATTGCGCGATGCAATTCCTGCCGCTCCTGTTCTTTTGTCATTTGTCGTTTAATTATTAGCTGAATCATACAAATTTACCTTTTTTTCTTTGTATTTCAACCAATAAGTTAGACTTGAAGGATAAACTAAAGAGTAATCTGGAAAGTACAAAGAGAGCTTTCTTCAAACATAAGAACTATCAAAAAAAATGCCCTATCTTTAGTGTGAAATACATCGATGATACACAATGATTCTTTTGTTCTATGAATAATCCAGTTCTTTACAAATACCTCGACTTCAAGGGAGCGAAGTTAATGTTGGAAAACCAGAATCTCCAGTTTACGAATGCAACCTATTTTAATGATCCATTTGACTGCCATCCGGGGTTGATTGATTGTGCTAACGCTCCAAGAAATGAGTATAATTGGCCTCCGCAAGATTTTCTTTCATCAAAGGCGGAAAGCAAGCTGGAAAACTTGCGTAACGAAACGTGGATCAGCTGTTTAACTAAAAGGTTCGACAACCCATTAATGTGGAGCTTTTATGCGTCGAATCATCAAGGTGTCTGTATAGGAATTAACCGGGAAGTACTTGCTCATTATATTAATGCTGGTTTGGGTTTTATGGCGATAGGATATGGTGAGGAAGTCGAGTATCGAGACCTGCTCCCTCGGCCAGATTACTTTAATGCTCCCTTGGATGTCTTTAAATATCAACTGTGCACAAAGGGGAAACAATGGGCGCATGAAGAAGAGGTTCGATTTGCCATTATTGATCCGAGTGTGAATTTCGTTTCTTATAAACAAAATCGGGAACCTGAAAAGGGAGAAGTACTTGATTGGAAGGAAGTTCGGTTTTATCCAAAGATAGGTGTTGAATGCTTTCACAGTATTTATCTTGGTTGTAAAATACCCTATAAGGAGAAAATGGAGATACTTCAAGTAGTTAAGAAGAAGTACCCCAAGATGGCTGTGTATCAAATGAAAGTGAATCCCACCAAATTTGGATTCGATGCTGTTCCCATTTCAGACTAGTGTATATCATGCAAAAGCTCCTTTACACCGGCACGAATTACGACGAGGTCAAGCGCCTTTGCGGCGACAGGGTTCTGGCGCCATATTTCTGCATGGGGTTCTCGATGCTGTCGGTTGACACGGGCGACGGGTTCGTGACCGTGAACGAGGGCGACACCATCGTCCTGGAAGAAGACGGGACTTTACGAGTTGAGACTATACATCGGTAATCATCAACGTGTTATGGAAAAGCACATTACAAGGGAGGCGGCGCTGGAGCTGCTGAAAAAATACAACAAGGAAACGTTCCACCTGCATCATGCGCTGACCGTGGAAGGGGTGATGCGCTGGTATGCTAAGCAATTGGGTTATGCTGAGGATGAGGATTTCTGGGGAATCGTGGGACTGCTCCACGACATCGACTTTGAGATGTACCCCGAGGAGCATTGCATCAAGGCGCCCGAGCTGCTGCGCGAAGGCGGTGTGGGCGAAGAAATGATCCACGCCATCTGCAGCCATGCCTATGGGATGCACGTGGACGTGAAGCCTGAACACTTGATGGAGAAAGTGCTCTTCGCCACCGACGAGCTGACCGGACTGATCGGAGCAGCCGCGCTTATGCGCCCGTCGAAAAGTGTCCAGGACATGGAACTGAAGTCACTCAAGAAGAAATATAAGGTCAAGACGTTTGCCGCCGGCTGCTCACGCGAGGTGATCGAGCAAGGAGCCGAAATGCTGGGATGGCCTTTGGATGAGGTGCTGCAGAAGACCCTGGACGCCATGAAGGATTGTGAGGAAAGGGTGGCGTCGGAGAGCGTTTAGTCCCTTTTATCTGGTGAACGGATCCCCTTTTGGGGAGCTGGCGACAATCCACCTCAAGGCATTGATGAACAACAGGTTCTGCGTGGCGTCGGAGAAGCATTCGTCCCCGTGGCCCATGTTGATGTACACCATCCTGTAGTCCGTGTTGGTCCAAACTACGGGGAAGTCTCCACCGAACACGACATCTTTAAGTCCCATCGGGAAATTCTCGGGAGCCAAGCTCGCGAGGATCCTGAGTTTGGTGTTTGCCCTCGGGTCCGGCTTCCATTGGTAGAATTCCGTTGAGGGGGCCACATATCGCTTGGGCAGGTTCCTCGTGACGGGGTGGTCAAACCCCTCCACATCCACGAGTGCCGGTTGGGGAGGCCAGGTGTTGCATAGGAAGCTGATGCCACCCAGGAAATCACGGAACCAGTCCCAGCCGGTGGAGGCGTCGTTGTAGCCGGCGCCATGGAAACCAAGCCAGCCTCCGCCGTTCTCCATGTATTCTTGGAAACGGGCTCTGTCAGAGGCGTTTCCGGGAGCCGCATCAGGCATGATCACGACATCGTAGCCCTCCAGGTCGGGAAGCTTGTCCTTGGCCACATCCAGTGTCCATCCGTCTCCCACTGTGAGTTTCTTGAAGAAATCCACCGCCTGTGAGGCGAACTGCCGGTGGGCCTCCTCGACCCTGTCGGAATAATAGATCAATGCCTTGAAACGCTTGACCTTTCCGGCGTAGCTGGCAGGGCGGACGTCCTGGGCGGAGACGAACTTCTTCGGGATCAGCTCGGCGGCGATGGCCCGTGTCAGGTCGCCCGTCTCGTTGTCGTGGGAATATTCCCAATACATTCCTCCGAGGAGGCCGTTCTCCTTGATGTAGCGGCATTTCTCGGTGATGGACCTGACATTGTCGAAACTGAGGACGAGATTGCCATCGGCGTCGGCGTAGTAAGGAACCTTTGCGATGTCGTCCCATTCCTCAGTGAAGCCTTCCTTCGGCCCGTTATTGTCCTTAAAGGCCACATCGCGGTTATAGTTTTTCCCGTCGCCATGACCGTACAGAGGCATTCCCAGGGTCATTTTCTCTTTCGGGATCCCGGCAGCCATGTGATTCTTCACGGCCCATTCCACGCTTCCCCTCGTGTAAGGGGAGATATTCCCTTGCGCATCTTCCTTGTAGAGGGCGGCGTTATGTCTCGGGGGATTGCCCATGTCATAGGCCATCACGTTGATGAAATCCATGTAGGGCTCGATGGCGGGGAAGTCCACATAGCCAGCGTTGCCTGGGGAGGCCAGTGTGAGGAGTTTTCCCGGCCCGAGTGCCTTGCGCAAGTCCTTGATCAGCAGGGTGAAGTTCTTGGTGTCGTCAGGGGATGAGGTTATCCCGGAGGCGGAACTGGTGGGATATTCCCAATCAAGGTCGATCCCGTCCAGGTCGAACTCGGCAGCCACCCTGGCGCAGTCGGCGGCGAAAGCCCTACGGAACTCATCGGAAGCGGCCATCTCGCTGAAGCCGCCGCTAGCCCATCCGCCAATGGAGAGGCAGACTTTAAGCCAAGGGGCTTCTTTCTTCAGGGCTGTGATGCTCCGCAGCCTTGTCTCATTGCTGATGGTCACTCCGTTGAAGGTGTTGTTGACTCGCCCGAAGGCGTAGTTGATGTGGGTAATCCGGCTGGGGTCCGGCATCTCGGCACGGTTGGCTCTCACATAGGCGACCACTATCCGGGAAGGCTCGTTCCCGGGCGTTTGCGCCTTGAGACCACCGCAGAGCATAGACAGCATTGCCGCAAGGGTGAGAAATATCCTATTCATGACAACTCAAATAAACAGATTAATAGCCAAGCAAATCTTTGGCTGCAAGAACCAGAAACATATAGTTCGAAGAACCGCCGCCCATGACATACTCCACCTGCTGCCACAGGTAAGGGAATACCAGCAGCTCAGGAAAGTCGGGACGGATAAGTGCGGTGCCGGAAACCGTACCTCCGGGAACGTAAGTCCATTCGGCCCGGTTGAAGCCGTATCCCACCGTTGTGGATTCGGCACCAACACCGCCGACGAAGGAGGCCTGGTTCAAACCGGGATGCCTGCCCAGAATGAAATCGAGGGCGTTGAGCACCTGGTCAGGGGCGAAGATGTCCGGATAGGACTTGGCAAGGAAATAATGGCGGTAGCCGAAGGATTGAATATCCCAACCGGCGCCCCAGATACTGGGCCGATAAGGCACTCCGTAAGGCGTTTCTGCGCTCTGACGGTCCAGCTGGTCCCGGTACTTGACCAGGGCGGCCCGGAAGGCCTCGCACTGTTTCCGGTATTTCCTGTTTCCTTCCATCCGCTTTTCGATGCGGGCCATATACCAGGCGCACTGATGGGCTGTCTCGACCACTTTGTCCCAGTGTTTTATGATGAAATCAAAGTACTGCTGTTCACCGGTGGTGAGATAAAGCTCCACGGCAAGTTGCATCTTGTCCATGGGAGAGACCTCTTCCGTTTTGGCGAAGACTGTCCGGGCGATCTCTTCGCAGCGGGCTGAAAGCGTGTCGTTCATCCCGCGGAGGGAACGGGCCGATGCCGCCACATTGGTGGCCATGCTGATGCCGTTTCCGGTGTCGGGAAAGATCCAACGGTCATCATCGTTGGGAACGCCATCCGTGGCATAGGAAGGGTCGCCCAGCGTGGCATATTGGCGTAAGTTATTGGTGATGATTCCGCGTGAGAAACGCCCGCCAAGGGCATCGTAGCAGGCCACCACGTGCAGCATCCCGTGTTCAATCTGCTGAAGGATGTCGTTCTTTCCGTCCGGCTCGTGAATCTCCACGGTGCGGCGGTGCTGGTCGATGGCGGTGGCGTCAATCTCGGGATGGAAGTTCTCCATGGCCATTGTCAGGATGTAACATTCGCTTCCGGTGGTGTAACGGATGTCATCATCTCCGGCATCGTGCCAGCCACCCACGTTCACGCCCGGCACACGGTCGTGAGGCTTGTAGGAAGTCCCGTAGTGTTCCGGTTGCACGTAGCCGTCAATATGATTCCCCGGAGGGGCCATCGTGGCATCGTCCAGATGGCATGTGTCGTGCCACACTTTGTACTTCTCCATAACCCGCATGTGACACATCTGGTAGGGCAGGAAGTATTCGACTACCGGCTGCCAGACCCCTCTGTCATACACGTCCGGAGCTATCCGGAAAATGGGAGACTCGCCTTTGCCGTAACGGATCCGGTACAGACCCTCTTCCTCCACGTCTGTAAAACTGGCCATCAGGTAGTTATACCGAAGGAAATGTCCCTCCCACGGTATGACGGGAAGCGTCTTGACAAAATGCTCTCCATCGGCGTCATAGCGCACGAGTGAAGCGCTTGCGAGCGGTGTGTCGCGGCGGTCGGTTTCAATGATGGCCACTTTCGCCTGCTTGGGAAGGTAACCCACCTGGGAAGTCTGGACTACGGGCGGATAGGTCCACCCGGGAACAACGTTGGGTTCAATATACCACTGGACAGCGTTCCGGGTGGCTCCCTCTGGTATTTCCGAACGAAGGACAAACCAGCCGTTGGTGTGGTTCATGCGTCCGTCATAAAGCTTGAGGTCGGCCTCATTGAGGCTCTTGATGGTGACGCGGCAGAACGGATCGTCGGGGCGGGAGGTGAAAACCTTGCCCACGGCGTAAGGTTCGGCTATCACGGCATCGGCGGTGTAAGGGCTGTATCCTTCGCCAATCAGATGCCGGATGTCCATGTCGGGCGCATTCTTCGGGCGGTAGTCTCCCACCGTCTTGTACACATAGCTCTCCTGTGATATTACCGGAGAATTGGGCTGCTGGGGATAAATGCCCTGCTTGTTGTCCATGATCCATGGTTTGCCGAAAAGGGAACCAGGGAAGAATTCCAGGTTGAAACCCGCTCGTCCCACAAGTGCCTCAGGAACAGGCGTGTCCAGGTCGACCGTCACCAGGAATCCCTTGCCTTGAGGTTCCAAGGTGACAGTATAAGTGACTTGGTATTCGGGATAGATCATGGGATTGAAACCGGTGAAATGGCGGCTTGAATCCGGGAAACAGAGCGTGGTGACAATGCGGTTACCCTCCACCTTGCGTCCCAGCTGCTTGGGTACCGGCTGCCATTGTCCGGGCGTGGCGTCAAACCGGATGTCTCCGTTACTGGCCACGCGATGGCCGTGCATCAGGATGGAAACGCCGCCTTGATGGCCTTCCGGATAGAAGTCGTCGAAAGCCATCACATCGACCCCATCCTTGTTGAAGTAGCCGGAATCGTTAATCCGGAAGGCGGGAGCATCCGTAGCGACCTGACCATATGAGAGCCATCCTATGAACAATAGGATAAGAGAGAAGAAGCGTCTTTTCATAAACGTCGTATTATGTGGATCTTACGCGAATATACCTTTTTTGTGATGTATAATCAACGACAGCACATCCTCGTCCGCCGGGAGCCATTTCACGGAATATATCTCATCCGGGGCCAGCCATCGCGCGGCCTCGTGCTCGTTTAGTGTCATCTCATCCGAGGCGAGGGAGCAAAGGTAGCAGTGGAGGGTGATGTGGAAGTCGGGATAGTCCCATTCCACGGTCTTAAGATGCTTATCTATAATTATTTCCGCAGATAACTCTTCCCGTATTTCCCTCTTGAGGGCCTCATGCGGGGTCTCACCTTTCTCAATCTTCCCGCCCGGGAACTCCCACCAGTCCTTGAAGTCCCCGTATCCCCTCTGGGTAGCGAAAATGTGGTCGCCTTTCCGGATGACGGCGGCGACCACTTCTATATGCTTCAACTTGTCCAAAACCAACCGGATGCTACATTGCGGCGATCAGCTCCTCGTTGGAATAGGCGTCAGCTCCGTAGCAGGTCTTGAGGTAGGCGAGGCCGTTCAGATAGTCCTCCTCGGTGAAGGAATCTGTGGCCTCTTTGGCGACCACCACGTCGTAGCCGAGGCAGTAGGCGTCAGCGGAAGTGTGGCGTACGCACATGTGGGCGTGGAGACCGGTCATAATCACGGTCTTGACTCCGAGTTCTTTGAGAAGAATGTCAAGGTCGGTCTGGAAGAAACCGCTGTAGCGGCGCTTCGGCACGACATAGTCCTTCTCGCAAAGCTCCAACTCAGGGATAACCTGGGCTCCGGGAGTACCGGCGATGGCGTGGTCGCCCCAAATCTGGAGCTCCCTGTCGATGCCCGGGCGGTGGGAGTCATTGCAGAATATGACGGGAACACCCTTCTCACGCGCGGCTTTGAGAAGCCTGGCGGTTGCGGGAACAATAGCCTGACCACGGTCGCAAGCGAGCGAGCCGGTGACGAAGTCGTTGAGCATGTCAACGACTAGGATCGCGGGATGATTAAGTTTTTCCATTTGATCAAAAAATAAGCGAATTTTCAGCGACCAATTTCCATGCCAAATCATTTTGAAAAGTCCGGGTATATGGCTAACTTTAACGAGATTAACCTTTGTCATCTATATGAGATCATTTTTATTCGCAACCGCATGTTTCCTCGCCGCCGGAGTGATGGCTTTCGCCCAGACTCCCGTGGTCGAGATGAATGACCCGCATCCCACATCCCCGGCAGTCTGGAATAATGTGAAAAGCACTGATTTCGGCTGGGGATCCATTGATCTACGCTATAAGAAGGATGATGTCCCGGCGCTTTACAAAACCGTCGCCCTCCATGGTTGGAGAGGGGAGAGAGTCAACGCTCAGGCAGTTCTCGTGACTCCTGTGGCCGTGAAGTCCTTCCAGGTCTCTTCCAGCGACCTTAAATTCGGCAAACATTACATCCCTTCATCAAAGATCGACAAGTATTTCGAGACCTATGTGATGGGTGAGGTCGTGTTCAAGGGCGATTCCGTCCTCGCGCCCGACCGCCTGGTCAAGGCCGGGAAGATGGCCGTGGAGGCCAAGACTGTCCGCCCCGTCTGGTTGACAATCAATATTCCCGGAGATGCTGTTCCCGGCAAGTATAAGGGTACTCTCACCGCCAAGTGTGACGGCAAGTTGCTGGCCATTCCTTATACCCTTGAGGTCAGCGACAGAGTCCTTCCCGAGCCGAAGGATTGGAAGTTCCACCTCGACCTCTGGCAGAACCCGTACGCCGTGGCACGCTACTTCAACGTCCCGCTTTGGAGCAAGGAGCATTTCGACACGATGCGTCCCATCATGGAATACCTCGCCTCCGCCGGACAGAAAGTGGTCACCACCAGCGTGTTCCAGCATCCTTGGAATAGCCAGACCGAGGATCCTTTCGAGAGCATGGTCGGGAAGTTCAAGGGTTTGGACGGCACTTGGAAATATGACTACACAGTCTTCGACCAGTGGGTCGAGTTCATGTTCAGCTGCGGCATCACGGAGCAGATCGACTGCTACTCCATCCTGCCTTGGCACCTCACTTTCGAGTACTTCGACGCCGCTCTCAACGTCTCCGTCTCCAAGAAGATGGAACCCGGCTCAAAGGAATATGAGGATTATATGCTTCCTTTCCTGACCGACCTTGCCAAGCACCTCAGGGCCAAAGGTTGGTTTGAAAAGACCTGCCTCGCCATGGACGAGCGTCCTAAGGCTCTTCTGGAGCATGCGTATTCCATCATCTACAAGGCCGACAAGGGATACAAGATAGCGGGCGCTATCAACTATTTCGGTCCCGAGATCGCTGAGAGGATGTATGACATCAGTTTCGCCCTGCGTCCTGGCATCCCCGCTCTCACTCCCGAGCAGGTGGCGCTTCATCTGGGCAAAGGCAACTTGGTGACGTTCTACACCTGCTGCTCTCCACAGCGTCCTAACACCTTCACCGACTCCGCTCCCGCCGAGTCCGCCTATCTTGGCTGGTATGCCGCCGCTACTGGCTATAGCGGCTATCTCCGTTGGGCCTACAACAGCTGGGTGAAGAACCCTTGCGTGGATTCCCGTTTCCGCACCTGGAGGGCTGGAGACTGCTATTTTGTTTATCCTGATGGCCCCAGCATCGCTTTCCAGCGCCTTATCGAGGGTATTCAGGACAACGAGAAGATCCGGATCCTCAAGGAGGAGGGCCTCGATCCCAAGAAGGCCGCTCTTCTTGACGCACAGCTCCAGAGGATCCTTGACATCGATTGGGAGAAGTCCACTGATGCTGAGGTCGCGCAGGTTATTAACGACGGCAAGGCTCTGCTCAAGTCCTTAGAATAGGATGTCTTTCAGAAAAGCGGTATTATCGGTTATATTCTCGATGGTCCTCGCCGCTTGCGCGAGGACCGTCGGGCCTGTGACAGTCCTTGATGAGACTCCTCCCATATATCCCGATTATGTCGGGGTGACGATACCGGTAAATATCGCTCCGCTCAATTTCAAACTGATTGGCGATGAGTCCCGGCACAAGGTGGCCGCGACCTTCACCGCAGGTGGAATAACTTATTCCACTTTATCTGACAAAGGACTTGTCCGTATTCCTTTGAAAGCCTGGAAGCAATTGACTGCCAGCGCTTCAGGAGGATCGATCGAGGTCAAGGTCTCTGTCGGGGGGGGCGAAGGCTGGAAGAGTTACAAACCTTTCGAGATCCTCGTTTCCGAGGACCTGGTTGATCCGTATCTGGCTTATCGTCTGATCGAGCCCGCCCAGGAAATCTGGAACCACATGGGAATCTACCAGCGTTGTGTGGAAAACTTCGAGGAGGTGGCCATCATCGAGAACAAGATGACCGATGGCAACTGCATGAATTGCCATTCCTTCATGGCTAGGGATCCCGGCAAGATGTTATTCCACATGAGGGCAGTCAATCCTGGCACGATGCTGATCAAGGATGGGGAACTTGAGAAATTGAACACCAAGACTGACAAGACAATCTCCGCGTTGGTGTATCCTTACTGGCATCCTTCCGGCAAGTATATCGCCTTCTCCGTCAATGACACCAAGCAGGCCTTCCACACCACCGACACCAATAGGGTGGAGGTCTTCGACTTTAAGTCGGACGTGGTTGTCTATGACGTTGATAATCACAAGGTTCTCATATCCCCGAAACTGACTTTAGGGAGCTCGTTCGAGACGTTCCCGACTTTTTCCCCCGATGGGCGGACGCTATTCTTCTGCACCGCCGACTCGCTTGAGATGCCAATCCGATTCTCGGATCTGAAGTACGCCCTATGCTCCGTCTCTTTCAACGAGTCTGACGGTTCGGTGGGGGACAAGGTTGACACGCTTTACAAGGGGAAGAGCGTCTCTTTCCCAAGAGTCTCTCCCGACGGCCGCTTCCTGATGATGACCCTCTCGGAATATGGCAACTTCTCGATATGGCACCATGATGCGGACCTTTATATGATCGACCTAAGAGATGGTTCCGTCAAGCCTCTTGAGAAAGCCAACAGTTCCAGGACAGAGAGCTACCACTCCTGGAGTGGGAACAGTCGTTGGGTGGTGTTCAGCAGCCGCAGGGATGATGGGTTATACACCCGCTTGTATTTCACCCATATCGATGAGGAGGGCAATCCCTCCAAGCCTTTTGTCCTTCCCCAGAAGGATCCTGACTTCTACCGGGAATTCATGAAGAGCTACAATATCCCGGAAACGATAAGCGGACCGGTTAGTTATCCGGCCCGCGATATCGCCCTTAAGGCTAAGAATGACAAAGGGATAGATGTCTCTTCCTAGTCGTCGAAAGCATTCCTGTTCTTCTCCTTCGCAGCCTTGATGATGGCATTCTCCTCGGTGAGGTTGATCATCACATCGTAGGGCTTGCCGACTCCGAGGTTCTCATCCCATATGTTGGAGGCTTCCACTGACTTGATGCAAGCCGCGAACTTCCCGGCCTTCAGCTCGTCCTTAGCTTTGCCGAGACAGGCCTTGCGGTAGATCTCGTGGCCTCTTCTGGCGCCTTCCATAGGCATGACCTTGAGTTTGGACAGG
This sequence comes from Bacteroidales bacterium, assembly GCA_017557535.1. Lineage (GTDB taxonomy): Bacteria > Bacteroidota > Bacteroidia > Bacteroidales > UBA932 > Cryptobacteroides. Next base: position 50,328 of record JAFYYM010000012.1, on the reverse strand, counting down.
ACTTTGAGAGACTTGGTGTACTGCTTGGCTCCGCAGAGAGCGTCGGCGTAGGCGAGTCCGAACTCGAACTTGTCCGGATACTTCTTGAAGTACCTCTCACCGGCGTCGAGAGCCTCTTTCCACTCAGAGTTATTCCTGTAGTAGTCCACCAGCGCCTTTCCGGTACGCCAATCCTGCGAGAGTGACTCGGCCTTCTTGAGGTCTGCGAGTTTCTCATTCCCGGAGCGGAGAATGGCTCTTGTGAGATAGAAAGGATTGTAGTCGGGCTGGTTCCCGCACGCTTCCAGAAGTTCGGCGGCCTTGTCCTTGCCGGCATGGCGCCAGAGGATCAAAGCTTTGTAGTAGTTGAGTTTCCAGTCGGGATTCTTGGCGGCAGCCCAGTCGAACACCTTGACCATTTCCGGCCTGAAGGGGAACACGAATTCCGGGGAGGCGGCATTGGCTTCCTTGAGCAGAGCGTCGGACTTGTAGGTGTCGCCCTTAAGGCAGGCGATATAGGCCCCCAGATACTTGGCTGAAGGGTAATCAGTCATCGCGCAGAGCTCAGAAGCCTCGTCGAGAAGACCGCTTTCAAGATAGAGGAGGGCGGTCTCGAGGATGGTCTCCTGAGGCAGCTCGCACTTGAGGGTCTTTGTGAATGAGGCGGGATCGCCGGCGGCGAGTTGGCGCTCGAAGTTGAAATAAGGGAACAGAGGAAGTTCAGCGGCCTCGGTCTGGAGAATGTTCTCGACAGTCTTCTTGTCTCCGAGATGTCTGGAGGCGACGACCTCGGCCCATTGACTTTCAACGCTTCCGCTCTTACGGGCGTAAGTGAGAGCGAGGTTCCAGTCCTTTTCAGCCATGGCCATCTTTGCCAGTTCGGCGTAAGCGGCGTCCTTGTAAGCGGCTGTGTAGGTGGCTATCGAGAATCCGTCCTTGGCCTTGGTGGTCTTGCCGATGGCTTTGGCCGCCAAGCCGTAGAGGTAGTTGGCCTCGCCGTCATAAGTGTTGATTGTCAAGGCTTTCCGTGCATATTCGAAAGCATCCTCATACATTCCGCAGTGGAGGCTGAACGAAGCCATTCCCCTGAGTGCCGGTGCGTACCATTTGTCTATGGCCAGGCTGGCCATGTACTCGTCACGAGCCGTGTCATAGTGGCGGACATTCATGAGCTGGTCGCCTCTCAGGCAATGGCCGTAAACTCCATTCCAATCGAAGTCCTCCGGCATGGTGTCCGGCCTCTCGGTCAGCCTGTAGTCGGGATCCTCGTTGTAGGTCAGCTCGCCATCCCCGACAGTGATTTTGATGAAACTGTCAGTTACTCCGCTCACGATCTTCGACCATGGTTTCAGCGGAGTGAAGGCGACATTGTCTGAGAAGAGGGTCTTATCTCCGCAAGAGATTGTCACTCTTTTATTTCCGCTGCAGATAGGGGAGAGTTTGACGGTCGCTTTCCCGCCTTCCTCACGTTTGACGGAAAGGGCTCCGAATGGTGTGGCCTGCTGGAAACTGCCGATGTTCTCGACAGGGTACCAGTACTCTGTCCAGCAGTCGTCGGATTTGGGCGCGAATGAGTTGTGCTTGAAGGGGGTGTCGATGCTCTCGATCTGAGAGGGCTGGTTGAACATCCTTCCCGCCTGAAGCTCGACATATTGGCCGTGGTTGTCGGTCAAGAGGTCTTCCCAGATGCCTCCTTCCCTCGATTGGCTCCAGCAGAAGAACTTCCGGCCGAGTTTCTCGTCAGGCCTGGAATAATGGACATAGCCGAAATCATCGTCGTGCCAGTAGGCTCCGAAGTAGCCGTCAAATCCTCCGATTATATGGTAGGATTTGGACCCCTCGAAGGCGTTCTGGGAGAACCAGGAGAGATCTCTGCCCTGAGGATCGACCGGGAAGGCATGGGCATCACCGGGATGGCCGATATACCTGTCTCCGGGCATCTGGATCTGGAGGTTGCCTCCAGCCTTGAAAGCCGCGTTAGACCAGTTGTAATAAGGCTGGTCCAAGGACGAGGTGTTGATGTAACGGGCGGTGGTCGTGAAGCAGGCTTTGTCGGCAGGGACATTGATCTCCACAGTCCACCAGGTCCTGGTCAGCAGTTCGAAGGAGGCGATGATGCAGCTCACGCTGCCGTCCGCGTTCTCCCTTGTCATGTAGTCCACAGGAGTGGCGGTTGTCGGGATGTGTCCGATGATTCCGAAGTTGAATTCGATACCTCCGGAAGTCCAGGCGCCTCGCATGGCGATGTCCCTGAATTTCACCACATTGTTGTAGTACACGAACTCCAGGCCTCTGGTCTTGTCGATGGCTCCCCAGACCTTTCCTCCGATCTCGGGGAACACTGTGACGCTGACCCAGTCATTTTCCATGACTACGGTCTTCCATTCCTTATTCTTTCCGACCGACTCATAGCCGTCAAAGCGGAAGTAAGGGTATTGGGTTTGGTTCGGGTTGGCGACCGGGTTCGGGTCCGAGAAGTCGTAGGTAAGCATCGAGGTCTTTCCCTCAGTCAGCGTCGCTTTTCCAGGGGCGGCGCTCAAGATACCGGCCGCCAAACAGGCCAGCATCAGTGATAGTGTTATTCTTTTTATCATGGTGGAATATTAATTAAGTCTCTGAATCACTGCAACTTCTGGATGGCGTCGGCGATGCGTCGCCTGTATTTGAGTATGCTTTGAGGATCTTTTGAATAGTGCTGCTCATCAGTGTAGATGCTCGTGGGAATCTGGAGCATGCGGCGGGCCGAGGCGGCCTTTAAAGGCTTCTCGTTGACCAGACGCTCAAGTATGGTGAAATACTCAAAATCCTCGATGCCGTCACGCAGCAGTTCTACCCGGAATGAAGGCACGGCCTCTCCGAGGTGAGGGGTCTTGTCAATCCCGACGTGGCGGTTGTCCGGATAGAACAGACGTCCGTCACCGTTGCCCCAAGGAGCCTGTTTGCCCTTGATGGTGCCGTAGCCCGTCACCCAGCCCATGGCCTCTTCCCAAGGATTCTGGAGCATTCCGTCAGGTGTCGCCTCCGATGAGTTCCAATATGTTGTCTCCCAGATAAGGAGTCCGTTGAGATGGTGGACGTATGAGCCCCAGGACCACATCCTCATGTTGATGGCGTCGTGGTCGATGAATAGGGTGATCCACGGGGATTTGGGTCCTGTGCAAAGGTAGGACCAGTACTCATCCCCGCGTTCATGGACCCGTTTCGCTTTCTCATGGTCTATCTTGTGCCAGATGGAGCAGGTGATGTCGGTGACATCTGATATGTCGTGACCGGAGATGTTCTCTGTTAGGAAGGTAGTGAGTTTGGGAGCGTATTCCTTGATCATGCTGTTGGTCTCCCAAACGAAGTCATAGTCATTGTCTCCCGGCTCGTCAAACCAGTAGATATATTCCTTGCCGAGAATACCCGCTTCCTCGAGACCGTCCTGCAACTGCTTGAGGTAGCGCCTCATAAGGCGGCCGTACTCTTCGGTTCCTTGGACGAAACTGGCTATCTCTCCCGGATTCCGGCTGTAGAAAGTGCCACTGCCCAGGCCTTTGGTTCTCATCCTGTAGCCGGTGAATCCATATTCCCCGAAATACTTCCTTGCCGCCGGAATGAAGTCCGAGAAATCGAGGGTGATGTCGACCTTGTCGGGATCAACTTCGAAGTCTCCTTCCGGAAGGAGATTTTTCCCGGAATCATCCTGGCTCAGCACAAGGTCGTCGAACCAAACTGTCCCAAGGTCGTTGCCTGAAGAAACCCTGTTCGACGGGTAGAGGTGGACACTCACTTGGGCCGCCTCGGGAGGAAGGGTCCCTAGGCTGTAGGAGAATTCTTTCCAATCCTTGCCGCAAGTGAATCCGTTGTACCTGTTCTCGAACGGAAGCAGTTCACCATCAGCCCCATAGCATTGCACGCCTACGACGAAGGTCTGTTTATCAGCCTCGGCTCGGCTCCACCATTTGAGGGTGTGGGGCTTCCCGCCATCCACCTTGATTCTCTCAAGCGGGGAAGCTTCGGGGGTTGAGGTGTAGGAGTCATCGATAATCTTGTACGAATATCTTCCTCCGTGAGGCTTTTCAGGATCGTAAACTCCTCCCTCCCATGGAATTCCGGTGACGGTTTCCTTGATGGGGGTGAGGACGAACGGGTCGTACGGGGACATCTTGTGTTCTGAGAACGCCTTCATGTAGATGTCAAACTCCTTCTGGATCTGCTCGGGAGTGGTGAGATTGTCGTATAGAGCCGCTCTATCGATTGAGAATCCGAAGCCGGAGCGCATGGTAGGGCTGTCAGGAAGCTCGAAGTTCCAAACTTCCAGCGACAGCGGGACATTCTCGCTCCAGCCGTCTTTCGAAGACAGGGTGACAGAGCCCTTGTATATTCCCGGAACGGCGTCTTTCGGCACCTTGACGGTGATCCAGAAAGGATGGTTCCGTCCGGTTCCGAGGTCCTCAGCCGAGCGGTAGGCCGGTAGTGGATCGGGCCATAGACCCTCTTTCCCATAACTGTCGGTAGGATGCTTGACCTGGACATATTCCACTTTCCTCACCGTGAAAGCTGAGGCTGGAATGGTTCCCTTCCCGGACTTCAGGTCGCTCAGGGTCACTTTCACTTGGGAAAGCTCGCGCTCTGGACGTACCACGATCTGGAATGACTCCCACTCGTTTTTGGCCGCAGCCACGTTGACGGGCCGCGCCTTACCCTTCGGGGCAGGCATATCCTGCATGATCTTGTACGTTCCCTCCGCCCACCAGAGAGAGGCATCAGGGGACGAGGCGACGGGGTAACCGAAGCCACCTGTGGCGGTGTGGTATGGATCCACCTGTCGCGCCCTGAGCGTCAAGACAGAGGATAACAAAACTAACAGTAATATCGGTCTTTTCATTATGTGGTTGATTTGATCTTAATTCTCTTTCTCTATGACAAGCATCCATCCCTCCTTGGCCTTGACGCTCAAGTTATCAATTCCTGTCATCCTGAGCGGAGCGAAGGATCTCTCCTCCTGGAAGCATGGGATCGCCGGAGCGGTGATCTTGGCCTTGGCGGGATCCATTCCGAGAGCCTTCCAATCAATAGTAAGCCGTATTGTCTTGTCCTTTTCGGAGAAGTTGCCTATTGACACTATGGTGGTTCCGTCCTTGACATAGGCTGTCGCCTTGACCTCGGGATCGGATGTTCTCACGGGACAATCCGGATCCCAGTAACCCAGCATCTTGGCGTCTTTGATGCCGGTCTTCTCCCAGAACTTCCACATCGGGACAGGGGATTTCTCGTCTCCCGTGTCGGTCCAGGAATGCCGTGCTGTTGTGCCGTAAACCATTCCCAGGAATCGGTTGCCACCATCCTGGAGCATCTCGCCCATCACTCCGAAAGGAATACCAGAGAAAGTGACAAGCCACTGGTCGGGAGACATCTGGTTGTAGCGGAAGCTCTCCCCGAACCACAGGCGGTCCATGTAGGGGAAGAACTCGGCGTATTGGTTCATAGGGCCGATTGACGCGGCGTCGTTGGAATGGAGGTCTATCAGCGAGCCGTCGTGGTATCCGTCCAAAATCTTGCGGAGGCGTTTGATCGTGACCCTGTCGCAGGACACATCGTCCATGTACAGGCCGTCAATCCCGTAGTTCTCCTCCATCCAGCGGACTCCTTCAAGGAAATAGTTGAGGTATCTGGAGTTACCTATAAGCTGCACAGCCGGATCGCTGTCCCATTCCTTGAATTTATGAAGGGATGTGTACCAGTTTGGAGCGTAGTCCTCAATCATATGCTCGCACATCCAGGCGTTGCCCTTTCCGCCTCCTTCCCTGATCACCTCGTGGTTCAGGCTGTGGAAGGCATAGATCTCCTCGCAGTGGACGGAAAGCTCCCGGATCGTGTAGTAAAGCTTGACTTTGCGTCCGTTGTCGTGCTGATGGTTGATGAATTGTACCAGGGAGTCCCGGACTATGAAGGGATAGTTGATGTAGGGGTTGAGGTTCCTGGCGTGGTGGATGTTCATTATGTTCGCGCCGTCCTCTGCTGCCCTGTCGAAATCGGCGGGAATGGCATGGAAGTACCTCTCAGAGAAATGTTTAGCCGGATCGGGTTCCTTGACTGGAGTCAGCAGCAGGTTGAACTCGAAGTTCTTCGGATCCTTCCCGATGATGTTGGCACCGGTAGAGGCGACCACTGTAGCATGAGCCCCTTTTGCTCCGGAGACCGTCACCTTGCCCTTTCCCTCGTTGTACCATACCGGTGCGGGAGCGGGCCTGTATTTCCTGAGCAGCGGGCCGTGATACTCCCCGCCACGGAACTCCGTGTGCAGCCCGGCTTTGACTCCTCCCATCCAGAAACTGTCGAAAGGACCTGTCCAGTCCCAGGAATATGTAGCGGGGCGGTATCCTCCCTTAAAGCCTATTCCCATAAAGTATTCCGAGGAATAGGCAGAATAAAGGGTCTCGAGCCTTATGTCTTTGACCTCGATGTTCTCCGCTGCGGAAGAGACATTTATGTCGAAGTGGATATGCCCGTCATATTCCATTGTGCCGGCCAGATTGAATCTGATTCCGTTTTGCTCGGAAGTAGCCGTCCAGGTCACGAGGCCTGCAGCCTCTTTGTTGATCGTTACGTTGTCCGAGGAGAAGATGATATCTCCCTTTGCGGTGGAAACGACTATTCTCTGGGGCTTCTCGAGCACCTTCTTGCCGTTGATCTCGATGTCTTGGATCATTCCGTTTCCGCCCACTGTCACGTTCTTGCCGGTGGCCTCAACCTTATTGCCGTTGACACTCATTTCCTCGTAAGGAACTGTGGGCTCATTGTCGTTGAGGGCTATCGTTGAGTTGAGCCAGCGTAGCCTGGCGAGTCTCCAAACCTCAGAGTCACCCTTGTCCGCAAGAACTTTGGGCGACACTCTGATTGCAAGGTCAATTATCTGAGGATCAACACCTTCTGCGGTGACGACGGCCTGTCCTTTGTACACTCCAGACTTGGCGTTCTCCGGAATTTGGACTCCACACCATAGAGCCTGAACCTTTTCTTTGGGCACATCGATGGTGAAGTCGAGGCGACTACCATCCCATGACACTCCCTCCTGGTTGAGGCAGGTCATGGCTTCCGGCCCAATGACTGATCCTCCATTTTTGAGCTCGGTGAAAGCGACCTTGACGTTCTTAAGGTCTTTGCCTGCGGCCCATACGCCCAACTGCCATGTGTAATATTCATTCCTCATGGCGAGGCCCTTGAACCTCGGCTCCGGTGCCGTGACCCATTTGACGGGAATATACCTGGAGAACTGGATGGGGAAGGCCCTGTCCTCCGGGAAAACAACCATGTCTTTACCGGTAGCCGCTTTGAGAGAGGCTATCTCCTCCTGAGTGGCTATGAGCCCCATAGGACTCCAGAAATGGAACCTCGAGGCGCTCTCGAACCGGTTCACCTTAGCCTTGGGGAGATTGTCCTTCGAGGAGGTGACTTTTTCTTTCCAACTTGCCTCGGCCTCATATTCTGGCGCCAGATAGTCCGAGACGTTAGCGTACCAATATTGCCACTTGTAGGGAAGGTAGTAGATATAGTAGGTTCCGGGTCCAGAAACCGGCTTGAATAGTATTTCACCTTCCTCAGGAGTCAATTTGGTGACCACAACATCTTTTATCTCCTTGTCTTCCGCGTCAGTGACAAGAATCTTCTTGGTCTCTGGGTTAAGGTCAGGCCTCCTCCATGGAAGCTCCACCAAGACGCCCTCTCCGGAATTCTCAGCGACGGTCACAACCGCCCTGTGATTGCCTCTCTGGTCAATCGCCCAGGTAGAGTCAGCCACCACGAAGGGGATCCCGTCCGGGGCGAAAGCCTCGTACCGGCTGTCCCCGTCAGGGTAACTGCCTGCCCCGGAGCATCCTGCCATGAGGATCAGTCCCGGCAATGAGACGGCAAGAAGGATGAGGATTCTTTTCATGATCTGATAATATGATTAGTTGACTGGTACTGTCTTGGCAAATTCAATCAGGTCGAGGGCCTGGAGTTGACCATGTGGTTGAAAATGATGGTTTAAACAAAATTACAAAATATCGGTCTGTCTGGCAAGTGCGATCAAGTCCAAGGCTTCCTTCATCCTGTCGGATGGTTCGGAGACGGGACTCAGTCCTGCGGAATTCTCCACCCAGTCCCTTTCCCAGGCAGGATAGTCGAAGGGCTGTCCGGTCTCGATGCTGTCGAACCAGGCGTTCAGTCGCGGGAGATAGTAGTCCCTGATCAGTCCTGACCATATTCGGGCTGAATAGTCGTCCACCGGAGGTCCCCAGATCGTCACTATGCGCTTTGCATTGCGCTCGTAATAGGCAGCCTCTTCGGGAGAGGTGGCGTGTGACCTGGCCAGGTCGATCCATCGCTGCAGGTTGTGGTTGGGATGGGTGCTGAGGATCCGGTCGGTCTTCAAGGCGAGTTCGTTCACGGTGGCTTTCACTGAAACGGCCTTGTCCCTGTCTCCCCGCGCGGCGTCGGCATAGGCCTGCCGCATCAGGAGCTCCATCTTTCCTCCTGCATACTGTGCCGCCAGGTAGGAGAGGTCGGTGATGTACAGAGGATTGTCCTTCATTTCCGGAGCCGCCTTTGCGAACTGCTCTATCGAGTCGAAGAAAAGGGAGTCGATCTGGTAGGAACCTTTCTTCGAAACACCGGGGCGGAACTGCCATACATAGCGGGGATGGTCCGTGAAATGGCCGTACACGGATCGTGTAATCCCGTTCCAGTAATCCTCGAGATGCCCGTCATTCTTTCCGTAACGGCAAAGTGTGTAATTGTCGAGCCATTCCTTCAGGTTCAGGCTGTCAGCGGTCCATCCGGCATCGCTGATCAGTTCATAGATGACTTCGTTGTTCTCTATGCCCTCCGGAGCAGTTCCGAAGCCGACGAGGTTGCCCTTGTTGGGCGATGAGAGTGCGTCCAGCCTTCCTCCGTTCGCATAGAACTCCAGGATTCCGGTCATGGCGGACTTGCCTCCCATGTTGGGAATCGTGGAATAGATCCACTGCTTGTTGTCGAAGCCCTTGAAGAACTCCCAGTTGGCCTGGTTCTTCCAATGAATGTAGTTATAGTCCTCGGCCATGTCGATGATGAGGGCCTTGTCATCGGGAACTTTGCTGTACAGGGCGGAAAAGCTGTCATAGTCCCAAACATGGCGTGAATAGCCCAACATCCAGCCATTCTTGACCCAAACCGCATCCGGGTTGGCCTGGCTGATGCTCTCGTGGACCGTCTGTCCGAACTGGGCGAGCATATCGTAACGCTCCCGGCTTCCATGAGGGGGGAGGACTATGGCCATTTCGTTGAAGGGGTCGGCAAGGTAGTACTTGCCTTTGCCGAACTCATTCTCCCACTCCTCTATGAACATCTTCCCGATTTTCGGGAAGAGGGGATCTTCCGTCAGGAGTATCCAGTTGTGGAAACCACCGGACCATGTGGTCTCGACAAGTTTGGCATCGGGATAGATGCGCAGTATATCCTTGGGAAGGAAGCCGGCAAAGGCGGGACAGACGGGTTTCATGCCCAGGGACCTCATCCGGTCCAGGATCCTGTGCTGAAGGGCTATCTGGTCTTCATGCCAGCTATCGGGCAATGGAGAGTCGATTCCGCTGAGATTCCCCAGCCGCATCCAGGGCAGGTGGGCGGGACCCACGAAGTAGTTAGAAATTTCCTCGTCGGTGAGTCCCAGCTTTTTCCACACACGGGCGGTGATGGCCTCATTCGCCACCAAAGCCAAAGGCATGTCTATCCCGTGCAGGGCCATCCAGTCGAGTTCCTGTTCCCAACGCTCCCAGTCCCAGTAGCACATGGTGTAGCCGTATGTCACGACGTTTAAGTAATAGTGGTGCTTGAAGGGGGAGACCTTCTCCATTACAGGGGTGTCTGGAAGCGTGGCAGGAAACTCGAGGCGGTTACCCGACCAGGAGTTGATGCCGGCTTCCATATTCCGGACATATTCGTAAAAGGCCCGGCATAGAGCCATGTTGCTGCTTCCTTCAAGCTTCAAGACTCCGTTTTCGACTTTATATGAGAACCGGTCACATCCATTCTCCTTGTCTAAGGAAAGCGAGAGCTTAACAGGAACCGCATCGCCGGCGAATCGTTGGATCACGTCTTTCGCAGGGCCTGTCTTGTTCTGGCAACCAGCCAACAAGAGCGACGAAGACACTATAAGGGTCATTATGATAGATGCGGGACTTCTCATTTGCTTTGGTTGTAGAGGTAGTATAGCCAATAGGTGTCTCCGAATTTGGAACGGAGCTTTTGCCGTAGATCGCTTCTGCGGCTGTTTTTAGTGTAGAACTCCTTGAAGTCTGAGTATCTGTCAATTGTTTTCTGGTCTATTTTCCATTTCTCGACAAGAGCGGGTTCTTTCTCAGAAAGGATGAGGATCGCCTCTTTGTAGGATTTGGGAAGTGGCTGGCCATCCATGAATTCGTCAATGAATTCTTTGAAGGCCTGGAGGTTCTTCGCGAGGAGGTAGTGCGCTCCGGCATATTCACGGGTGGTGGAGTGATAGGGATTAGCCCTTAATATCTCCTCAAGATCCCATCCTAAATCGTTCTTGGAGAGGGAGAGGTTGTTTTCGAGCGGCACGCAGCGGGCCTTAGGGCCAAGTTCCGGGTCTTGCAGGATCATCTCCCTGTTCCTGAGGAACTTCCGTTGGTCGTTGGCCCATTTCCTGTAGGAATAACTTTTCTCAAGTCTCGTGATGTATTTTTCTGCCACATCGTATTGCCCGAAGATGAGATTGGTCTGGATGAGCCTCTGTAGCATCCTGGGGTTGGAATTGTCGAATATCACATTGGCTTCGAACGCCATTCGCTGCGCCAGGGATATGTGACCTATCTCATAGTAAATATTGCTCAAAAGCAAGGAGGTGTAAGCGATCTCTCGCCACTCCAGTAAGAGGCTGTAAGGGTCTGTCTGGGGATACTTGAACATCTCATCCCCGAGGGTTCCTTTTCTGGCCAGGGCCCAGTTGAGGAAATTCTGGTAGACGTAACTGTTTTCACGGGTTTTTGACAGAACCCTGATGATGTCGTCAGGGCGGTCCTTATACATGTACCAGTCTAGTTCTTTGTAGAGGTCTTTCTTCCCGAGGGATGACTTGTATGAGAAGAAGACGATGGCAAGGGCTATGACGGCCAGGCTAGAAGTAAGCGCGATGCGTCCTTTCGCGCCGTGGATTAGTTTGCGGAAAAGAAAATCAGCCAAGATAACAACAAGCGTCACCAGCAAGGCTACACTCAAGGCCCCGGCATAGGGGATGCTCCATAACGAATTCAGATGCTTTTGTCCGGAGTATAGGAAATTGAATCTATTGGCCGATTGCAGAAAGATGAAGCAACCAGCGAGAACCAGTCCCCAGACGCAATACCTGAATATCTTTTCCCTTTTCACTTGTGATAACTCAAATATACTAATAAATGGTTGACAGTAAAAGGGATTTTATAAAAAATACCGGGGGCGGCGACACCGCCCCCGATACAAAAGTGCTATGAGTAAACGTTACTTATTCAGTGTAACAGTAATTGTCCACTCTTTTTGTGTGCCGTCAGCGGCCTCCACGATGTATTTGTGGGGAGACGACCAGTCCGCAGGTGTCCCAAGTGCGGGAGAACCGCCTGTGGGAGTGATGACCGCGGCAGTCGAGATGTTGACGGCCACTACCAGCTTGCTGGCGCTGATGTTACCTTTTTCGGCTTCCGGGAAATTGGAAGGGATGGAGGCCGTGATGTTACATGTGCGCGAAGCGGGATCGATCGTATTCTTCACAGTAAGTGTGGACTGTTTCACGGCATGGGCCCCGCTGAGGGGGAATGTCTTGGAATTGTCCATGTAGCGGTAATACACGTAGGCTCCTGTGATGTCGGCGCCGTCGTACACATCGAGAGGCTTGAGGTTGTATTCAAGGCAGGACGTGAACGACAAGGCCAGGACAGCTGCTATGATGATGTATTTCAATGATTTCATAATCGTAGAGTTTAACTGTTACCAACCTTCGTTCTGCTGATGGTCAAGGCCGTACGCCTCCCTGGTGTCAAGGAAGCCCTGGGCGATGGGGAAGAGATACCTCCTGGCGGTGAACTGCCTCTTGGCGGCACCGGTGATGGTCACCTGTCCGATGAGTATGGCGTCGCGGGCGCGGTTGATGCTGATCTTGTAGGTGGCGCGGTCGAGGTCGAAGATGATGTCACCAGGATTCCTGCCATGGTTCGAGATACCGCCGTACTTGCCCCATCTCAGATAAGTGAAGTACATGTCGGCGTGCTCGTTGGTCATCTCGCAGTTACGCTCCCTCATATAGTCCGTCCAAGCCTCATCGAGAGTGGTGGCCTTTGACTCGGGAAGTTTGCCGTGGGTTACGCGGGTGGCGTTCAGGGCCTTGACGGCCTCGGCGACATTACCTTGAAGGAGGTAAGCCTCGGCGAGGTTCATGTAGGCCTCACCAACACGGGCGATCACATAGTGCATGTCGATCTTGACGCTGGCGTAGTAGGTGTTAACCGGATTCTCGATGGTGTTCTTCCTCCAGTAGTAACCGGTGGCGGTGTTGTACCATGCGCCGTCCTCCTTGTCACGTACTCCGATACCAGCGTTACCGTCAAGGTTGGTGTGGAAGATCTCGTTCACGAAGACATCTCCGTCAGCGATGACCGAAGTGTGGAAACGGGCATCCCTGTTCTGATACATCAGCTCAGAGATGTTCCTCGTATCCTCGCGGTCCGCTTTCAGGACTGAGTACCTGGTGAATACGGGTGTGGTTCCGTTAGTGTTGGCCAGATCATTAGGAGAAGGAATACGACGGGGGTTACCGTTCAGCTGGTTGTACTGGTCCACTTGGCCAGGCTCTGTGACGGTCGAAGGATCAAGTTCCTCGACATTGTCCTTCCACTGGGAGGTCTCCCACCAAGGCAGGGCCTCTTTGGTCTTGTCGTCGATCACGAGATACTGGTCGACCAGGTCCTGGGTCGGCCAGTAAACGCCCCATGCGCAGAAGGTTTGGCCATCCTTGTTCGTCCACATCGTAGGACACTGGGAGTTCTGCTGCTGGCTCGGGGTGATGTTTGGTGCCGTCAGCTGAGTCTCATAGAAGCTGGACATTGAGCTGTTCTGGGCGAGACGGTAGAACCCGAGGAGAATCTCGGGATTGTACATGTCGGTCTCGTTGAACATTCCGCCGTAGTTGGAGGTAAGCTGCTTGTTGCTGACCACATCGTTGGCGGCGTTGATGCACTTGGTGAGGTAGGACTGGTCTCCGGTGTAGGCATAGGCCTGCAGGCAGGCGGAGCTCAGAAGAACCTCGGCGGCGTACTTGTTGGCCCTTCCGGCGGAAGATTGCGCGGGCAGGCCGGTGATGGCGTCCTCAAAGTCGGATATGACAATGTCGTAGCTTTCCTTGACAGATGAGGTCATATGCAAGTCTTTGACTACCAGGGTGTCTTCCTGTGAGAAAACTTGCTTGATGGGAAGGAATCGTCCCATCTTACGGGCCTGGTCGAAAAACACCATGGCGCGGAGGAACTTTCCTTCAGCCACGATGAGGGTCTTTTCCTCGCTCGAGAGGTTCTCGGAGTTGGTGGCCTTCTCTATGATAAGGTTGCATCTGCGGAGCCTGGATGCCTGATTGGCGCCCAGGTCGTTAGTGCGGTCATAGATTTCCAGCGCCCAACGGTCAGAAGGTCTTGTGACCTGGTCAGCCTCGACGGAGTTGGGGGTTCTGGATTCCCAAGTCACCGCGGTTCCGCTTCCGGCCCACAAACCGTTAAGGACAGAATAGTAGGTGGCGTTCACAAAGGCGTTCGCCGTGCTGTATGAACCCCAGACGGTCTCCTCGTCGAAGAAGTCGGTAGGATGGGTGTCAAGGGTGTCGCGGCACGAGGGTGCGAGGAACAGTAGACCGATTCCCAACAGACTGAATAATATATTCTTTTTCATATTCATGTCGCTTTTAGAATCCAATGTTAACAGTAAATGCAAGAGTCCTGTCGACCGGGTAGTTGTAGTTCTGGGAGGAACCGGCTTCGGGGTCGAGTCCGTAAATCTGGGAATTGGACCAGGTGAGGATGTTCTGTCCGGAAATACCGATCCTGAGCCTGGAGAGCCAGTCGTATTTCTTGAGGGCGGAGTACTTGAAGTCATATCCGAACTGGAAGTCCTTCATACGAACATAGGCGCAGTTTATGAGCCAGAAGTCGCTGTCAAGGAAGTTGTTGTTGTTGTTGAGGTTCGTGTTGGACGTGAGCCTCGGGTAAGCGGCGTTGGTGTTCGAAGGACTCCAGGTGTTCTCCTGGTAAGGGAAGATGACGGAAAGGTCACCAACCTGGCTGGTCTGCATGGAATTGGTATAGTTCGTTCCGTTCAGTCCCAGGTTGTAGTTGGTGGCTCCCTGGATCAGCGTGCTGAAGTAGAATCCTCTCCAACCGAGAATGATGTTGAGTCCGTATTGCGCGCGAGGGACACTGGTCTTTCCGAGCCTGCGGTAGTCGGCTGAGGTGATCTGTCCGTCACCGTTGGTGTCCTCGTACTTGAGGTCGCCGGGCGCCAGGTTTCCGGTGTTCATCGAGCTGAGATATCCTACGCTGTTGAACACGTCTTGATCGCTGGTGTAGAAGCCAAGGCAATGGTAACGGTTGCCGTAATAACCCTTCTGCTGCTGAGTGCGGGTGTAGGGGTTCATGTAGGAAGACTCGGCCTCGGACTGGTCATAGGCCCAGAGCTGGTCGAAATAGGTCATGTTGGCCGAGATGTCATAACTGAAATCGCCGACATTGTCCCTCCAGCCGAGTTGGATCTCGATACCCTCGCGACGGAACTCGGACTCGGACTTGACCTTAGGCATAGAGATACCCATGATGGTGTTCAGGTAGCTCTGGCCGGTAGGGGCCATAAGGTATCCGAAGGTCTTGTAGTAGAAGTAGTCGAATGAGCCGTATAGCCTGTTGGCCATGGAGGCGAAATCGAATCCGATGTCGGTCTGGTTGGTGGTGTACCAGGTGAGGTCAGGTGAAGGCAGCGCACCTTCGCTGAAACCTGATGCGAATGATCCGTCCACGACATAGGAAGTCGCGCTAAGGGTGTAGGACTGCATGTAGGCGAATCGGCCCGCGCTGGAATCCAGACCGGTCTGGCCGTAGGAGCCTCTGAGCTTCAACATGTTGAGGACGTTATTGTCCACAAGGCTCTTCATCCATGGTTCGGCTGTGACGACCCAGCCCACTGATCCTCCGACGAACAGACCCCATCTCTTACCAGGGGCGAAATAGTCGGAACCGTCATAACGCATACTGCCTTCGAGGTAGTACTTGTTGGCGTAGTTGTAGCGGGCCTGGCCGATCCAAGCGGCGCGTCCGAGTTCGGACTCGCTTCCGCCGTTGGTCTGGGTGCTGGCGGGACCTACGCTGATCTGGTCGACCTGAAACTCATAGTTGGTCCTGCCCATATAGTAGTCATAACCGGTCTCGTAGTACTGCTCATAACCACCGACAGCGGAGATGGAATGCTTGCCGAAATGGTTAGCATATTCCAGGAACGCCTGATGGGTGTAACCTATGTTCTTGTCGTTGGTTAAAGACAGCTGTGGCTGGCCGGCGTAGATCGGCTGGGTGGAATCCCATTCGTACTCGGCGGCGTTCTTCAGCCAAGTCTTGTTGTTGTAGAAATAGTAGCGGTAGTTGGAGGAAACACGGGCCTTGAGTCCCTTAACCCACGGCACGTTCCAGACAATCTCTCCCTTGGCGTTCAGGACGTTCGTGCTCCACTTCGCGTAACCGGCATCCATAGTCGTCTGGGCGTAGTGGTTGTAGTTGCCGTTCCACAGGGGAAGTCCGTGGGCGTTGAAGATCACGCCTTCATCGCCTCTGGCAAGACCTGAGAAAGATGAGCCAGGGCCTCCGTACTGGGTACCCCTCGGTTCGTGAGTGGACTGGGTGTAGCCGTCAACGGTGGCGTTGATCTGGACACCGAACTTCTTCAGGTTGACAGTCTCGGCGAGACGGATGGTGGAGCGATAGAAACGGTGGTCAGCGTTCTTCAGCATTGACTTCTGGTCAGTGTTGGAGAAGGACGCATAGGTACGCATCACCTCGTTTCCGCCGGAAACCCTTACGGTGTGCTTGGTCTGGGGCACCCAATCCCTGATGATCAGTTCGCGTTGGGAGTCCATTGGTCGTCTCTGTGAATCCATTCCCTGCTTCGCGAGCTCAATGACTTCTTTTGAATAGGCGGGTTCAAGGCCATCGTTGGAATATCCCTGGTTGGAGAACTCGTAGCGCTTCCATGTCGGCTCGACATCCGGCCAGAAAGCGGGCGACGAGAATGACTGGTTGAAGTCGTAATCTACAGCGACTTTGCCCTGGGGACCCTTTTTGGTCACGATCTGGATGATACCGTTAGCGGCTCGGGAACCGTAGACAGCGGTCGCGGAAGCGTCCTTGAGGATGTTCATCTGCTCGATGTCCTCAGGGGACAGGCTGACAAAGTCGGTCTTGGAACGGATGGCTCCATCGATGACATACAACGGTTCGCCACCGCCTCGGATACTGATGGAGGGATTGACGTTGATACCTCCACCGCTCTGCTGGACGATAAGACCAGGAGAACGGCCGGCGAGGCCTTGTGAGATGTTGACCACGGGGAGGTTTGAGATCTGCTGGGTCTTCACCGTGGATACAGAGGAGATGAGGTCTCTCTTTGTCGCTGAAGAATAACCCACAACCACGACATCGTCGAGAGCGAGCACGTCCTCCTCCATCGTGAGGTCATGGGCTCCGGCTTTGTCGGCTCTGAACTCAATAGTGGTGTAGCCAAGGTTCTCAACGGTGACAGCGGCACCTGCGGGAACTGACAATGACCACTTTCCGTCAGCGTCCGTCACTGTACCGTTCAAGGTGCCTTTCTCAAGGACAAAAGCTCCTGCGACAGGTTGTCCCTTGGCATCTTTCACGGTACCGTTAACGGTCACCCTTGTCTGTGCGGATACTATCTGCACCAGACATAGGAAGATCGCTACAGCGATACTTCTCATTTTAGGCGATTTTAACATAAGTGATTGATTAATAGTTAATGAATGGTAAGTATATATTATTGTGAGATTACGATCAGCCAACCTTCCTTGCTCTTGACCGGGATGGGTTGGCCGGGCTTGAAGGAAGTCTCTTCCTGGAAGTTCATGATCTCAGGGGCGGTAATCTTAGCCTTGGCGGGATCTATGCCTATAGCCTTCCAATTGATTGTCAGCTTTATGGTCTTGTCCTTGCCGGCGAAGTTTCCTATAGATACCAGGGTTTTTCCGTCCTTGACATAAGCTGTTGCTTTGACCTCAGGGTCGGAGGTGGAGACAGGGCAGTCAGGATCCCAATAGCCAAGCATCTTAGCGTCTATTATCCCGAACTTGTCCCAGAATTTCCATACCGGCACAGGTGATTTGACGTTCTCTTTTCCTGTTCCGGTCCAAGAGTGCCTTGCCGTTGTTCCGTAGACCATTCCGAGGAACCTGTTACCGCCATCCTGCAGCATCTCACTCATCACCCCGAACGGGATTCCCGAGAATGTGACAAGCCACTGGTCAGGAGTCATCTCGTTATACCTGTAACTCTCGCCGAACCAGAGCCTGTCCATGTAAGGGAAGAACTCGGCGTACTGGTTGGCCGGGCCCTGTGAGTATCCGGTGTTGGAGTGGAGATCGATCAGGGCGCCATCGTGATATTGCTCCAGGATCTTGCGGATTCTCTTGACGGTGGTCCTGTCGAACGAAACGTCATCCATGTAGATTCCGTCGAGGTCGTAGTTTTCCAATATCCAGCGCAGCCCTTCAAGGAAGTAGTTGATAAATCTTGAGTTAGGGGTGAGAACCAGGGCCGCGTCAGAGTCCCCTTCCTTGATCAGGACTCCGTCCCTGATATTGTCGAGAGCTGTGTACCATGCCGGCTTGTAGTCGTCGATCAGGTGCTCGCAGTCCCATGGCAGTCCGTAACCGACACCCTCAAGGAATATCTCATGGTTGAGGCTGTGGAAGGCATATACCTCTTCGCAGTGGGTGGTCAGCTCGCGGATGGTATAGTACAGTTTCACCTTCCTGCCGTTCTCGTGTTGATGCTTTATGTGTGAGATCAGGGAGTCGCGGACAATATAAGGATAGTTGATGTAGGGGTTCAGGTTCGTGGCGTGGTGGATATTACCGATATTCGCTCCGTCCTCTGACGCTTTGTCGAATCCGGAAGGAGTGGAGTGGTAATATCTTTCTGAGAAGTGCTTGGCCGGATTGAGATCCTTGACTGGGGTGATCAACAAGTTGAACTCATAGTTCATGGGTTCCTTGCCTATAGTTCTCCTGCCGGTGGAGGCGGTCACAGTGGCAGGCTTTCCTTTGGCTCCGCTCACCGTCACTACGCCAAGATGATTGTTGCTCCAGACGGGTGTCGGCTCCGGTTTATAGTCCCAGATGAGCGGTCCGTGGTAGGTTCCGCCCCTGAACTCGGTGTGCAGACCCGCTTTCACACCGCCAATCCAGTAGCTGTCGTAGGAACCGTCCCATTTATAGGTGTAATTTGCAGGGCGGTATCCACCACCTTTGCCGCCGCCATATCCAATACCGAGGAGATACTCGGAAGAGTAGGCGGTGTAGGTGGAGACAAGCTTCACGTCTTTGGCTTCTATCTCTTTGTCCGAAGACACATTGATGTCGAAATGCATGTGGCCGTCGAACTCCATGTTTCCAGCGAGATCGAACTTGATTCCTTTCTGCTCCGAAGAGGCTTTCCATGTCACGAGCCCCGCGGCGTCTTTGGTGATCTTCACGTTGTCAGCGTTGAAGACGACGTCACCCGATCCGGTGGATACAATCAACTGCTGAGGCTTCTCGAACACTTCTTTTCCGTTGATCTCAACTTTGTTGACCATACCGTTGGCTCCGACCTCTATGACCTTGCCGGTCGCCTCAACTTTATTCCCGTCGACTTTCATTTCCTTGAACGGGACCACAGGCTCATTGTCCAAGGCTATAGTGGAGTTGAGCCAGCGTAGGCGGGCGTGCCTCCATGTTTCCGAGTCCCCCTTATCCGCAAGAACCTTCGAAGACACTTTAATCTCAATAGGAATTGTCTGAGGATCAACGCCTTCCGCAGAAATCACAGCTTGTCCTTTGTAGGTTCCAGGCTTGGCGTCCTCGGGAATCTGGACTCCGCACCAGAGAGCCTGTACCTTATCTTTTGGCACGTTGATGGTGAAATCCAAATGATTGCCGTCCCAGTTTGTTCCCTCCTGGTTGAAGCATGTCATGGCATCCGTCCCGATTGTGGCGCTGCCGTTCTTGAACTCTGAGAAAGTGACTCTGACATCATTAAGATCCTTCTTCGCCGCCCAGACACCGAACTGCCAAGCATAGTACTCGTTTCTCTCAGCAAATCCTTTGAATACCGTCTTCGGCCCTTCAGCCCATCTCGCGGGAATCTGGTATGTCAACTGGATAGGAAAGGCCCGGTCCTCCGGAAAAATCACCATATCTTTTCCTGCGGCATTCTTTACTGCGTCCATCTCGTCTGCCGTGGCAATCAACCCCATAGGGCTCCAGAAGTTGAACCGGGAGACACTCTCAAAGCATTTCACGGTCGCTTTTGGAAGTTCGTTTTTAACACCAACCATTCTGTCGGACCAGGCCTTGTCCGTATCGTATTCAGGTGGAAGATAATCGTTCCAAGGTTTGCCATATCGGGCGTCTCCACTTCCTGGACGCCACTTATAAGGCAGGTAATAAATGTAATAAGTCCCCGCTCCAGCCGTGGGTTTGAAGACCACTTCTCCTTTTTCCGGGGTCATCTCCGTGACTAACACGTCTTTGATCTCGTTGTCTTCAGCGTCGGTGACAATGATTTTCTTCGTGTCAATCCTCAGGTCCGGACGTCTCCAGGGTAGCTGGGCGACCACGCCCTCGGCCGAGGTCTCACCCACAGATACGACGGCCCTGTGATGACCTCTCTGGTCGGCTTTCCACTGGGTATCCGCGACTTTGAACGGAATCCCATCGGGAGCGAAACTTTGATATCGGCTATCTCCGTCAGGGATGTTTTTCGTCCCGGAACAGGAGACAACGCTGGCGCATATCGCGATGATTAATGATAATGGGAGCAGATGTGGTTTCATTAGTTTATGTGTTGTGATTTCCCTGAAAAAAACACAAATGAGCCTAAAGAGTGGATCTTTATGGCTCATTTGTTATGTAACATATTGATACACAATAAGTTACACCCCCCCGTCGAGGGGATTATAACCTTGGTAGGAAGAAGCGTTATGACAGTACTGACTCAATTGCACCGATAGTCTTTCGCAATTTAGCGAAAAATTTCGGGATTCGCAACTGAATTCCGAGATGGTTTTATCTTTTTGATATTATGAATCGACCTAAAGAATACTCTATTGTATTAAGAACAATCTTGTGTCAGGAGTGCTGAACTCGATAGTGAATCTCTTGACGTTCCTCGCGACCGTCTTGCCGGAGAACAAGTCGACAACCTCCTTGGCCTTTCCATTCAAGTATACCGTTTTCAGTCCTCCCTCCTTGCAATGGACGCTGATGAGTTTCTCGTTGGCAAAGACAGGTTCCAGACCTTTCAAATAATCGTGAGCGCCAGCTTTCACGCAAATATCCTTCAATACTTCACTGCTGTAAAGTGCTGGTTCCTTGGCATAAACCGCTGTCCATCCGCCCATATTAGTGGCACTCACTCCGTCTGTCCCGAAAGGTACCCCGGCCCAACGTTCCACTCTCTTGATATCCAATGACTTCCCGTCGCTTATCCCAGGAGCATAGCACCAAATCACCGTTCTTCCATCCTTGCAGATGTATTCTTTCAGAACGGCCTCTTTCTCCTTGGTGATAGTCATTGTCGCAGGGAGGGCGACGACCTTGTACCGGGATAAATCCAGTCTCGGAATGTCGGATAAGGAATAACAGTCGATAGGCATCCCTATCTTTCCGAGCCTGTTTCTGAAAGGTTCGCACAGCGACCAAGGGAACAACGTCTCATCATTCATCCCATTCATGCTCTCAGGGTCGGCGAAGAAAAGCACCTCGGCTACTGAAGCGGAATTGTCATCCTTGAACTCCTCGAACGCCAAGTGGGCCTTTCCGATCGCTTCTCGCAGAGAAGGGTCGTCATAAAAATGTGCCCACATGTCGAACCACCACATATCAGCATGGTTGATAATGGCGAAGCAAGCCTCGCGAAGATTCCCCGCAATGTCTTCCGCGGAGTCATGGTAGGAGGATCCGCCCCTGAAATATCCGTGGGGACGGTGATCGACCTCATGGAGAAGGCGTTTACCATTAAGCATCGCCGTCCCAAACAGGGTCTGCGATCCGCTTGCCTCTCCCATCGCCCTGCTGGAATATGACGCCGGAGCGATGAAGAAGTCTATGTCCTTGCTGGACAGCACCTTCTCGTAGCCCATATGACCGAAGCTTACGGGGTGGCGGTCGCTGACAAAATAGTATCCGAAGAAAGCGCCTATCTGTTTCTCAGCCGGGATGATTTCCCTGGCGAATGACGCGTACCGCAAGACCGCATCGGCGATCACATCTCCGTGGAAGGTCCAGTAGTCAATCTTGTCCCCCTCAGTCGCGGGGTCATAGATTCGGTTCTCAAAGGAGGCGGTGTGAAGCCTGTCGACGGAAGGGGCTGTCACGGCGTTGTATGGTTTGCCGTTCATATCAAGCCATTTGCTCCAAGCATAGTCTTTCAATGGGCTGGAATAACCTCTCTTGTATTCGTACCATTCTGAGGTGCATCCCCCTGAGAGGACATATGAGATTATCTTGTCCCCGTATTTTTCCTCTGCATAGGAGATGAAATCCTCCATCCACTTTTCCGTCACCTGAAACCATCTCCCGTCACAGGCGAAGCTGGAAATGAAATCATAGCTGTCTCCTGAAAAGGTTCTCGTGGCCCAGTACGGAGTGTTCAGGTCGATCATGCACACGAGCCGGGCGTCTGGGCTGGCTTTCAGGATGTCATTGATCTGGGCGTCAAGGTTTTCCCAAGCGTATTGTCCTATGCCTGTCCATATCGGGGGGTATTGGCAGTAATATTCTCCTAGGGAGTTGATTGTGTTGGCGGCGAATATGCAGCGGGTCGTGATGCCGAGATCCTTCGCGAATGTCCCGGTCATATCCAGTTGCTTGTGGAAAGACCTATAGCAGTCGAAAGCCGACCCTTTAGCCATATTCACTGTCCCCGGTTTCAAAGGGTTGTTTATAATGACCGGGAGCAACAAAGCCACGAATAAAAACGTCTTCCTAAACATCTCGCAGGGGGATAATATTACACAAACATCACCTCACGGCCATGGAAGAGGAATCCTCCCGCGACCAGGTATTCACGGCAAGTGGGGGAGAATTGGTCCTCGACTGTGATGTGCTCATGTCCGGCGAGGATGCATTTGAGGAGACGCTCTTTCTTGAGGTAGGCTATGAATTCCCTGGTCGTCTTGTCCTCCTGCTGGGTAGCATAGTCTCCGCTCGGAGGTGGGACGGCTCCGTCTGTCATCGGTTCTCTCGTATTCCAGAAGCGGTAGGTCGCCCTCCAGATGTCTTCCGTGAAGAAAGGCACGTGCATGCACAGCACAATCGGAAGCCCTTTCTTAACCTCTTTTTTGAACTGTTTGACCTGGTCTTTGGTCACATAGCCGAATACGTCGTCCAAGGTCACGAAGTTGACCCAGTTAACGACTTGGGAATGAAGTTCAAGGTCGAAGGGATAGACCTTTTTCAATTGTTTGCGGGTGCCGTCCTTGTATTTCTCATTAGCGTAGGAATTGTCCCATTTCTCATGGATGAACTCGTGGTTGCCCAATGAACCGAACATCTTGTCCCCGAAGTACTTCCCGACGAGGTCGAAGTTCGCCTCGCTCTGGTAATCAATCAGGTCTCCCGTATGGACGATATAGTCCACATGCTCCTTCGCCCAGGCCAGGGCGTCTCTGAGAGCTTCCTCCTGCCTTCCGCCGAAGGTCCTCGAGCGGGTTTTGCTTTGTCCAAGCTTCCACTCATCCTCCCCGAAGTAGGTGGAGGTAAGGTGGCTGTCAGAAAGATGCAGCACGGAAAAAGGCTTCTTGAGTCCTATCTTGACGGTGGCATAGCTCATGGAGAGCCTCTCATAACGACCTCTCTCAGGGAAAACCTCAGGCTTGTCCTCGGCAAATGCGGGAAGACTTGATGTGGCGATGAGGGCACCTGCTCCGGCAGCGCTTTTTATGAACGATCTTCT
Source organism: Bacteroidales bacterium (assembly GCA_017557535.1). GTDB lineage: Bacteria > Bacteroidota > Bacteroidia > Bacteroidales > UBA932 > Cryptobacteroides. Next base: position 27,100 of record JAFYYM010000012.1, on the reverse strand, counting down.
ATCCATGATGTTAACTTATTATCCAGTTGATTATTTCAAGGTGGAAAGGGCCCTGACCATCGGAAGCTCGTAGTAGAATATCCAGTCGCTATTCAAGGTTTTGGCTGAAAGATGGTTGTGGCGGTTCTGGTCGGGCAGGTAGCCTTCCGGCTGTTCCAAGAAACGGGTCTTGGAGTAGGTCTCCAGCAGTCTGGAGCGCATGGTCTCGAAATATGAGCATACATCCTCGATCTCTTTCAGGGCCTGTTTCCGGCTCTCGGGATTGCCGGCTTGGTCATATTTCTCCAAAGCCAGGATCACCATGGCGGGGAAATGAAGCAGGTCATTCAGGGAGTCATAGATCTCAAGGGTATAATGCCCCCTCAGAGCGGTCTGGTGAGCCTTTTCTATTCTCTGGCAGATGTCTTTGTAAAGCAGGTCCGCTTCTTTGGCTTTGGTGATCTTCTCCTTGTAAGTATCGCTCCATTCCCCAGGTTTCTCCGGATCAGGAAGAGAGATGAGTTTGAAGTCTGTAGCTCCCCAGGCCGGATTCCTTCTGCCGGAAGTGACTAAAGCTCCGTCGAAGAAATAGGCCAGTTGTTCCATCTCGTTCACGAATTGGATCGAGTTGTCCTCTGGAAGGAAACCGAATTCCCTTTTGGCGTGCGCCACCTTGAATTCCTCGATGGTCCTGCCTGTGGGGTTCCATCCGAATTCCGCTTGGGCGATATAACCTCTCCAAACGGTTTCCAGGTGGGGTGAGCCGTCATCCCAGGCGGTCGCCAATATTCCCGCGAGGTTGTTTTCCGCGACAAGTTGGCTGAATCCTTGGATGATTCCGGCGTTGGTGTCATTGCGGGGCAGGTAGGGCGAGGCGCCGTATGAGGCGGCGGTCGCTCCCATCACCGTCAGTCCTGAGTCCCTGTACCACTGGAGGATTCTGCGGTGACCAGGTAGGGTGGCGTCACCATAGAGCCAGCGCATGTAGACGCAGTCTTTTGGAAACAGGTCGATGCTTTTGTCCAGTTTCTCGCTGTTCCATTCCCGGGCCACCTCTTCCTCTGAGCTGACATTCGAGAACCGCATCACTCCTCCATACTTCAAGGGCATATCGTCCCAGAAGATGGGAGTGCGGCCATTCTCCCTCGCGAAATCGCACACTTTCTGGAGCCAGTACATCTGTAACTCAAAGGGAGTCTTGCCGGTGGCTTTGCAACGCTCATCGATTCCGATAGCGGACACCTCATCCCCTCCGATGTGGAGGTATTTCCCGTAGGGCATGGCCTCAAGGGCATCCTTGTAGAGGTCGAATTGAAGCTCGTAAGTCTCTGGATTAGAGGGGCAGAACTCCCAGTCGCTCGCGGGGTTCTCACGCAGTTCCCAATGGTGTTTCAGGATAAAGGAAGCATGTCCCAAACCTTGCACAAGGGGAGATATCTCCACGTGGTGGTCTTTGGCGTAACGGCAAAGCGCCTGCATCTCCTGCTTGCTGATGGCGTTGGGGGAGGCGATCTCAGGGCGGCGGGTGTATCCCAGCTTGTCCTCGATCTCCCAGATCACAGCGTTGACCTTGTAACGGGCCAGCCTGTCAATCTCCCGGTAGTAGTACTCCATCCTGTCCAGGTGGTGCTTGGTGTCCCAGTGGACGGCACGGTAAGCGATTGAAGGGTAGTCGGTTATCTTTAGCAAGGGAATAGGTGTACGGCAGTCCCGGCTATCCTCCATAAGTTGCTGAAGGGTCTGGCATCCGTAAAAGATTCCGGCCAGCCCGCGGGACTTTATCACAGCTCCATCACGTATAACTTCAAGGATGTATCCTTCCTCAGAATCGGGCACACCGGCATCCGTCAAGTAGAGGACAATCCCTTTCCCCTTCCGGGAAGTGTTGGGGAGAACTTTCAGCAAGTCGGGAAGGGCCTCCCTGTCCAGACCATCCACCAATTGGAGATATGTCAAAGAAGCATAGTCGATACCTTTCTCCGAAAGAACCTCCACAGATTGGGGCTGGGGCAGTATCTGGAATCTCCGGTCCAGCCCCTTGGCGAATCCGCTGAGGCATGACAAGAGAGTTGTAATTAGAAGGGTAAATGAATGGGAATACCTCATAATCAATGCTGTTGTTTAACTTTTGTGATTAAGGCGGATTCTTGGATCGGGGTCTTCGGGACGAAATCCTCGGAGAGCATGTAATCCAGCAATGCGGAACGGAAAGCCCGGCCTTCAGGATACTCCTTGACCGAGTCAAGATCGGAGGCGCACACCAGCAGTTTCCCCTTGCCGACAGAAGCCTCGAAAACGAGTCCTAACTTGTGGTTCCGCTCCACATTGTCAATCACCTGAACTATCGGTTTCAGCTCTGGGAAGGAGTCTAGTATAACAGGTCTTGAAACCTTGATGACCGGGAACCATTGCCAGTCGGTGTGTCTGGCGGTCGGGAACTCCTTGAAAAGAGGATGCTCCGGATCTGTCAGTATACCAAGTGTTCCGGGCGATACGGGTTTTCCGTTACTCTCGCATATATTCTTGAACATCCGGTAGTTCCAGTAGTCGGTTTGGAAAAGCCCTCCCACAGTTCCCATGGTGTCTTTGGGCATAAGCAGCACTTTTCCTCCATCTTTGAGAGTCTGGAGAGCGTTTTTGTCAAGTGCCTTGGTGACGAGGATGTCTTTATTGTCGGGAGCGTTATTGTCGGGATATACCCAGATCGGCCAACTGTTCACATGCTCTTTTCCATCACCGCTCTTCACGTTGACGGAAAGGAGTCCCTCAACCGGTCTTTTCACGCCCGACAAGTCTACCTCGATTCCTCCCAAGTCCGCAAGACCTTCCCTGGATGGGACGGAGAGCTCTCCCGAGGTGCTTGTCATGTCCTCGCCAAGGGAAAGAGACCATGTCACTGAGGATATACCCTTGCCGCCGCTGAAATCAGCGATCTTGATCCCGGCCTTGAAAGTCTCTCCGGAGGTCCAGCAATACTTCTCGAACTCGGCCAGCGGCACGATCTCGTCACACCATCCCAGCCATTCCTCTCGTTCCACCGTGCCTTTGCTGTCCATGAAAGCGTCCAGAATCCCGACGTAAGCTGAACCTTGCCCCGGGTAGTCCTGGATGTCAAGAAGCTGGAATCCTCCCAGTCCCGGAGTTCTGAGGCACATCTCAATGTCGGCCTTGTAGAGCCTTGCCGCCCACTCGCCGGAAGCGTGGTGGAAGTCCTTAGCCTGATCTCCCAGACCCGCCTCATTCAGTCGACGTTGGAACTCCATCAAGTTGATTGGAACGAGCGGTCCGGTGTATTTATCTATCTCCGAATAGTCCGGATATGTCTGGAACTGGCCGGTCTCGTGGGAAATGACCGGGACTGGCGACAGTTTGAGAGCTCCGGCGAAGTTTCGGAGCGTGCCTGGGTGGAAATGATTGAGGATGCCACCGTCAAGGGCGTCGCAGAAGGCGAACGAGGAGCGTACTTGGTTGTCGAAAGCCTCATAAGGCTCCCATCCGGTCCTGACAGTGGCCTGGAAGTCCATCCCCTCTACATAACCCTTCATGCCGAGATAAGCGTTGGTCCCGTTGGTGTATAGAATATTCGGAGCTTCCGCCCTGAAGGTGTCCACAAGGTCTCTCATCACCTCCGGCTCTCCCCAAAGCTCGTTTCCGAGAGAAAAGAGGGCGAATGAAGGGTGGTGGCCATAGGTCCAGACGATGTCGAGGCCCTCTTTTTTTAGATATCCAAGCAATTCGTCTCCCGCCAGGGTACCCCAGAAAGGAAGCTCGGGCTGGAGATATATTCCCAGGTCATCGGCAGCTGCGAAAGCTGCTTCCGGAGGGCACCAGGAGTGGAACCGCACATGGTTGATGCCATAAGCGGCGCATTTGCCAAGATAGTCAGACCATGCCTTCTTGTCCATCGGGGTGTGCCCTGTCAGGGGGAAAACGCAGGCGTCGTGCTTTCCCCTGAGGAATACCTTATGGCCGCCTGCGGTGAACTGCCCGTCGGAAATCTCCAACCGCGGCATCGTCTTTCCCGCTTTTGTCAGAATATTCACTCTTTCCGACACACTAAGCTCAATCTTCCCTATGATTCCGTTCCAATTGGTCTGAGTGTCCTCGGAATACATGTGAGAGCTCCGGATGACTCCATCAGGAACCCCTCCGGAATTGTCCACCATGATCTCAATCGTGTGGAAGCCAGGCTCCAGATGTCCGAGATTGTATTTCTGGGGAGTGGAAATGTTATTCTCAGAGCCGATCTCTTCTCCGTCGAGAAACAATGTCGTTGCTTTGGTCCGCTCCAGAAACAGAAAGACATCTTTCCGTGACCATGTCGCCGGGATAGTGATCCTTCTGCGGTACCAAGCTTTCCCGACATACTGGTGGCGGCGGGTAAGTCTCATGGTCTCAACCGTTTCCGAGGGCTCATATCCTTTCCCGGCGAGGTCTGTGGTCCCTGGCAGACGAATGTTGTCCTCAAACTTGGCACCAGAGCCTAGAACACCTTCGGGATCAAGGGCGAATTCCCAGTAACCGGCCAAATCTGTTTTCCTTTGGCAGGAGGATATCAATATGGCTGATGCCATGATCAGGAGCGGGACCAGCTTTCTCATATTACTCGATAAACAAGAAGGTGACGGAATGGGCTGGTATAGAGATGGTTCCATCCTTTACGGCAAGGGTGGTGCCGAATGGCTGGATGTGCTCGTCACCGATGTCGTTGTAATCGTTGGCGGAGCGGCCAGCGAGAACTTTGGCATTAACCTTTTTCGGGACCTTGACTCCCATTCCCTTGAAATCAACGCTCAGTGCGATGTCCTTCTCCGGGTCCTTGTTCGCGACGGCGCAGACATATTTCCGGCCATCTTTGTCCGAGGTCAAGATCATGTCCAGCACAGCGGTGGAGTTGTCCTTGAGGGAGATGGTCCCGACCTTGGCGTCAACAGGAACCACGTAAGGCAGCAAGTCATTGGCGTACATCTTCATGGTGTAGAATGTCGTCCTGCGGACAATCCCTTCAGGATAAACGAATATCGGTCCCCTGGTGTTGGTGATGGGGGATATGCAGGCGATGTCCACAACATCAGAATGCCGCAAGCAAGTGTTGAGGAAGCATGCTGAGAAAACAGCGTCTGCCATCGTGTAGGTGGAGGCGATGTCGTTCTCGCGACGGGCGGCATAGTCGTATCCTTTTTTCAGATCGCCGATTCCGGGATGGTACCATCCTCTCAGGTTCCATTCGTCGAAAGCGATTTTAATCTTGCCGTCGAATCCCGCCTCTCTCAAAATGTCGATGGTCTTGCTGATGCTGCTTTCGGGGCCATCGGTTGTCATCATGCAGTCGAGGAAGGTCTTGCTAGGGTCTCGCCACATCCAGTAGCCGTGGATTGAGACATAGTCCAGCAAATATCCCGCTTTCTTCAAAAGGGGATATGTCCAGTCATGACTCGGAAGAGCGGCCGCGAATAATTTGATGTTCTTATCGGCGCTGAGCATCAGTTTGGCGCTTTCTGTCACGAGAGGACCCCACTCGGCGGAGCTTTTCTCTCCAAGCTCATGCATTCCCCAATTCTCGTTTCCGATACTCCAGTATTTGACGTTGAAGGGCTCCGGATGGCCGTTCGCGGCCCTCTGACGGGCGAATTTTCCGACAGTCTGGTTGCAATACTCCACCCAATCGCTCATTTCCTCCATAGTACCTGTCCCGGCGTTGGTGCAGATGAAAGGCTCGCACCCTATCTTGCGGCACCATTTGACGAACTCGTCAGTCCCGAAAGTGTTCGGATCCTCGACCTGCCAAGCCTTGTCCCAGACACTTTGCCGATCCGGACCAACAGCGTCTTTCCAGTGATAGGCAGAGACGAAACAGCCTCCCGGCCAGCGTACGATGGGGACTTTCAGCTCCTTGACCGCTTCTATGACATCCTTGCGGAAGCCATCCTCATCGGCCAGTGGACTACCAGGGCTGAACACACCTCCGTACACCTGGTTATCAAAATGCTCAAGGAATGCTCCGAATATCATCGGGTTGAATTCGACACGTTCTGCCCCGGGCTTCAAGCTCACGGAGTTTTGGGCTAATGCTTCCGTCGTCCCTACAAGAAGGGAGAACCCCAATGCCACAGAGAGAATTAATGAATATCTCATATTGTTATTCCGTTAATAGTTGATGGAAACTGGACCGAGGAGCCCTGAGTCGCGAAGCTGGCTTCCGGCGGCGGGACCGGCTATGGTCCAGGTCTTCCTTTCTGCTTCGGGCCTTGACGCGTCATAGGCCAGGCGGTTGAACCAGGTCCCGGTCACATCGATGGTCAGGGTGTTTTCCCCCTCTTGGACAAGGTCGCTGATATCCAATGAATATGGCTCTGTCCAACGGACTCCGGCGTTCTTTCCGTTGACCTTGACGTCGGCGATGAAGTCGACCTTGCCGAGATCCAGAACCATCGCCTTTCCGGTCATGCTGTTGTCGACCGTGAAGCTTGCCTCGTAGGTGGCTGTGCCGGAGAACGCCTTGCCCTCCTCTCCGAGAGGGAGGTCTTTCCAGGGCTTAAGCTCATTGATGGTGAGTGGCTCAGTGGGAGCTCCCCAGTTGTCGGGGAACTTGACTGTCCACCCCTCGACAGCGATCCGGCCGGCATTGGGGCAGGGTGCGAAGGCTTTTTCTTTTGTCGCGGGTGCGGAAGCTCCGCTCCTGAACACGACAAATCCGCTCTCTGCCTGGGCGAGAACAAGATGAACCTTCTTCATTCGGCCCCAGCCTTTGGCTTTCAATGATTTGACTGTACCGTTGACTGGATCCCACCATTCGGCTTTGCCCTTGCCATCGAGCTTTATGGTTCCGTTGAAACTCTCTCCGACAGGAGCGGCGATATAGTACCACCTGGCGCCATCAATCTCCCTCTCGCTCCAAATGATCTCAGCTCCGTTGTCCTGGATGTGAGGTTTCAGGCCGAAGGCCTTCAACGCATCGGCTAATTCGATACCTACGGCAAGTTTTCCCTTGCCTATCTTCGTGATCCTGCCTTCCGGGACCCCTCCCCAGAGGGACTTCACGGCTTGGTCGAAGTTATTGGTCTCAGCCTCGTTGAGAGTCGCTGGAGCCACAGGGGCCTTGGCTATTACCTTGGCTCCGTCATTCACCAGCTCCTTGATCTTCTCTATCGTCCCGGGCAGCATCCTCTCATTCTCGGGAATCCAAAGTATTTCATATTCAATACCTTCCGGAGTAACGAGCTTGCCGTCTTTAACGGAGATGCGGTTGAGGAGAGCGTCCGGATTGCAATAGTCATATTTGAAGCCATCAGGGAAACGGATGTCTCCGCTCTGGCGCTTGCCGTTCCCGGTGTATTGCGAGGGCTTGTGGCCGACCTCGTCGCCGAGATACCATAGAACGTCCTGTACCGGGCGGCCCCTTTCAAGCAGATAGCTGGTCCTGGCGAGATAAGTAGTGAAATGATTCATGTATTTCCACCAGGTCTGCCCCCTAAGGAACGGGGTTCCGATGCCGTTGGCGAAACTTGTTCCAGGAGGAAGGAATCCAATCTGCGGGTTGTGGGTGTAGGTGTGGAACACGTTGTGGGTCACCCCCTCGGCCATATTGAAGTTGGCCACTTCCTTGAGCATCTGCCAGTGCTCGTCCCATGTGAGGGCGAAACTGGTGAAACTCTCCGAAGCCACTCTGGGTTTCCCGTAGATGTGCGCGGCTGACTCGGTGGGTTCGATGGGCTTGAAATCCAGGTCACCCACATAGCCCTCAGTGAAAGGTTGCCAGAACTCACACATCGGGACATCGGCGTATTTGAAGTACTCCATCGGATCCATAGTCACGACATCACTTCCTGCGGTCTCGTACTGGACCTCCATGCCCTTCCCATGGGCGAGGTCGGTCATCCTCTTGAAGAAGTTCTCCACATAGAGGCCGTTGGCGGTCCGTCTCCAGTCGATCAGGAAACGACTAGTCTCTTCTTGACTATCAAGGACATAGCCCATCAGGGCGGGGATTCTTTCCGCTATGGAATAACCTGCGGCCGCCATGAAGTCCTCCTCCATGGTGTCTGTCCATGTCTGTGTGTTGCACTCCCAACTGTCCATCAGCATCCCGGACGCTCCGCCTTTTAACGGGCCGTCCTGGAGCATGCCGACATAGTTGGCGAACTGGATCTCGGCGCCTTTCGGATCGAACTTGCTGCATTCCCATCCGGTCGCCTCCGGCGGGGCTGGGCTGTTGCGTTTCCCGAAGTTGACATGCCCGATCCTCAGGACTGTCCATTTTCCTTCAGGAAGGTCTCCCGACGGAGCGGTCCAGTCAAGGCGTCCGTCAGCTGTGAGTTTATCCGTTATGTCTATGATGTCTTTAGTCTTGACAAAAGCAAGCGGGTTCTGCTCGGTGTGTTGCTGCCAAAGCTCCTTGGCGATCAGCGTCCATCCGGCCTCGCCTCTCCAACTGTTCTTCCTGGCTGCGGACCAGAAGCGTACGAAACGAACAGTCGCGGGATGGGCATTAGTTAGGGTAAATGTGTAACTTTCAGCGCCTTCCACCTCGTTGCAGGCGAACACCATGTTGTTCACTCCACCGTCCTGCCAGTTGCTCATAGGAAGGTCAGCGTCGACCAAGGTCTTCTCTTCGCCGGCCTTGGTGGCGGTCAACTTGACATGTATTCCCGGATCGTAGCAGAAATTGTGGGAGAATGCGCCGACAGGGGGGAGCTCCAGGGTGCGTATCACCTCGCCTTTAGGGAGGGTGAAGGTGACGACGCTATTTGTCCCGGGCTCAAGCTGGACGCTCTTGTCGCCACCTTCGAAGATTGTTCTCCAATCTTCGGATGCCTTTATGGATTCTGGCCTCAAGGGCTCTCCAGTGTCTCCCAGAGGGGTGGGGAAAGCCAGGACCTTGATGTCATGGTAGTCTCTCCAGGGCTCATCGGACGGCTGGCCTTTCGGGATGACGTTGGCCTTCTCGCCTGCGGGAATATCTGTCCTGGACCAGACCAGCTGCCTCATGGCATTCTCGGGCTTGATCCATGGTCCTCCGGCCATCGACCAGCCGGGGCAGGTCTGGACAGTCAGCCTTAGACCGAGGCTGGCCGCTTTCTGGCCGAGATAGCCGACCATGTCCTCCCATTCCGGGCTCAATGTGGTGAGTTGATGCCCTGTCGCGGGCCAAGGGCCTCCGAAATAACCGTGGAACCACTGGATGCCGGAGATTCCGGCGTCGGCGATAGCCTGCAGGTCAGCGTCGATACCCTCTTTTGAGACGTTACCACCAATGAAGTGGAACCAAGTCTCGGGATAGAACACTTTCTCCGGCTGTTTGAACGCAGCCTCGTCTTTGGGACTGAAAGGGGCGCCGAGAGTCTCAGCGTCCGGGGCTATACCGACAGGCTGGGCGTTGAGGGTGCCCGCTACCCAAAATGACAATACCGCCGTCAGGGCGACTGTGCCCAGGCGGCGGTACATATTACTACTGAACATTATCTAGCTTTTTTAGTCTGTTTGTCAGTACATTAAGTGTTTCTTGGAATTATTTTTCCATCCGGCGTCGCTCTTGTAGTCAGTGAAATACACCACTAGGTCGGCGTCGCTCTTGTAATCGACGAAATAGATTTTTTTCTTGGCGTCGCTCTTGTACTTCACGAAGTACCAGATGCCCTTGTTGGCGTCGGCGTCACTCTTGTAGTTGGCCTTGTACACGACAAGATCCGCATCACTCTTGTATTTGGTCACATAGACTTTGACTTGAGCGTCGCTCTTGTAATCGCAGCTATAGACAGTCTGCCCTGATGCGGCTACCCCTATCAGAGCCAGAACCAGTGTTATTAATATCTTTTTCATAATGATGAAGTTTTATTCTATTTGTAAATATAGCAAAAATCGTGGCAAACAAGACTAAAGAGGTCTTAGTTCTTTAATCAATGCGGGCGATCCAAGGCTCAGGCTGTCTACACCAAGTTCGCAAAGGACTTTAGCCACTTCCGGATCAGAACCAGCCTCACCGCACACTCCCACAGGTATTCCTTTCTTGTGGGCAGCTTCCACAACTATCTTGACAGCACGGACAACGGCTTCGTCAAGAGGGTCGTTAAGATATGATACAGAAGCGTTTCCCCTGTCTGCGGCCATCACGTACTGGGTCAGGTCATTGGTGCCGATGCTGAAGAAATCTGCCTCTTCAGCGAGAAGGTCAGAAATGAGCGCGGCGGCGGGAGTCTCGATCATCACACCTATCTCCAAATCAGAAGAAGAATCGCATTCTTCCACAAGCTCCTTGGCCTGGATGAGTTCCTCAACCCTTGTGACCATCGGGAGCATCATCCTGACCTTGCCGTGGGCACTGGCCCGAAGGATCGCCCGAATCTGTTCTTTGAAGATCTCAGGCAGAGAAAGCGACAACCTGATTCCCCTCATTCCGAGGTAGGGGTTGTCTTCTTTTGGAATAATCAGGCCAGGAGAAGGCTTGTCACCTCCTATGTCCATGGTCCTTATGGTCAAAGGGCGTCCCTGGCAGGCCTCCACGGCTTCTTTGTAGATCTGGTATTGGTCTTCTTCGGAAGGGCGCTCGTCTCTGTCCAGGAATAGGAACTCTGTCCTGAACAGGCCGATACCGTCTGCTCCGTTCCGGATGGCTTCCTCGATGTCTTTGATGGAACCTGCGTTGCCTAAGACCTTTACCCCATTTTCCCGGATGGATTGTATCATCGTTTCAGGGACTTCATTTCCCTTAGCCATCATATTCCTGAATGCCTCAACCTCATTTATAGTCGGGTTGATCTTGACCAGAGAGTTGCCCGCATCGATCAGCAGGAGGTCTCCTGTCGTGATTCCATCTATGTCGGCTCCAGGGACGAAGGGTATGCCCCGGCTGCGGGCGATGATGCCCACATGGCTGGTGGTGCTGCCTTTCCTGGTGACTATTGCCTTGACTTTCCCCAGATCCATCTTCACCGTGTCGGAGGGAAACAATTCCTGAGCGACCACGACGGCATCATCTGGGAGGTTCTCGAAAGGATTTCCGCATGTTTCATCAAGATATTCCACAATACCTTCGCAAACATCCCTCAAGTCATCTATCCTGGCTTTGAAATAATCATCTCCGACCTCATTGAACATGCCGGATATCTCCTTCGCGGCTGCCTTGACAGCTTCCGCAGGCGTCATGCCTTCAGCGACATTTCTCTGTATGGTGTCGTGGAGCAGCGGATCCTCAAGAATCTCCAGATGGGCGGAAAACACTTCCGGGGCCGGACCATTCTCGATATATTCCTTTAACCGCGACGCTTCGTGACCGAAGGCTTCATCAAGCGTCCGTCCACTACATTGTCCGGTCTCGTTTTTCCGGTGTAGGATCCAAGCCTTACCTATGGCAAGTGTCCCTTCCATCTTTTTCCCTAAAAGCTTTCCAGAAACCGTGTCACTTCCGCCAACGCTTTCTCTTCATCCGGTCCGACAGCCTTAATCTCAACCTCGGTTCCTTTCTTCAGCGCCAGGCTGAGAATGGAAAGGATGCTGGATGCGTTGACTGACCTGACGGCGGTGGACATGGTGACCTGAGTCCCGGGGAAGGACTTGACGAGCTTGACCAGGTCTCCGGCAGGACGGGCGTGAAGGCCATCTGGCGCCCCGATTGTCAATTTCTTGGCTATCATATCATTTCAGTTTGTCGAATATCCCTTCAGCGTCGGCAGTGTGACAAAGGTATTCGAGTGTGTTATCATCTTCCAAGGTGGCGGAGACTTTTGCCAAAAGGTCGAGGTGTTCGTCTCCTTTACCTGCGATTCCCACGATGAGATAGGCCTTATCCTCACCAAAATCAACACCTTCCGGATATTGCAGGACAGATATTCCACTCCTTAGGACCTTCCCTTTGGCCTCCGAGGTCCCATGCGGGATAGCCACACCCATTCCCATGTAGGTGGTGGTGAGATTCTCCCTTTCCAGCATTGATTCTGAATATCCCTTCTCGGCATATCCGGATTCCTCCAGAAGCCTCCCGGCACGGAGAATCGCTTCTTCCTTGCTTTCGGATCGCAGGCCGGCGAGGATGTTCCTTTTTATCAGGACGGGAATATCCTTGTTTTTAAGACGGGCGACCAGCTCATCAAGTTTGGGGTCGGAAATGAAGTTCGTGATATGAACAACTTCATGACCATGGATCCTGCCGGCGAGCACGCTTTGGCATACCACGATGTCGGCATCTTCGGGAATGGAGTCGACCGCTGAGTTCACGCAGGTTATTCCGCTTATACCGTTTTTCTGGAGTTTGGCTTTGAATCGGGTGGCCCCCAGGGCGCTGGAGCCCATTCCGGCGTCACAGGCGAAGACGATCTTTTTCACTTCACCAGGAAGAGCGGGTAGAGGTTCCGTACCCTCATTATCTGTCTCCGCTTCTTCTTCGCCTTGGAAATCAGGCTTAGCCTTTATCATCGGTATGGCCAGCAGGAAAGAGATGGCGGTCCCGATGAGGACTCCCAGGATGCCGATCAGCAGCCTGCCTTTGGGAGACATCAAGATGATGGATATAAGGCTTCCTGGAGATGCTGGCGCCACCAGTCCGAATCCTGTCAAGGTGAAGAATAAGAGCGAGCAGATGTTGCCGGTCATCACAGCGAGAAGCAGCACTGGCCTGGCTAGGACATAGGGGAAATATATCTCATGTATTCCTCCGAACAGCTGGATTACAGCGGCTCCGGGGGCGGCATCCCTGGTCATTCCCTTGCCGAATGCCCAGCAGGCCAGCAGGATTCCTAGGCCAGGTCCGGGGTTGGGATCGACAAGGAACAACATGGACTGACCCATTTCAGCCGCCTGCTGTATTCCCAGGGGAGTCATGATGCCATGGTTCACAGCATTGTTGAGGAACAGGACCTTAGCCGGATCCACAAGCACGGCCAAGAGGGGATTCATCTTATGGGCCAGCATCCAGTCGACCCCGGAGCTGAGCAACTTTGTGAGAGAATCGACCACGTTGCCGATGACGAGATATCCGGAGACCGCCAGGAGCATGGCGATGATGCCCAAAGAGAAGTTGTCCACAAGCATCTCGAACCCGGCTCCCACTTTTCCCTCAACCAGCTTATCGAACCGCTTTACGCACCAACCGGCTACCGGACCCATAATCATGGCTCCAAGGAACATGGGAGTGTCGGTCCCTATGATCACGCCCATGGCGGCGACCGCTCCCGCTACACCACCTCTGTATCCGCAAACATTCTTTCCGGCCGTGAACGCTATGAGAGTTGGCAGCAGGTACTTCAGCATCGGCGAGACCATCTTGGCGATGCTCTCGTTAGGCCACCATCCTCCAGGGATGAATAGGGCGGTGATGAGACCCCAGGCGATGAACGCGCCGATATTCGGCATGACCATCGCGCTAAGGCTCCGCCCGAATCTCTGTATCTGCTCTCTCATTCAGGTATTAGTCGTAGGCGACGTACCACTGGTCCTCGCCAAATGGGATGAGTTTGTCACCGACTTTCCGCAGCCCCATCATATTCATGCTCTCCGGTGCTGGATGGTTGATCCAGATGATCGGGTTGTCCTGCGGGTCAAGGGCTATTGAAAGCACCTCGGGAGTACCGTACTCATCAAGGTCGACATTCCAGATGCTGTATGGATCTTCCGGGTCGAACTCTGTCTTTTTTGTATATGTCGCGGTGATGGTGCCGTAGTCAATCCAGACGAAGGCAACCATCGCTTCTTTTCCCTTGTGCTTGAACTCTACCATGCCGAAGCAGCGGTTCTCATTCCTGAGTTCAGCTACTCTTCTGGAATACATGATCTCTCGACCGAATTTCTTGGCTATTTCCTCCTCGTAAACCAAGTCAAGGGGCACTTCCTGCTCAGGGTATTTCCATCGACTGAATGAAGGGAACCGGTGGAAGGCGGCGAACTGACTGTCGGAAGCAAGGGCGATGACCTCGAAACTGGTATATCCCCTGAACATCTTCTTGCGAAGCTCGTCATAGGTGCGGAGCTCGTAGTGGATACCCTGGGCTATGTCCGGATCGGAATGGAAACAGCCCCATTTGGCGTTTTCGTCCTTGGAGTTATCCTTGACAAAATAGAGATGTCCGTAATTCTGCTTGAATATCACCCAGTTGTCCATGGAATAGTCATATTCGTCATCTCTGGCGGACGCGCTGACGAAAGAGAAAAAGCCCTTGTCGGGATAGACATAGCTTGGCTTTGTCAGGCTCTCCCAATCGTAGGGAATGCCGCTGCCCCAGAAGGCTCCGGGCATAATGAACTGGTCCTTGGCTCCCATCCGGACCTCGGTCACGTCATAGTTTCCCGTGAACGCTTCCTCCCCGATGCCGACGACCGGATACTCTATTCCGTTGAATGTGACGGCATCAGGAACCTGGATGACTCCCGAGTATCGCCCTCCTCTGATCAATATCGCGGTCGTACCCTCGTCTATCAACCGGTACATGAAGCCATCGGTGGTGGCGAAAGAACCTCCCTCATAACGGTATTGGGCGGTCAGACCCATCCCCATGCCGAAGGGAGTGCCTCCCGCATTGAAATGATCCTTGAGCTCAAGGAGTTCCTCTTCCGGAAAGAACTCACCCTCAAGGGTGTAGTCCAAATAATCTGTTTTGAGGTTATAGCTGAACTTGTTGCCTTTCATGGGGATCCATGCCCCGTTTTCGGGGGTGAGCTCAGCCGTATGGCCGTCCTCGTTGATCACGAAAGCGTAGAACCACAACTCTCCCTTATCATTGAAGGCTATGCTGATGGTCCCCGTCTCGCCAATATCCTCATAACTGTAGATGCCGCTGGGAATGGGCGTGGCGGCGGAGGTTGTATTAGCGGCTGATGCCGCGAGGCCGAGGACCATGGCCATGAATAGTGTTTCCAGGAGTCTCATATCGAATAAGGTTTACTATCCGCTAATATAACTTTTTTCGACCGCTTGTGCAAGTGGAGTGAATGTTGAAAGCCTTGTCGCAGGTCAAAGACTCGAGTTTCAGACAAGTTAAAAAACAGGCCAAGCATCGGGTGATGCCTGGCCTGATCGACAAAGGTCGGATTGTCTCAACGAAATCCTAAAGCTCGCTCATCTCAGCCTCGTACTCGTCCTTGCGGCCCACCAGGATGTCCTGGAAGTCCTTCTGGCCGGTACCGGCCGGAATCAAGTGACCGCAGATGACGTTCTCCTTAAGGCCTTCGAGGTAGTCCACGCGACCCCTGATAGCCGCCTCGCTGAGCACCTTGGTGGTCTCCTGGAAGGACGCCGCCGAGATGAAGCTGTTGGTGCGGAGGGCCGCTCTGGTGATACCCTGGAGCACAAGCTTGGCAGTCGCGGGCTTCGCATCGCGAGCCACCATCATCTTGAGTCCCTGACGCTCGAGTGAGGAGTTCTCGTTCCTCAGGTCGCGCGCGTCAACGATGTCTCCCTGCATGTACCTCTGGCTGTCGCCCGGGTCAAGCACGAAGGACTTTCCGAAGATGTTGTCGTTGGTGTCCATGAAATCCCACTTGTCCACAAGCTCCTCCTGGAGGAACTCAGTGTCGCCGGGATCCGTGATCTGGACCTTGCGCATCATCTGGCGGACGATGATCTCGAAGTGCTTGTCGTTGATCTTCACACCCTGGAGGCGGTAAACGGCCTGGACCTCATTGACAATGTAGTCCTGAGCCTTGACCGGTCCGAGGATATTGAGGATGTCGGTAGGGGAGATACCGCCGTCGGACAGCTTGGAGCCGGCCTTGACGTAGTCATTCTCCTGAACAAGAATCTGCTTGGTGGTAGGCACAAGATAGTGCTTCTCGATGCCGGCCTTGTTCTTGATGATGATCTCTCGGTTACCTCTCTTAACCTTGCCCATGAGCACCTCTCCGTTGATCTCGGAAAGGATGGCGGGAGCTGAAGGTGTCCTGGCCTCGAATAGCTCGGTGACCCTGGGCAGACCTCCGGTGATATCGCTTGACTTACCGATGGCGCGGGGGATCTTGATGATCACATCACCGACACTGACCTGATCGCCGTTGTTCGGGATGATGTGGGCCCCGACAGGCAGGTTGTATTGCCTGACCTGGTCGCCATTGGCGTCGACAATGATGATGGAGGGGTTCCTGGTC
The DNA here is from genome assembly GCA_017557535.1 of Bacteroidales bacterium. Lineage (GTDB taxonomy): Bacteria > Bacteroidota > Bacteroidia > Bacteroidales > UBA932 > Cryptobacteroides. The sequence goes on along the minus strand of JAFYYM010000012.1, from coordinate 11,053 downwards.
TTGTCCTTGGCCTCAATGATGACCTTGTCCTTGTTGACCGCGAACTCGTCGGAAATCTCCTCGCGATAGGTGACACCCTCGATGAGGTTGTCAAACTGGACATTACCGGCAGTTTCGACGATAGTCGTGGCGTTGTAAGGATCCCACTCGCAGAGAAGGTCACCCTTCTTGATCTTGTCACCGTCCTTGAAATACAGCCTCGAGCCGTAGGGCACATCATAGTGGGAATAGGTGATACCTGTGTTCTCATCAATGATGCTGACCTCGGTCATACGGCTGACCACGATATCCTGGACAGATCCGTCCTCTCCAACCTTCTGGATGGTCCTGAGCTCCTCGAACACGAGTTTGCCATCGTACTTGGACTCGATTGAGGAATCGGCTGCTGTGCTGGAAGCCGTACCACCAACGTGGAAGGTACGCAGAGTCAGCTGTGTACCAGGCTCACCGATGGATTGGGCGGCGATCACACCGACAACCTCTCCCTTCTCAACCATCCTGCTTGTGGCGAGGTTACGTCCATAACACTTGGCGCAGACACCCTTGCGGGACTCGCAAGTGAGGACCGAACGGATCTCAACCTGCTCGATAGGAAGAGAGTCAATCAAGTTGGCGGTGTCCTCGCGGATCTCCTCGCCGGCCTTGATGATCAGCTCTCCAGTCAGAGGGTTGAAGATGTCGTGGACAGAAGTACGTCCGAGAATCCTCTCACCGAGAGACTCGACGATCTCATCCTTGTTCTTGATGGCGGTCGCGATAAGTCCCCTGAGAGTACCGCAGTCTTCCTCGGTGATGATCACATCGTGGGAGACGTCGACTAGACGACGGGTCAGATAACCAGCGTCAGCTGTCTTCAAAGCGGTATCAGCCAGACCCTTACGGGCACCGTGGGTGGAGATGAAGTACTCGAGCACCGTCATACCCTCCTTAAGGTTGGAGATGATAGGGTTCTCGATAATCTCAGCTCCGGCAGCTCCGGACTTCTGCGGCTTAGCCATAAGGCCTCGCATACCGCAGAGCTGCTTGATCTGCTGTGTTGATCCACGAGCTCCGGAATCCAGCATCATGTAGACAGGGTTGAATCCCTGCTGGTCAGCTGAAATCTGTTTCTCGACGATTCCTGTAAGCCTGTTATCGATGGAAGTCCAGAGGTCGATGACCTTATTGTAACGCTCATTGTTGGTGATGAAACCCATAGCGTAGTTGTTCTTGACTTCCTCGACCTGCTTGTAACCCTGCTCGATGAGGTCGGTCTTCTCCTGAGGAATGATGACATCCCCGAGGTTGAAGGATATACCGGCACGGAAAGCCTGGTCGTAACCAAGGTTCTTGATATCGTCCAGGAACTGGGCTGTGCGGGTCACACCGGTGTTCTTGATGACCTCGGTGATGATCTTACGCAGCGGCTTCTTTCCGAGCACCTCGTTGACAAAGGGAACTTCCTCGGGGACATACTGGTTGACGATAATCCTACCGGCTGTCGTCTGGACCATGTGTTCACCCTTGGAGGGATCCTGCTTGTCGACAGGGAGTCTGACTCCGATCTTGGCGTGCATGTCGATAGCCTTCTCATTGAAGGCGACAATGACTTCCTCAGGGCCGTAGAAGTTCATTCCCTCGCCCTTGGCGCCGGGACGGATCTTTGTGATGTAGTACAGACCGAGCACCATATCCTGTGAAGGAACGGTGATAGGGGTACCGTTGGCGGGGTTGAGGATGTTCTGAGAACCGAGCATCAGCAGCTGGGCCTCCATGATCGCGGCGTTGCCGAGCGGGAGGTGGACAGCCATCTGGTCACCATCGAAGTCAGCGTTGAAAGCGGTACAGGCGAGAGGGTGGAGCTGGATGGCCTTTCCCTCGATCATCCTGGGCTGGAAAGCCTGGATACCAAGCCTGTGGAGGGTCGGAGCGCGGTTCAGGAGAACCGGATGGCCCTTCATGACATTCTCTAGGATGTCCCAAATGACGGGATCCCTCCTGTCGACAATCTTTTTAGCTGACTTGACAGTCTTGACAATACCGCGCTCGATGAGCTTACGGATGATGAACGGCTTATAGAGCTCAGCTGCCATGAACTTCGGAAGACCGCACTCGTGCATATTCAGCTCAGGTCCGACAACGATGACGGAACGGGCGGAATAGTCGACACGTTTTCCAAGGAGGTTTTGGCGGAAGCGACCCTGTTTTCCCTTGAGGGAATCGGACAGGGACTTCAGAGCCCTGTTGGTCTCGCTCTTGACGGCGCTGGACTTCTTGGAGTTGTCGAACAGTGAGTCGACAGCTTCCTGGAGCATGCGCTTCTCGTTGCGGAGAATGACCTCGGGAGCCTTGATCTCGATGAGCTTCTTGAGACGGTTGTTCCTGATTATGACCCTACGGTAGAGGTCATTGAGGTCGGTGGTAGCGAAACGGCCTCCATCGAGCGGAACCAAGGGACGGAGATCCGGCGGAATAACGGGGATGACCTTCATGATCATCCATTCCGGACGGTTGATGTCCTTGGACTCGAGGAACCACTTCACAACGCTGAGCCTCTTGAGGATCTCAGTCTTGCGCTGCTGGGAAGTTTCTGTGAACATGCTCTGGCGCAGCTCTTTGGAGAGCTCCACGACATCAGTCTGCTTGAGCAGGTCATAGATACCCTCGGCACCCATCTTGGCGACGAACTTGGCGGGATCTCCGTCAGGAAGGTTGCCATTCTCAGGGAGCCTGGCGAGAATGTCGAGATACTCGTCCTCGGAAAGGAGCTCCATCTTCTCGACACCACTGTCACCAGGATTGACGACTATGTACTTCTCATAGTAGATAACTGACTCGAGTTTCTTCGCGGGAAGCCCGAGAAGAGCGGAGATCTTGTTAGGAGCGGATTTGAAGTACCAGATATGGGCCACGGGGACAGTCAGGGAAATATGTCCCATCCTCTCCCTACGAACCTTCTTCTCGGTCACCTCGACACCACACCTGTCGCAGACGATTCCGCGGTAACGGATCCTCTTGTATTTTCCGCAGTAGCACTCATAGTCCTTGGTAGGTCCGAAAATCTTCTCGCAGAACAGACCGTCCCTCTCGGGCTTGTAAGTTCTGTAGTTGACGGTCTCCGGCTTGAGGACTTCGCCACATGACCTCGCGGAGATGTCCTCCGGAGAGGCCAGGGAGATGCTGATCCTGGAGAAATTGCTCTTTACCTTGTTTTCCTTATTATTGAAAGTAGGCATATTCTTGGATATGTTATCTTAAACTTGAGATTAGTCCAAAGTGACCTTGAGGCCGAGTCCGCGAAGCTCGTGGAGGAGCACGTTGAGGGATTCGGGGATGCCTGCGTTAGGCATCGGGTCTCCCTTGACGATGGCCTCGTAAGTCTTCGAACGTCCGGTGACGTCGTCTGACTTGACGGTGAGGATCTCCTGGAGGGCGTTGGCGGCTCCGAAAGCCTCGAGAGCCCAGACCTCCATTTCTCCGAACCTCTGACCTCCGAACTGCGCCTTTCCACCGAGCGGCTGCTGAGTGATGAGCGAGTAAGGACCGATAGAACGGGCATGCATCTTATCATCGACCATATGGCCGAGTTTGATCATGTAGATCACTCCGACAGTGGCAGGCTGGTCGAACCAGTCACCTGTGCCGCCGTCACGAAGACGGGTCTTGCCATATCTGGGAACTCCGGCCTTGTCGGTGTAGTCGCAAATGTCATTAATGCTTGCGCCGTCGAAAATCGGGGTGCTGAACTTGAGTCCGAGCCTTGAGCCTGCCCAACCGAGAACAGTCTCATAAATCTGGCCCAGGTTCATACGTGAAGGCACACCGAGAGGGTTGAGGACGATGTCAACAGGAGTTCCGTCCTCGAGGAACGGCATATCTTCCTGACGGACGATCTTGGCCACGATACCCTTGTTTCCGTGACGTCCAGCCATCTTGTCACCGACAGTGATCTTCCTCTTCTTGGCGATATACACCTTCGCAAGCTGCATGACACCGTTCGGAAGCTCGTCGCCGACCTTCACCTTGTCCATCTGCCTCTTGCATTCAGCCTCAGAAACCTTATAGGTGATGCAATAGTTGTTGATGAGAGACTGGATAAGGGTGTTGGTGTTCTTGTCGGAAGTCCACTTGCTGGAGTTGATATTCTGGAAGTCTATCTCCTTGAGTTTCTCGACAGTGATGTCTTTGCCCTTGGGGATGATCTCGACTCCGTAAAGATCGCTGATGCCCGCGCTCTTCTTGCCTTTGACAAGAACCTCGAGTCTATCGAGGAAGTCGGCGTAAAGCTTCGCGGCTTTCTTGTCGAAATCCTCCTGGATGAGCTCCAGGCGCGCTTTCTGGTCAGAACGGGCATTTCTCCTGCCGCTTTCCTTGGAAGCCTTGGCATAAAGGGCGGTCTTGATCACGGTGCCGCTGAGTGAAGGATTGGCCTTCAGGGAAGCGTCCTTGACATCACCAGCCTTGTCACCGAATATGGCCTTGAGGAGCTTCTCCTCAGGAGAAGGATCGCTCTCGCCCTTAGGAGTGATCTTACCGATCATGATGTCACCAGGCTCCACATGGGCTCCGATGCGGATGATACCCTGCTTGTCGAGATCCTTGGTTGCGTCCTCGCTGACGTTAGGGATGTCGGCGGTGAGCTCTTCCATACCGCGCTTCGTGTCGCGGACCTCAGTGAGGTACTCGTCGACATGGACGGAGGTGAGGATGTCCCACTTGACCATCTCCTCGGAGAGAACGATAGCGTCCTCATAGTTGTAACCCTTCCAAGGCATGAAAGCGACCTTGAGGTTGCGTCCAAGGGCGAGCTCACCGTTCTGGGTGGCATATCCCTCAGTCAGGACCTGGCCTGCCTCCACCTTGTCGCCCTTGCGGACGATAGGCTTCAGGGTGACCACCGTGCTCTGGTTGGTTCTCCTATATATAGGAAGATTATAGACGGTCTCCTCAGGACTGAATGACACGAACTTCTCGTCGTCTGTCCTGGTGTACTTGATCCTGATCTCCTTGGCGTCGACATAAGTCACGACACCCTTACGGTCAGCGATGAACTGTGTCCTTGAGTCGAGGCATACCCTCTCCTCCAGACCGGTACCGACGATAGGGGACTCGGGAGAGAGAAGCGGGACCGCCTGACGCATCATGTTCGCTCCCATGAGGGCGCGGTGGGCGTCATCGTGCTCAAGGAAAGGAATAAGGGATGCGGCGACAGATGCCATCTGGTTCGGAGCGACGTCCATGTAGTCAACCTGCTCCTTGGAGACGACAGGGAAGTCGGCCTCAAGGCGGCACTGGATACGGTCGTCAGTGATCTCGCCGTTGTCATCCATCTTGACCTTGGCCAGAGAGACATATTTGTTTTCCTCTTCCTCGGCGGACATGTAGTGCCAGCCCTTGGCGGTCAGGTCAACCTTTCCATCCTTAACCTCGCGGTACGGAGTCTCGATGAAACCAAGCTGGTTGATTCTCGCGTAAACGCAAAGTGAAGAGATAAGTCCAATGTTCGGACCTTCAGGAGACTCGATAGGGCAGAGGCGTCCGTAATGGGTGTAGTGAACGTCTCGGACCTCGAATCCGGCCCTGTCCCTGGAGAGACCTCCGGGGCCGAGAGCTGAGAGACGACGCTTGTGCGTGATCTCTGCCAGAGGGTTGGTCTGATCCATGAACTGTGACAGCTGGCTCGTTCCGAAGAATGAGTTGATCACGGAAGAAAGGGTCTTCGCATTGATCAGGTCGATAGGGTTGAACTGCTCGCTGTCGCGTACATTCATCCTCTCACGGATGGTTCTGGCCATTCTGGAGAGACCCACGCTGAACTGGTTGGCAAGCTGCTCTCCCACGGTGCGGACACGCCTGTTGCTCAGGTGGTCGATATCGTCAACCGTGGCTTTCGAATTGATGAGCTGGATGAGATACTTGATGATCTCAATTATGTCGTTGTTGGTCAATACCCTGACCTCGGGATCTGTGGAGAGGCCGAGTTTCTTGTTCAGGCGGAACCTTCCGACAATGCCCAGATCATACCTCTTCTCGGAGAAGAAGAGCTTGTCGATGACATCCCTCGCGGTAGCCTCATCCGGCGGTTCGGAATTACGGAGCTGTTTGTAGATATAGTTGACAGCCTCGATCTCCGTATTGGTCGGATCTTTCTGGAGGGTGTTGTAGATGATGGCGTACTCGTTGGAGTTGGCCTCGTCTTTCTGGAGGAATATGGTCTTGACGTCAGTGTCACCAATCTTCTCGATGGTGTCCTCGTCGAGGACCTCGCCTCTCTCCACAATAGCTACAGTCCTCTCTATGGGGATGACTTCTCCGGTGTCCTCGTCCTCGAAGTCTTCCATCCAAGTCTTCAGGACCTTGGCGGCGAGTTTCCTGCCCTTGTTCTCGGCGAGAACCTCAGGAGTGGCCTCGATTTCGTCAGCGAGCCCGAAGATGTCTATGATGTCTTTGTCCGAATTATATCCGATCGCCCTGAGAAGCGTGGTGACCGGCAACTTTTTCTTTCGGTCGATGTAAGCGTACATGACATTGTTGATGTCAGTCGCGAACTCGATCCAGGATCCTTTGAAGGGGATGATCCTGGCGGAGTACAGCTTGGTGCCGTTGGCATGCATGCTCTGGTCGAAGAACACGCCTGGTGAGCGGTGGAGCTGGGATACGATAATCCTTTCCGATCCGTTGATGACGAATGTGCCGGCAGGGGTCATGTAAGGAATATTGCCGAGATACACATCCTGGACCCTAGTGTCGAAGTCCTCGTGCTCCGGATCAGTGCACGAAAGGCGGAGTTTTGCCTTCAGAGGAACATTGTAGGTGAGCCCTCTCTCAAGACACTCCTCGATCGAATACTGGGGAGGGTCGATGAAATAGTCGATAAACTCGAGCTTGTAGTTGTTCCTCGTGTCCTCGATCGGGAATATCTCCTGGAACACCTGGAAAAGACCCTCGTCTTTTCTGCTCTCAGGCGTTGTCTCCAGCTGGAAGAAATCCTTGAATGATTTCAGCTGAACTTCCAGAAGGTCAGGATATTCCAAGATCTTGGATGTAGCGAACATTATTCGCTTGTTGTTAGTCTTTTTTGACATGTTCTGCCTTTAGGAAATGGGGAAAAACTTTATACGACAAAAAGGTTTAGAGCCCACTAGGCTCTAAACCTGAAGATAATCCCGCAAGCGGGAAGCTGTTTATTTGACCTCAACTTCGGCGCCTGCCTCCTCGAGGGCAGCCTTCAGTTGCTCAGCTTCCGCCTTGGAGACCTTCTCCTTCACAGTGGCGGGGGCTCCGTCGACGAGATCCTTAGCTTCCTTCAGTCCGAGACCAAGAGCTTCCTTGACGGCCTTGATGACCTGGAGCTTAGCCTGACCAGCGGAGGTGAGGACAACGTCAAACTCGGTCTGCTCAGCGGGGCCAGCCTCAGCGGCCACGGCGGGACCGGCGACTGCGACAGCGGCTGCCGCGGGCTCGATAGCATACTCTTCCTTAAGAACCTTAGCGAGTTCCTGAACATCTTTCACGGAGAGGTTAACCAACTCTTCCGCAAGTGCTTTTACATCTGCCATAATTGATAATTTTTGAATTGTTTATTGTTATTATTATTCTTTTTCCGAGAGAGTCTTGACAAGACCCGCGATCGTCTGTCCGCCGCCATTCTGGAGAGCGGAAATGACGTTGCGCATAGGAGCCTGGAGGAGGGAGATGATGTCTCCGATGAGCTCTTCCTTGGACTTGATTGCGCAGAGTTCCTCGAGCTTGTCAGCTCCGATGAAAGCGCACTCCTGGACGTAAGCGCCCTTGAGCTCAGGCTTCTCGCCGAGTTCCTTCTGGAGCTTCTTGATGAGCTTAGCGGGGGCGTTAGGAGATTCGCTGAACATGACGGCCGTGTTGCCTTCGAGGATAGGGAGGATAGCTTGGAGCTCCTCGTTCTCGATGCCCTTGATGACGTGAGCGAACAGGGTGTTCTTCACGACATTGAGCTTGATTCCCTGCTCAAAGCAGGCACGGCGGAGTTTGACGGTGTTCTCAGCATTCAGTCCCTCAATGTTGGTGAGGTAGAAGTTAGGATACTGCTGGAGCTGCGCTGAGATGCTTTCAATAATCTGAGATTTGAGTTCTTTTTTCATGACTTGATCGCTTTTTAGTCAGCGCTACCGCTAATGAATGCTTTGACATCTATTCTAAGGGCAGGGCTCATGGTGGTGCAAAGGGTAGCACCCTTCATGTATGTGCCCTTGAGGGTCTGGGGTTTGAGTTTCAGGACCTCATTCAGGAACGCAGCGGCATTCTCGCAAATCTGCTGCGGGGTGAAAGAGACCTTACCGATCCCGGTGTGGATGATACCGGTCTTGTCGACCTTGAAGTCGATCTTTCCGGCTTTCACATCCTTGACCGCGTTTCCAACCTCCATGGTGACCGTACCGGTCTTGGGGTTAGGCATAAGTCCGCGGGGACCCAGGATACGACCGAGAGCTCCGACCTTGGCCATGACTGAAGGGGTGCAGATGATGACATCAACATCGGTCCAACCGGCCTTGATCTTCTCGACATACTCATCGAGTCCGACATAGTCGGCGCCAGCCTCTTTAGCCTCATTTTCCTTATCGGGGGTGCAGAGCACAAGGACCCTGACGACCTTACCGGTTCCGTGAGGAAGGGTGACAACGCCACGGATCATCTGGTTGGCCTTACGAGGGTCAACACCGAGGTTCGTGGTGATCTCGACTGTGGAGTCGAATTTGGTGTAGGTAATGTCCTTCAGCATTTCACATGCCTCGGCGAGAGTGTAAAGTTTGGAGGAGTCGTACTTTTCGGCGACCGCCTTCTGGTTTTTCGTTATTCTACCCATGTCGCGTGTGAAATTTTAAAGGTTCTCAGGAAATTCTCCGGTGACCTTGATACCCATGCTCCTCGCTGTTCCGGCGACCATCTTCATCGCCGAAGCGAGAGTGAAAGCGTTAAGGTCAGGCATTTTGCCTTCGGCGATAGCCTTCACCTGATCCCAGGTGATAGTGGCGACCTTCCTTCTGTTGGGCTCACCAGATCCTTTCTGGAGCTTGGCGGCCTCCTTAAGAGAGATGGCCACAGGCGGCTGCTTGACTTCGAACGAGAAGGACTTGTCCGAGTAAACGGTGATAACTACAGGCAGGATCTTGCCGGCGGCAGCTTGCGTCGCGGCATTGAACTGCTTGCAGAAGTCCATGATGTTCAAGCCTTTGGAACCGAGTGCCGGTCCCACCGGAGGTGCAGGATTCGCAGCTCCCGCTTTAATCTGGAGCTTGATAAATCCGGTAACTTCTTTTGCCATGATTGTCTGTTATTCTTTTGTTACTTGAGTAAAGCTGAGTTCCAGCAGAGTCTTCCTGCCGAAAATCACAACTATCACCTTGAGTTTGCTTCGATCCTCTTCAATGGCGTCCACTGTTCCGCTGAAACCGCTGAACGGGCCGTCGGTGATTCTCACAGACTCGCCGAGCTCGAAGTTAACCTCCGTCTCGACTGGATTGTCCACATTCTGGTCTTGATTGCCGATGATGAACTGGGCCTCCTCGTCGCGAATCGGCACAGGCACCCTTTCGGTGAGAGATCCGGTAGTCTTTTTCTCTGTCAGGAAGCCGGACATCCCGGGGATGTCGTTGCGGATAATAAACTCAAGTTCCGGGCTAAGCTCGGCCTGGATAAGAACATAACCAGGATAAAGCAGCCTTTCGACCACTTTCCTTTTGCCGTTCTTAGTCACAATCTCGCGCTTGACCGGAACGAGTACTTGAGCGACTTGGTCCCTCAAGTTGAACCGCTCGATCTCTTTCTCAAGATACTCGGCGGCCTTCTTCTCTTTGCTTCCAGCTGTCCTAAGGACATACCATTTCATGTCACCCATGGTAATCGAAAAATTACAACGTGTAGATCGCTGTCATGAGATGCTCGAAAGCGAAGTCGATTACGAAGAGAACCAGAGCAAGAAGAACAGTCACGACCATGACCAGGAGGGCAGAGCTTTGAAGCTTGTTCCAGGACGGCCATGTGACCTTCTTGGTGAGTTCCACGTAGGACTCTTTGCAATAGTTAATGAACTTTCTCATCTTTGCATTTAATGGATACCGCGGTTTGGAAGCGGGTGCGGCATCTGTTAAACAATTACCAAATCGTAACCTTTGATATTATTAGCAGGGGAAGCAGGATTCGAACCCACATCGACGGTTTTGGAGACCGCTGAACTACCCTTGTTCTATTCCCCTATAAGGTGGCGCTTTGAGGCGCCACCACGATTCCAGGAAGATTACTCAACAATCTTGATCACCTGGCCGGCACCGACGGTACGACCGCCCTCGCGGATAGCGAACTGCTGGCCCTCGTTCATAGCGACAGGGGTGATAAGAGTGACAGTGATCTCGACGTTATCGCCAGGCATAACCATCTCCACACCCTCGGGAAGCATGATCTCACCAGTCACATCAAGTGTACGGATGAAGAACTGCGGACGATAGTGGTTGTGGAAAGGAGTGTGGCGGCCGCCTTCGTCCTTCTTCAGGACGTAGATCTGAGCCTTGAACACGGTATGAGGAGTGATGGACTTGGGTTTGGCCACAACCTCACCTCTCTTGACTTCCTTCTTGTCGATACCACGGAGGAGGAGACCTACGTTGTCACCAGCCTCACCCTGGTCGAGGAGCTTGCGGAACATCTCGACACCGGTGACGACAGTCTGACGAGGCTCATCTGTGAAACCAACGAGCTCGACAGGATCGCCGACGTGGATGGTACCAGCCTCGATACGACCGGTAACAACAGTACCACGACCAGTGATGGAGAAGATGTCCTCGATAGGCATAAGGAAGGGCTTGTCAACCAGACGCTCAGGGAGCGGAATGTAGCTGTCAACAGCGTCCATGAGCTCCATGACCTTATCCTCCCACTCTTTCTCGCCGTTGAGGGCGCCAAGAGCGGAACCACGGATGATGGGGCAATCCTCATCAAACTGGTAGAAACCGAGGAGGTCGCGGATTTCCATCTCAACGAGGTCCAGCATTTCCTCATCGTCAACGAGGTCGACCTTGTTCATGAAGACAAGGATCTTAGG
>JAFYYM010000110.1 GCA_017557535.1 Bacteroidales bacterium | reverse complement strand
TAGCCAGCAAATTTGACTATCTTTGCATCCGCGTTTGTAATGAACGCGGATCTTTTTTAAGTCTGGTGCGGTAGTTCAGCTTGGTTAGAATGCCGGCCTGTCACGCCGGAGGTCGAGGGTTCGAGCCCCTTCCGCACCGCATAATACATTAAAAATCAGTACCTTACGAAAGTTAGGTACTGATTTTTTTGTTGTATTGAGGGTCTGAGTGATAATTACTATTTATGACCTAAATATGATGACACCAACCATGGATGTCTTCAGCCTCTCCGTTCTGGATAGATGTTATCATCCCGTATAGTTTCCGTGAGACAGGGCCCACCTCACCATCCGGGAAGAAACGGAAGGATTTCTCCACGAAGGGTTCCTCCAAAACCGGTTTGACATCTATGTGCGAAAGGGGCGTTATCACGACCGCCGTCCCGCACCCCGCGGCTTCTTCGAAGGAAGAGAGTTCATCAAGGTGAATAGGCCTTTTCTCGACGGCCATGCCCAAGTCCTTAGCGACCTCCTGCAGAGTCAAGTTGGTGATGGATGGCAGGACACTGTCGGATAGAGGAGTAATATACTTATCTCCTTGAATAGCGAAGAAATTGGATGACCCGAACTCGTCAATGAATTCCCTAGTGGAAGAATTCAAGTACAGGAGCTCAGTGTAACCTTGCTCGTGAGCTATCTTATAGGGCATAAAGGTGGCGGCGTAATTAGCTCCTATCTTGTACCTTCCGGAGCCCTTGGGGGCAGCCCTATCGTAGTTCCCAGGTATCACAGCCGCACACGATTTCATACTTTCTCCGTAATATGATCCCACAGGCGCGCACATCACGGCGAACATGGCCTCCGGGTACGGAACCAACTGCATCTGTGGATGAATCCCGATCAGGAGAGGGCGGACATACATAGACGCGCCATAACCGTAAGGTGGGAGGAATTCAATGTTCTGTTTGACACATTCCTCGCACATCTGGATGAACACCGCCTCATCCGGACAGGGCAAGCCCAGATAACTGGCGGTCATCTTCATCCTGGCCGCGTTACAATCCGGGCGGAAAAGGGCGACGCTCCCGTCTTTGCGGCGGAAAGCTTTCAGACCCTCAAAACAAGAGATAGCGTAATGAAGGACTTGCGAAAAAGGATCGAAAGTGAACGAGAATTCCTCTGTTGATTCTGGAGGGCACCATTCCCCTTCCCTGTAAAATGAGCGCACAACAGTCCTGGTGCGATAGGCGTCAAAGCCTAGGTTTTTCCAATCAATCTGTGTCATGGTTTATATATTTTACCTGCAATCCAATCACCGACCTCAGAGGTGGACTTATTACCTCCAAGATCTTCAGTGACAACACCTTCCTCAATGGAAGCGGCCACCGCATCCCTAATAATCCTTCCCTCATCCATAAGCCCGAAGGAGTATTCGAACATCATAGCCGCGGAAAGGATGGACGCCACCGGGTTGGCGATATTCTTACCTGCCGCCTGGGGATATGATCCATGAATCGGCTCGAACAATGAAGTGTGTTTTCCTATCGAGGCAGAGGCCAGCAACCCCATCGATCCCGACACACAACTGGCCTCATCTGTCAGAATATCGCCGAAAGTGTTCTCAGTGACGATAACATCGAAGAATTTGGGACAGCGGATGAGCTGCATAGCGGCGTTGTCCACGAACATGTAATCCACAGCCACGTCAGGATATTCCGGTTCCATTTCCTTAGATATGGCTCGCCATAGTCTTGATGTCTCCATGATATTGGCTTTGTCCACCACCGTCAGGTGTTTACGACGTCTTCGGGCGTATCCGAACGCGAGACGGAGTATGCGCTCAACTTCGAAGCGACTGTACACGCAGGTGTCGAAAGCCGTGTCCCCGCCATCTTTCCTGCCTCTCTCACCGAAATACATGCCGCCGGTGAGTTCTCTCACACACAGGAAATCCGCTCCGTCGACAAGCTCAGCCCGCAATGGGGATTTGTCCACGAGAGACTTGAATGTCTCGACCGGACGGAGGTTGGCATAAAGACCAAGTTTTTTGCGAATAGCCAGAAGTCCCTGCTCAGGACGGACCTTAGAGTTAGGATCGTTGTCATATTTCGGGTCTCCGACGGCACCAAAGAGGACCGCGCCGCTGTCAAGACAGAGCTTGTGCGTCTCCTCAGGATATGGGTCACCGAAACGATCGATAGCCGAGGCTCCCACATAACCGAAAGAGAAAACCGCCTCATGGCCGAATCTTTCGCAAACCGCATCCACGGCCTTTACAGCTTGTTCCACAACCTCCGGACCTATGCCGTCTCCAGGTAGTTTAGCGATTGATAATCTCATATCTGTCTTTTTCAAAAGTTTCTATCTTATCACTCTGCAGTAGAAGGAAATCAATGTCATCCAGAGCGTTCATCAGGCAATACTTCTTATAGGGATTCAGATCGAAAGACTCTCGAGCGCCCGTGGCGAGATTGGTCACGGTCTGCGAAGGCACATCAACCCTCACTATAGTGGAAGGGTCGTCAGCGATCGACCTGAACAGGTCAGACAAGAAAGCCTCCGACACGACAACCGGCAACACGAAGTTATTCAGTTCATTGTTCTTGTGAATGTCAGCGAATGAGCTGGAAATCACCACCTTGAATCCGAATCCGGCGATAGCCCACGCAGCGTGCTCACGACTTGATCCACATCCGAAATTCTTCCCCGCCACCAGGATATCGCCTTTGAAGCGAGGGTCATTCAACACAAAAGATGGATCAGGCGATCCGTCAGGACGGAAACGCCAGTCCCTGAACAAGTTCTCGCCAAAGAACCTCTCATCCCTGGTTGTAGCCTTAAGGAAACGGGCCGGAATGATCTGGTCTGTGTCGATGTTATCGATCGGAAGAGGTACGCAAGAACTCTCCACTATGTCAAATCTCTGTTTCATGACAACCCCCTTGGATCTGTTATCACTCCTGTCACAGCGGCCGCGGCAGCAGTCAGGGGACTTGCGAGGATAGTCCTCGAGCCAGGTCCCTGACGCCCTTCGAAATTGCGGTTACTTGTTGACACACAATACTTTCCTGGTGGCACCCTGTCCTCGTTCATGGCCAGGCAGGCCGAACATCCAGGCTGTCGGATCTCAAATCCGGCTTCCATAAGCACTCTATCCAAGCCCTCCTCCTCAATCTGACGGCGAACCGCCCATGAACCGGGGACCAGCCACGCGACAACTCCGGGAGCCTTATGTCGACCTTTCACAATAGACGCGAAGTTTCTGAAATCCTCGATCCTTCCATTTGTGCAGGCTCCGAGGAAAACGTAGTCAACAGGCTTGCCAATCATTCTTTCACCTTCATGGAAGTTCATATATGACAATGACTTAGCCGAATACCCCTGAGGTATGAACCCGGTTATCGGAATACCGGCTCCCGGATTGGTCCCGAAAGTCACCATAGGCTCTATCAAAGTGGCGTCAAAGAATAGCTCTTTGTCAAATACGGCATCCTCATCGCTCTTCAGATTACGCCACTGGGCAACCGCTTTATCCCAGTCTTCTCCTTTCGGGGCATATTCCTTCCCCTTCATATAGTTGAACGTGGTCTCGTCAGGAGCCACGAAACCACCCCTGGCACCCATCTCTATAGAAAGGTTGCATAAGGTGAGGCGTCCCTCCATGGAAAGCGCTCTCACAGCCGATCCTGAATACTCGACGAAATAGCCTGTCGCCCCGCTGGTGGATATCTCACTCATCAGATACAAGGCGATGTCTTTAGCTGTCACTCCTTTACCAAGCGGGCCTTCGACCGTGATTCTCATTGACTTCGGTTTTTGCTGGAGTACGCATTGGGAAGCCAGGACCATCTCAACCTCGCTGGTTCCAATGCCGAAAGCCACGGCCCCGACCGCCCCGTGGGTCGAGGTATGGGAATCCCCGCAAACGATAGTCATTCCTGGCAAGGATAAGCCCTTTTCCGGCCCTACCACGTGGACTATCCCATTATGCTTATGCATCACCCCGAAATGCGTCAGGCCGAATTCGGCGGCATTGGAGCTGAGCGTGTCCACCTGCTTTTTTGAGACCGGATCCAGAATCGGAGATTCCTGACCGGTAGTGGGGATGTTATGGTCTGGCATACAGATTATCCGTTCCGGCCTGAAGCAGCGTATCCCACGGTGACGGAGACCGTCAAAAGCCTGTGGACTTGTCACCTCATGACAGTAAAGCCGGTCAATATAGAGTTGTTCCAGTCCTCCATCGACCCTCTGAACCACATGAGAATCCCAAATCTTGTCAAAAAGCGTGTTCATCAGAGTCAGATCTTATTGATGCAATCCACATATGCCTCGACTGAGGCCGAGACGATGTCCGTGCTGGCACCGAAACCATAATAGATCCTGCCCTCACTCTCAACCTGCATGTGGACTTTACAGGAGTCATCCGAGCCTTTTGTGATTCCCTGGATAGTAAACTCGTTGATAGTCATAGGCCTGTGGACTATCTGGCGAAGAGCGTTAATGGAAGCGTCCACAGGGCCGTTCCCGGTTGCCGCCGCCTCGAATTTCTCTCCGGCGATGTCAAGACCAATGGAGGCGACTGGCTTCATGCCAATTCCACTGGTGGCCTGCAGCCAATCGACCTTGATCCTTCGTCCATGTGCCCTGTCAGCCCCCGCCAGCATCAGAATGTCATCGTCGTGGATTTCTTTCTTGCTGTCCGCGAGTTTCAAAAACGCTTTGTACACTTCGTCCAGCTTAGGGTCATCCAACTTGACGCCATTCACCTCGAGGCGGTATTTCAGGGCAGCCCTGCCGCTTCTCGCGGTCAGGACTATGGCGTTTGTGTCAATGCCTACATCATTAGGATCAATAATCTCGTATGTTCCCGCATTCTTCAAGACCCCGTCTTGATGTATCCCGGACGAGTGCGCGAAAGCATTCTTGCCTACGATGGCTTTGTTAGGCTGGACAGGCATATTCATGAGGGATGACACCATCCTGCTCGTAGGATAAATCCTCTTGGTGTTAATGTTGGTCTCCAGGGGAATACCCTTATGGGCCTTCAGAATCATAGCTATCTCTTCCAGAGCCGTATTCCCGGCTCTCTCACCTATGCCATTTATAGTGACCTCACACTGGCGGGCACCATTGAGCAATCCCGCCATGGTGTTGGCTGTAGCCATACCGAGATCGTTGTGGCAGTGGGTCGATATGACCGCTTTCTCAATCCCGTCCACATGGTCAACAAGGTATTTTATCTTAGCTCCATATTCTTCCGGCAAGCAATAACCTGTCGTGTCAGGGATATTCACAACTGTGGCGCCCGCCTTGATCGCAGCTTCCACGACACGGGCGAGATACTCATTGTCTGTGCGTCCCGCATCCTCCGCATAGAATTCGACATCCTCCACATACTTCTTGGCGTATTTGACAGCACGGACCGCTCGTTCAAGGATTTCCTCGCGGTTGGAGTTGAACTTATAACGAATATGCTCGTCAGAGGTACCGATTCCAGTATGGATCCGCTTGCGCTTCGCATACTTCAAAGCATCCGCAGCCAAATCGATGTCTTTCTCCACAGCCCTGGAGAGAGCACATATGACAGGCCATGTCACGGCTTTGGAAATCTCAACTACCGAATTGAAATCCCCTGGGCTGGAAATGGGGAATCCCGCCTCAATTATATCCACACCCAGCTGCTCCAGAGCCTTGGCCACCTGAATCTTCTCAACAGTGTTGAGCTGGCATCCCGGAACCTGCTCACCGTCCCTGAGCGTGGTGTCGAAAATATACACTTGTCCGTTCATATACACGTAATAATAACCCTAAAAAAAGAAAACCCCTTCTCAGTCTTGGACTGGAAGGAGTAGGAATATCTTTACAGTTACAACCACACCTTTCAGTCCGCGCCTATGGAAGGGCGAGGATAAGAAGGGAGAGGACGAGAACTGATGAAAACCTCATACTGTTATAATCTATTACTTGATACAAATAAAAGAAATCAAGTTCGAAAAATCAAGGAATTATTGATGAAAATCGTTTTTAATCAGCGTCAGCCAAAACCGGGAAACCTCTCCGGTAAGCATCCAGAGACTCCTTGCAAACTTCACAAATTAGACTGTCCGCAACATTTTGCTTACAAATTGAAAGCACTTCACCCAAAGGATTAATAAAAGTTGTATGTCCGGGATAAACATTCGCGGGATCCGATCCGACACGGTTAACTCCAGCCACAAAGCAAGCGTTCTCAATTGCCCTAGCCTTGAGTAAGGCGTCCCACGCCGCTATCCTCGACTCTGGCCAGCTGGCCACATAAAGGATGAGGTCATATTCAGGACGCCCATCCACCAGATGATTCCTCGAGAAAGACGGGAAACGCAGGTCATAACAAACCTGTAGCAGGATCCTTAAACCCATATACTCGACAATAACACGTTCTGTCCCGGGGACATATCGCTTATGTTCCCCTGAATAGGTGAATAAGTGCCTTTTGTCGTAAAAAGACACCGTTCCGTCAGGGAACACGAAATAAAACCTGTTGCGGAAGCCCTCGGGAGACGTTGTGGAAAGGCTTCCAGCCACCGCCCTACCATTCTTGACAGCATAATCCCTCATCCAAGCCAGGCCCTCACGGCCGGAGACTTCGGAGACAGCCCCCGGATTAGTCACGAATCCGGTCACGAACATCTCGGGAAGAACGACAAGATCGGCTTCCGGGGCCGATGAAAGAATAGCCTCGATCTCA
This sequence comes from Bacteroidales bacterium, assembly GCA_017557535.1. Classification (GTDB taxonomy): domain Bacteria; phylum Bacteroidota; class Bacteroidia; order Bacteroidales; family UBA932; genus Cryptobacteroides. The sequence continues at coordinate 11,968 of JAFYYM010000110.1, read as the reverse complement.
GCCAAACTTTGAGAGGGATTCTCCCAGACAGGAGAGGATTGTACCAGTAGTAATCTCATAGCATTGAATATCAATTATTTGACACCCTGGGCATTCTCATCGCCCACCGCCTCCACGGCCGCCACCACTGTAACCACCGCCACCTCTGGAAGATGTGTGGCCTCCGTAACCACCACGGCTGCTGTGGCTGCTACTGCTGTAGCTGCTCCCGCCGCTTGAATATGTGGAACGGGGGGCTCCTAAAAGAGCGGCGGAACTAACATGGTCGGATATGGCCCTGCTGCTACCCATCATAGAGGAGAATGTCTTATAGTCGTAGGTGAAAGTCTGTTCGAACAGCTTCGGATCAATGTCTTTGAGCTGTTTGGCGACCTTGTCGGCTATTCCGTAAAGGGCGGCGTGGACAAGATACTCTTTCCACAGCCCGGATTCTATCGTCTCCTTATCTGAGACAAGGGTGAAGTCTTCCAGGAACTTCTTCAGTCCCATCAACCTTCGGGCTTGCTCCTTGCCCGAGGATGTGAACTTATAGTTCCTGTTATAGTACTCCTTCTCCTTGAGGTATGCGGATCCAGAGGTCAGTGATTCCTGGGTCCAGTTGTACAACTTGCTGGAATATGTATTAGCCCACTTGGAGAACTCCTTGTCTTGCAAGACTTTATCCTCTCCGGCAGACTCCTTCAGAATATCGAAGAAACGCTTCTGATATGAATACATGCTTATAGGATTCTTGCCGGTGAACTTGAGATTTATATTCCCGCCATCTATCTCCCTGGAAGGCTCCAGATAACCCTCGTGGACAAGCCTGAGGATGATGGCCAGAGCGAGATTGTTGCTTTGGTGCTTATCCTCCAGTTTCCGCAATATAAAATCTTCAGCGGCAAGATGTCCCCCAAGAGGTATGTCACGATACCACTCCAAATCCTTCGGCTTGATTCCGAGAATCCTCTTCTTCTCTTTATTGGATATCTTTCCGGAAGAACGTCTGAAAATCCTGATGAAAGGGAAAACGAAAATGAAAAACATCACGACCAGCGTGAAGAAACCCGCTATAATTTCGGTCAGAACGTCATCCTCGGGATCATCAGCAAACTTCGCTTTCTTCAGCGCCACATCCAGAACCTCCTGAAAATCACGCTCCTGGACGCTGAGAGGTTCAAATACCCCCTTATTGAAGCGAAGCAAGATGATAGCTGAGTTGTTTGTCTTGAAAGGTTTTGTTGACTCGAAAACTACCGTGCTGTCAGTGAAAGTAGTGGTGCCCTCGAAGCCGAAACCCCAAGCCCGGGTGTTGGTGGTGTCTATTTGGAAATCATTGGCCTTCACAGTCACTTTGACGTGTTGTGGAGGAGCACTCATACCGGGAGACACAACCTGCAGGTGGAGCATATCATAGTCATTGAGAGACTTCATCGCCTTGACCATGCTATAGATGGCGTAGAATACACGGTCTCCCCGGGGAGCGATGCCCCAACAAAGCTCCACACCTTCATCCTTATGCACAATGCCAGACTTCCCTGCCTTCTCGTCGAGAGTCTTATTGATGTCCCATTCCCCTACATCCTCAAGCCGTTTGCCACTGTCACCATCGAGAACAGTGAAACCGGGAATAATGATATCCCCGAGGTTCTCGCGGACAAGGTACCACTCTGTTATGCTGGGGCCAGTGTTGATGTCCCATCGCTCATTGAATATGGCTGAGCCCTTCCCGGAAAGCCTTATTGTTATGTCAACATCCCGGATTTCCTGCTTCTGGGCAAAGAGTCCAAGAGGCAGGGAAAGGATGAAAGTCAGTATCAGAAGCGTTTTTCTCATAGGTTTATAAGATGCTAGTTGTCGTACTTGCCGTCAAGGACATCACGAACAGCTTCAAGGTAACCGAAACCATTCATACGGTCGGGAAGAAGATAGCTTCCTTCAACCCATTCGTTCCAGGCGTTGATCATCATGAAACGAGGCTGATCCGGATGTGTGTTAACATATTCCTTTGCCTTGGCAAGGAACGTGGCGAAAGTCTGTGGTGTGTTATGCCAACGTGTGACATGCTCAGGGCCCTTGGCCGGGAAGCGTGGTGTATCATCCCATCCGATTGAAACACAGGGGAATACTGGGATATCGAACACCTCGTCCATCTGCTTGCGGATCTCTATGGCCTCAGCTCCCTGGACAAGGTAATCCGAATCGAAACCACCCATGTTGTACAACGCCTCACTGTTGATACCTAAAGCGTTGATGTTCTTTTTCATATACTCGATCCGCTCATCGCTCATCCGGTTGCCGCCGCCTTGGATCTGCTGAAGATGAAGATCGGGAAAACCAGCCTTACGCACCTCTGAACGGAAATAATCCATCGCCTTGGCCGCCTCCTCAAGCGAACCCAGCCCGCGGACGAAATTCTCTATCGAGAAAATTCCCAGCACAGGGCATCCGTCAATCTTGACATATTCAGGAAGCTTGAAATACTGGTTAATCACCCGGTCCACAACCTTCTTGAACTGATCCCAGTCCACATCCGGATTGAAAAGACGCTCCTCGTTATCACCCCACTTGTGATAGTTCCAATAGTTATATTTCACATCGTGGTTAGCCCACATGATGTAAAAGTTCATCTTCCCGTGGCTGGGAGCCTTCAAGAAACCGTCGTTCAAGGCGCTCTCAAGATAGGGGCCACTGTAGCCATCGGGGTCGTTGTACCAGTACCAGTCGTAGATGAAAGTGTTCACCCCGTACTTCAAAGCTGTCTTGATCCACTTCTCGACAACGACGGGATCGTTATCCAACTCATACCCCCAGAGTGGCTGGCGAGGCTGATAGTGCTCAGGGAAGCGCTTGTCTCCCTGCTTGATGACTTCCCACTCACCTATCCCATCTTCCCAAAGCCACTTATGGCCTAGAGGGTCGTCATGGCACGAGGGCCAAATATAAGCGCAGACATAAATGTCATCTCCCGACTGACGGGAAACAATCTTTTCGCCACGGCAGGAGGACGCCAGGATGGCGACAGCTCCGATGATTGTGACGGCAAAAAGGAAACGTCTCATATCCAGTTATTTATCACGGTTATCAAATTCAGACCTCACAGCCTCGTAACTCTTGAGATCTCCGATGTCGAATCGCTTTCCAGGCATCTCCATCGCATGGACAGGAGCTTTTGAGGACAACCAGGCGACGAGGCTGCCAGGAGCATCCACACCACATCCAGATGCGATAGCCTCGGGAATCCTGGCGGCATCTTCCTTTGTATAGTAATAAAAAGGAGGGCAGGCCCAATTGGCCTTAGGCTCGGCTGGTTTTTCCTCCATGTCAAGAATCAGCCCGTTCTCGTCCACAGACATGACACCACCCTTGCGGAGTATATCGGCGGATTCCTCGAAGTATCTCATCACACATGAAGTACCTTTCGAGAGCGAGTAGTCGATGAAGCCGCTTAGACTGAAATCAAGGAGGTTATCCCCCGCGATGACAAGCAGGTCGTCGTCAATACCCAGCGAATCGATGGCGAACAACATGTCCCTCACAGCCCCGAGGCGAGTCTCATTGGTGGAAGTGCCGTCATCCACTACCTTGATGTCATCAGGACGTCCTTCCGCCCAATCCTCGAAGATCCTGGCAAACCTATGGTTGGAGATGACAACAAAGCCGTCAACCTTTCCAGTCGCGGCGATATCGTCGACCAGCCAATCCAGGATAGGCTTTCCCCCCACATCAAGCAGGGGCTTGGGAAAATTATCGGTCAAAGGGCGCAGCCTGGTCGCATAGCCGGCCGCGAGGATGAGACATTTCATGGTCAATGGCTCTGTTACTATATTTTGACGCCATCCGCGCTATGGCAGACGTACGCCGAATAATGTCCTTTCAGCTCAGGGAAATCAGCGAGATACTCCCTCTCGACTTTCTCGAATATGCTATCCCGGAACGATGGATCTATCAGCGCCATGCAGCAGCCTTTGAAGCCTGCTCCACTGAATCGCCCGCCATAGATTCCATCTGTTCTGGTCATTATGTCATAAATCTTCTTAAGCTCAGGTGAACCGGTCTCCCAACTCTCGATCGAGGAACGGCCGCTCTCGAAGCTTAGACGCCCGAATTCCTCAATATCTCCCTTCCTCCAAGCATCGACGCCTTTTTGCACGCGCTCGTACTCGGTGTACCAGTGCTCCGCCCTTTTACGCCAAGTGTCCGGAAGGCGATCCTTGAAACGCTCGAAGACCTCGACAGGAACCTCTCGGAGATATGTCTCCTTGAACTTCCCATATTCCATCCCGGCGTAAGCTTTCAAGGCATATGCAGCGCTCTTGCACTCATCCACTCTCATATTGAACTTGCTACCGGCCAAGTTTCTCTCGACCCCACTGAAGAAAATGGCGATCTCATAGGGCTTCATGGAGGGGGAAGCCGGAATAAGCTCATAACTGTCGTCAAGCGTGTCGAGGAATAGAAGATGATCCTTTTTAGAGAAGACTTCACAGCTTTGATCCAGTTTCCCGCAGGAGACACCCACATACTTATTCTCTGCCGCCATTGCCATCATAATCAAGTCCCTGTCGTCAAGATGGAGATCATTGACCCGGCACAACGCCTTCATGAAGGCAATGGTCACAGCCGCGGATGAGGATAGGCCGCCGATAGGGAGCGAACCCTCAATCACACCGCTCAAGCCCACCCTCAAAGGATAGGCATGGAAAAGTTCTTTAGTGGCTCCCCGGAGATAGTCCGCCCAATCTCCACGCTTCTCCTCCGGGACATCCCTGAGATGCCACTGAGCCCGCTTCGGGAATTGGAGGGACGCCAATTCAATGACACCATTGAGCTTAGGGGAATATGCGATATGAATACCCTTGTCGATGGCGAAGCCCGTGACTTTACCGAGCTGATGGTCAGAATGGGCCCCGATAGGGCATACACGATAAGGACAGAAGGATATCCTCTCAGGCTCCCTCTTGTAAGTCTCCCTGAATTTATCCTGACAAAGCATAACTAGAGTCTCTCCTTGATGGCCTTTGTCTGCTCCTCATATCCCGGTTTCTCCAGGAGGGCGAACATATTCTTCTTATAGGCTTCCACACCCGGCTGGTTGAAAGGATTGATACCCAGGACATAAGCGCTGATTCCGCAGGCATACTCGAAGAACTGGAACAATCCGCCGAGATTGAAGGCGTTAAGGCTCTCGATAGAAACCTCGAGCTGAGGCACACCACCGTCTATGTGAGCGAGTTTGGTGCCTAGCTGCGCCATCGCGTTGCAATGCTCCACATGCTGGCCAGCCAGATAGTTGAGCTGATCCAGATTCTGGGGATCACTGCCGATGATGACTGAACGGTTGCTCTTCTCAACACTCACGACAGTCTCGAACATAATCCTCTCACCTTCCTGGATGAATTGTCCCATAGAGTGGAGATCAGTCGTGAAATTAACGGAGGCCGGGAATATACCCTTGAGTTCCTTGCCCTCAGACTCTCCGTAAAGCTGCTTCCACCATTCACCCAGATACTGGAGCTTGGGATTGTAAGCGACGAGGATCTCGACCTTCTTGCCGAGCTCCGAATAAAGGAGATTCCTCATAGCGGCATATTTGACAGCGGGATTGTCCCCGGATTTGACCAGACAAGCCTCCTCCATCTCCTTGGCGCCGGAGAGCATCTCGCGGACATCAAAACCAGCCAAGACAATAGGCAACAAACCTACGGGAGTAAGCACAGAATAACGGCCACCCACATTGTCGGGAACAACGAAGGTCTTATAACCTTCCTGGGTTGCGAGAGTCTTCAGGGCACCTTTCTTGGCATCCGTTATGGCGACTATCCTCTCGGCGGCATCTTTATACGCTTTCTCTATATATTCCTTGACAACACGGAAAGCCACAGCCGGCTCAGTAGTGGTGCCGGACTTGGATATCACAACTGTGGCCACGTTCCTCTCAGCGACAAGGTCCATAAGCTCGGCGAGATACTCCTCGGAGAGGTTATTACCGGCGAAAACCACCTCAGGGGCATCCTTCTTTCCGGAAAGTTGTTTCGCGAAATTATGAGAGAGAGCCTCGATGGCGCAGCGGGCTCCAAGATATGATCCACCTATACCGATCACAACCACGAGGTCAACACCCTTTGCTTTCCAGCAATCACGAACAGCCTCACAATCAGCGATGAGTGACTCGGGAGTCTCTGAAGGGAGATGCTTCCATCCGAGGAAATCATTGCCGGCGCCGCTGCCGCTTTTCAATATATCCAATGCCTCAAGGGCTTTCTCTACATAAACTTTGTAATCAGCGTCTTTCACGAAGGAGTCGCAACCTCCCAAATTAACTTTAACCATATCTTTTGAAATAATTTGTCTAAAACACTTATCTGACAAAAATAACCAATTTCCGCGATTATTCAGTAAGAATATGCCTATATTTACCGATGGCACGCAAGCGAAATCTTTAAACCTGATTAATATGCTCAATCTTTCCAGATTCGTCTCGGTCACCGCAATCGGAATCTTCCTGTCCCTTTCACCTTGCCTGGGCGCCGGGATCGTGACCAGCCTAAGATTTGGACTCAACCATCCGGATGGACAGTACGCCTCGTCAGACACGGTTATCGTGAGCGTTGAGCCTGTCAAGAACTATCCCAACCCACTTGAGGTTGCGGTATTCGAAAACGGAGTGATGACCCGTGTGGAGAAAATCGGGGTTATCACCAGTCCGAAGATCGTGTTCACCGATGTCAGAACCGGACCTGTGGCCGTAATGCTGGAGTTCAGACCAGAAGGAACTTTTCCTGAGAGGATACCCATGAACCTCGATCCTTCCGAAGACGCGATAAGGATCGGCTACGTTATAAATGGATCGGCATTTGAGCCTGGTTTCCAACCTCCAAGGGATCTTAAGCATTACTGGAAACGCCAGATACGCCATCTCCGGGAGAAAAAGACAACTGTGATGTCAAAGCCTGTCAGCATTCGAGGCAATAATATAGAGTGCTTTGATGTTGAGGTCAGCGCCTTGGACACGGTTCCCGTAAGGGGCTACGTGGCGAAGCCGAAAGACGCCCGTGAAGGGTCACTGCCCATAATCATCCAACTTCACGCCGCCGGGGTTTCCGGAGACTGGTGCAAGGCTCATGCGCAGGTCGCCGCTGATTTGGCCCAAAATGGAGCCATAGCCTTCGATTTCAATGCGCACGGGATGCTGAATGATGCCGATGACACATATTACAAAACTCTTGAGGAAGGCCCGCTGAAGAACTACAGTTACCGTCCAATCACATCCAGGAACTCTTATTACTTCAGGAAAATGATTCTTCGGGCGATCCGGGCATTGGACTATATCACTACGGATCCGGCATGGGACGGGAAAACCATTGTCCTGCTCGGAGAAAGCCAGGGCGGGGCTCAGGCGGTCGCCCTGGCCGGACTTGATGACCGTATCACGGACGTGGTGATCAATGTGCCGGCGATGATCGGGAACGGCGGTTACCTTCAAGGCAGAAACGACGCCTGGCCATGGCCCATGGAATATAACGGAGTTGATACACCAACTTCCACGAGACTGAATGTGGACACAAGTATTCTGACCGAGAAGAACGCTCGGAAAGCGAAGAAAGTGGCTCCCTACTTCGACGGAGCATTACTCATGAGAGGGTCCAAGGCCCGTTTCCTCGTCGAGATAGGCCTTGTGGACACTACATGCCCGCCCTCAGAGATATTCTCCGGCCTGAATGGTGTCGCTGGTGATGTCCAGGTGATCAGCAGCCCCTACCGCAACCATGGGTCTGCGTCCATTCCTGAGCCATACAAGGCCTGGTGGAACGAGAATGTCCAGGACTACAGGCAAGATTATATCAAGAAATTATTAAATTTGTAAGGAACACTGAAACTTATAAACATAATCCAATATGAGAAGATTAATAGTTTTTGCCGCAGCCGTATCCGCTTTAATCGCATTAGCTGCTTCATGCGCTCCCAAAGTCGCCATCACCGCCCATAGAGGCTATTGGAACTGTGAGGAGGCAGGTTACGCCGAGAACTCAATCAAGTCTCTTGAACTTGCCCAGAAGAACCACTTATGGGGCAGCGAATTCGATGTCCATATGACCTCCGACCTCGTGATTGTTGTCCACCACGATCGCGACATCAAGGGTGTGAATATCCAGACCCATGACTACGCTGATTTCAAGGATTATCGTCTGAAGAACGGAGAGAAACTCCCCACCCTCGACGAGTATCTGACCCAGGGAGAGAAGGGAGGCACAGTGCTGGTATTCGAGCTCAAGTCACAAATTGACAAGGCCCATGAGGACTACATGGTGGATAAGAGCATAGAAGCTCTCAAAAGGCACGGCCTGTTTGATCCCAAGAAAGTGATATTCATTTCTTTCAGTCGTAACATGTGCGAAAGGATAGCCGCCCTCTGCCCCGGATTCACCAACCAGTATCTTTCAGGGAATATGAGCCCTGAAGAAGTTCTCGCCAAAGGTATCAACGGCATTGATTACCACTACAGCGTGTTCCAGAAGAACCCCACGTGGGTTAAGGAAGCCCACGACAGGAAGATGAGTGTCAACGTCTGGACTGTCGACAAGGAAGAGGATATCAAAGAGATGATTGGTCAGGGTGTCGATTGCATCACCACCAACGAGCCCCTGAAAGTCAGATCGATTCTCGGCGGAAAGGAGAGGAAATAAATCTCAATATCACTCAAATATCACTTTCCGATTGATGTAGTCATAGCAGAGTACATCTTTCCGGGTCTTGTAGCGGGTCATCGAAAGACCAAGCCTCACTATCTTGAACAGTCCGTTCTGGGTATCAATCCCGTAGTAGTTAGCGCAGAACCGGGACTCGAGATCCTCTCCCCGATCAGTAACCGAATTCCCGCGAAGGTTTCCGGCTTGATCGATTGTGAGACATAGCAGGCCAGGGTATTTCGCCGGATAATAGAGCATGTCTGTGTGACAATGGCCAGTGAGCCAAACAACAAACTTCACTCCCTTGTCCACCCAGGCCTGAACAACATCCGCAAGAGGATTTGAGGGACCTGAGACATAACCATACTGCTCTGTGGGGGAAGGTACTTTCGACCTCATCGAAAAACGCTTATTGGCAATATAGGAGAGAGATGCCGGGGAGTGAAAGTTAGTCGCGTCCCCGGTTTTGTGATCCATGACTCTGCCACCCTGGGAATTCTGGTTGTAGATAAAGCGGTGCTTTGATTCTTCCCATCTCTCGTTGTCCCCTCCGAAATCATCCAAAGGATAATGAGAGGAGACAATGATAGAATAGCCATATGCCGGATTACCAGGATCGAGCGTGTCGGCAAGCCTGGCGGAAAGCCAGGATTCCTGCTCCTTGGTAAGGTAACGGAATCCATCGTTGAAATGCATGCAGTCAGGTCCAAGGAGCCTTATCTTGGCATTGGCGAAATCCTTATGCCAGAAACAGGATTTGTAATACGGGCTTGAAGGGTTGTCATATCCTTTAGGCATGACATATCCAAGCTTGTCTATATAATCGGCGTAATAAGTATCGAAATCCCACTCCTTTCCTTTGAAGTCCCAATCAGCAGAACCCTCCAGATGGCCTTTCTCATTGGACCTGGCAGCACTGTCGTGATTGCCGAGGACGAAGAGTGACTTCTCAGCGAGTCCGGAAGCGCGCCACCATTTGGCGTCGTTTGGATACTCTTTGGTACCGTCAGCGTAGTAGAGAACCGAATCACCTGTGGCAAGCACCGCATCAATGTAATGGCCGTATTTTCCAATAAGGTCATGGATCCTGGCGACCGCTATATTATCCCCATGGATGTCGGAATAATGGAGGATGCCTAGTGACGCGGCTTTGACACTGGAAGGTGCGGCCACATATCGAGCCTGCCTGATCTTATTGAGCACGGGATCTTCAGTGCCCAAAGCCTTCAAGGATTCATTACACTTTAGAATTGCCTCATCAGAAGCGAGGGTGACTAAAAAGTCAATATGACTTAGAGGTCATCCTCTTTATTTATGATGTTTCAAGTTCGCGGGCGAGTTGTCCTGCAAACCTTCCTCTTCGCTCCATCCCTCCCACCGCTTCGCGGCGGGCCCCTCCCGTTCACGAGGCCACGGGCGGCCACGGGCGGCCACGGGTTTGCCAGGACAACCCGCCCGGCTCACCTCCTTTAATAAAAAATGGAGGCGACTAATAAGTGATTATTGGTCGCCTCCTTATATTATTAACTGTATTTCTGAAGACTAGAATGCCCAGATAGAGGTGACATAGGAAGAACTGCTATGGGACAAGGTCGTACCATAGATACCTGTAGAGGTCGTACTGCTACCAATCTGACAGCCATAAGCATTACGATGAGTGGAATATGTACTGCCGTTGTAACCTCTGGAAGAAGTGGTAGATCCGGTGGTATAACCGTAAGAGTCGCGACGGGTTTCAGTTATGGTCCCATAGTAATCAGTGATGCAGGAAGAGGTACCAGTATGATACCCGTAAGCATCTCGATGAGTCGTGTATGTATTGCCATAAGCGTCAGTAGAAGAGGTAGAAGTCCCGATGATAAGTCCGTAAGAATCTCTGTGGGTTGTCGTTGTGTTGCCGTAATGATCGCTTTACGCCATTTGATATTAATAATAGTAGGACATCCTCGGGAATGTCGTAAGCATATGAAACATCCTTGACCTCAGTGGTCTGGTATGTGGAAAAAGCCAGGTTACTCCTGCCTCCTCCAAAAATGAAGATTGGACTCAACTCTATCCTCTTACGTGAGACCTGTGACTGGTCAGATAGTCGCTGACCAAGTACGTACGGCTTGCCGGAGTCCTTGTCGGGGACTATCACAACTAACCCGTTCTTCGGAATATACTCTTTGGATTCGATGGTAAAGCCGCCGGCTACTTCATGGTGTTCTGCTTCTGCGGAATTGCCTACCTCCTCGCCTGGGTGATTATGCGCATCCTCGTCCCTCGCTACAAACCAGTGGTGATCTGATGGGCCGCGGCCATAATTAGCCGCGATTTATAAAAGGCTGATACTCTGAATATTAAGACAATGCCATCCCCTTTTCCACGGGGGATGGCATTTGTCTATCCAACTATCAATGAGTCCGTTACAAATCACAGTAACGCATTGATCGTGGCGGCAGTTTCTTTGAGGGCAAGGTTGAGTGTTTCTCCGATTATGGCATTGTACCGGACATCTGGAAGGTATATACCAATAGCGGCAACCACTTGTCCTTCATAGTAAATGGGATATGACATACCTACCACATGGTTTTTGCTGAAAGTAACAAGACTTCCCTTGCTGCGTATTGTAGACAATTCTTTTTTCAGATCCTCAATATTGGTTACTTCAGGCCACTCTTCTCCAGGTAATCCATATGCTTTAACAAATTCCCTCAAGCTCTCTGAAGAGAAATAGGCTAACTGTAATCTTCCTGATGTGGTCCTATAGACAGTTGACTCAACTTTCGCCCTGACTTGAACTTCATGGTAGGAGTAAACTTGATACAGGATTATACGTTTACCATCCTTTACCGTCGAAAGAAGGACTGATTCACCTGCCCTCTCGGAGAGTTCTTCTAGGTATGGGAAGGAAAACTCCAACAACGAGCCCAGATAATTGGTTACACCTGTAAGTTGGTAAATCTTATTACCCAGGGCATAACCCTTTTTAATTCCATTTTTTGCCAGATATCCTACATCGACAAGGGTTTTGATAATGTTTGCGCAGGTACCGCGGTTAATGCCCAACTCGTCCGAGATGACTGTCATTTGCCAAAACTTCCGTCGATTAGATGCAACCAGATTAAGAATGGCGGCAACTCTCTCAATTACTTGAATCATTTAATTCTTTTATAAGGTGAATTCAATTTAGAAGCGCAACACACTTCAAAAGTCAAAGTTAAATAATTGTTTGCAGTATTCCAACGGTGTCCTGTAACCCAGTGACTTACGGGGCCTGTGGTTTAGTTTCCATTCGATCTCTGCAAGCATCTCAT
>JAFYYM010000109.1 GCA_017557535.1 Bacteroidales bacterium | reverse complement strand
TGTCGATGGTGTCTGGAACCAGGAAGACCCCGAGAAGTGGCTGACCATCATTCAGGTGCCGGCACAAAGGACTGACACTCTTCAATGAAGGATTGCAACTGAACCAGCCCTTCAATGAACGAGAGGTTCGAGATTCGGAGTGTTTGGTCTACGAAGAAAAAGCGTAAGTGCCTGATATTCAATGGCTATCCTTTCAAGGGTGGCCATTTTTCGTGCAATTTCATCGTACCGTTGTCGCACCAAGTCTTTGAAGATGCGGAGAAATGTAGCTATATTTACACTGATAAATCGATATTTGTCCTTGTAAAATGTTGAATCATCACTTCGGATTTCTGGCTTTGTTTGTTTTCTGTGTCTGCTGTGCTCCCCAGACTCAGTTTGAGAGTGCCCATGATGCCGTACACAATATGGGCATTGGATGGAATATCGGCAATACGCTTGAGAGCTGTAGCCACGGGCAGGACAGCCTTATCGAACGCACAACAGACCGTTCTGTTATGGCATATGAAACCGCTTGGGGCGAGCCGCAGGTTACCAGAGAGCTGATTCATCTTTTCAGCGAGACCGGTTTCAAGTCAATTCGCGTCCCGGTCACTTGGTATCCGCATTTGGATGCCGAAGACAAGATAGACGAGGCCTGGATGCAACGTGTGGAGGAAGTGGTGAATTACGTTCTGGACGAAGGGATGTATTGTATCCTTAATGTCCATCACGACGCTGGAGACAAGAATACTTGCTGGCTTGTCGCCGATCCGGAACGTTTTGATGAAATGAACCGGCGTTTTATGGCTCTCTGGGAGCAGATTGCAAATCGCTTCAACAAATATGGTGAGCGTTTGGTTTTCGAGGGCTGGGGTGAGATGTTGGATAAATACGGTGCTTGGAACTGTCCGAAGGATACCACGGCTTTCGATGCCCTGGACCGATTCGCCCATAGTTTTGTACAGACTGTACGCGCTACCGGAGGTAACAATGCACAGAGGAACCTCATGATTAACACTTACAGCGCATCCGTAGGAGGGTATTATATGCACGATGGCCAATTTGGCGAATCGGATGCAGCCCTGCAACGTTTCCACTTACCTGAAGATTCTGTTGAAGGCCATCTAATTGCCAGTGTCCATAGTTACATCCCTTGGAATTGGGACCAGAATCACGCCCTGTTTACCGATTCGTGTGAAAAAGAGATCAAAAAGACCTTCCAGAAGTTTGATAAATATATACTGGACCGTGGTATTCCTCTTGTGATAGGAGAATATGGCGCTCTCTTCTGCGATGGTACTTATCCTCAGGAAGGTGATATTACAACGCAGGACAAGGAGCAAGGGGCAAAATATGCCCGTCTGATGGTGGAAGAGGCTATCCGTCGAGATATTGCCCTTCTATACTTTATGGGCCTGATTGACAAGGAAGACCGTACGCGCCTGGAGTGGAGCCGACCGGAGACTGTCACTGCCATTACAGAGGCTTTCCAGGAAGTAAGAGAGACGATGTTGTTCTATGGTGTCTGAAATAGCTTGCTTATTGTCATCTCGCATGAATTGTATTAACTGCATTGGATAAATCGAGATTTAACCGTCATTCCCGGCTTGACCGGGAATCTATAGCATAGATGGCCGATCAGGTCGGCCATGACGAAGACGTTAAATTCCAATTTATCGGTCAAGCCTATCGATAAAGGCCTGTATTTGGAGCAGCCCTTCGATGAGCAGGAGGTTCGAGACTCAGCGTGTCAGGTCTAAAAAAGGCATAATCGGCGAAACACTAATCATCTCAATATCAGCTACATATCTTTTTAGGCCATATATTGAAAAAACGCCTCAGATTGGATGGTTTTTCGAGAGAATTCAAGGATCTTCTCGACTCCCTTCTTCTTTTGACATGATTCTATTTAATTCATCTTCAACACTTTGCGCAAACCTATCCAACTTTAGAAGATCCTCGAAAAAGTTCGAGAATTTATCTGTGTAGTCTACTACAGAGGAATTATCAAACTGATGATTCCTCTTTTTTTTTGTTATCTTTGCAAAAACACTTGCTCAATGCAGATCCTTCAGAAATCAATAACACGGGCCGAGCTTTCGGCTTTGGCGGAGAACACGTTCGGTGATATGATCAAGTGTGTCGCCGATGTGAAGCTGGGGTTACTGGCCCTTGATGCCGAACTGCATGCCGATTTGGAGCGTTTGCTGTTGGAGAATGGTTCTGCAGGAGAGGACTTATGGGGCTTCAACCTGTATCCGGATGAAGAGGGCGAGGATTTCATCGAGTATGATTCCTTGATCAACATCCGTTCTTGGCAAAATAATCCCACTCGGGATGTGCTGGACCCGGATACCCGGGAAGCCATCAAACAGATTGTCGAACAGTTCATTATTGGATAGATGCAGCACGCCTCCCTGGAAAACGGCCGGTGGGCCGAACTGACTTTCCCGCAGCAGATGGCCAACATCGGCAGCGAGACATCCCGCGTACTGAAGGCTCTCCAGGCAGGCAAGGATTCCAGGGCGGAAGGGGCGTTTGCCCGTGCACAGGAACTGATTGACCTGACCATCAAGTACGGACGGTCGGGTTGCAGTCCGGCTGTCAGAAGCGCCATGTGGGAAGAACTCTGCCGATTCAGGGAATTGTTCTGCGCAGCCTTCCTGTCACGCAATCTTGCCGATCTGGCTTCCCTAAACAAGTATTTGGATCAATTTGCATTCATTCTGAAATAGCTCCGCAATCTTCAACACGCCAGAGCGAACCTATCCAATTTATGAAGGTCCTCCAGAAGGTTCGATAGTATATCACAATAGTTCACATGGCAAGCCAGCCTTTCAGAGCTGGCTTATCTGTTTCATCGGCTCTTATCCGTGAAGGTTGATAGGCGGGTGTATTTCTTGCAGTTACTGTGAATAATTCATAACTTTGGCTATTAGATATATACGATATATTTGTCATTCGGAACAAAATGAAGAAGTTATTCTCCACCATTGCGGTTCTGGTTTCCATTTTCTTCCTGCTGCCTTCTTGCAAGATGAGGCCGAAAGATGCCGAGCGTCTCAAAGTTGAAGCGGACGCTGGCGAGCAGAAGTCTATGGAAATGCTTGTGGTTTACGGGGGTGATCTCATTACCCAGGACGAACGCAATCACTACCTTGACATTCTTGTGAAGAACGGTAATTTCAGGGCACTCACAGCCAGATTTGGCGAAGAGTACAACCGAAGCGGAAAACTTAGTGAGAAACAGGGGCAGGCCATGTATATGCGCTGGATGGAAAAAGGGGCAAGGATGGGAACGCCAGACTGTATGTACAAATTGGGAACGATGTTTCTTGAAAGAGAGCAATTGGACAGCGCGAAAGCTTTGTTCTGGCTAAGGCAGGCTGCTGACAGCTGCCAGGCCAGTGCCAATGTGGAACTACGCAAATTGGAAGGAAAGCAGAACGTGCTCGACCGGCCCCGTTTCGCCTTCCGACAGATGTGGAAGTATTCTGCCCGGGACCAGTCCTTCCTGAACCGCGCATCCAACGCAGTCTTCCATTTTATGTCCGAGGGCTTGAGAAGCAGTTTCCAGAACCTGATTACTGCCAGGTGGTGGCAGAGTCTGCTGTTGATGCTGGTCATGTTTGGGACGCTGATAGCCGGTCTCATCCTTGCCTTCAGTCGCAGTGGCCCTGAAGCCGTCTCTATCGCGGCCAGCGGCATTTATGGCTGGCTGAACGGTTTTGCACTCTTTTTTGCCGCCAAGGGAAAATCTGCCATCCCAGGCATTCTGGTAAGTTCCGATGCAATCGGACAATTCGTTCGGCAGCCGGCTACTTTTGGCTTGATTTCCGACCTGTGCCGCTGGGGCGCCTGGTGCTGGTTGATCATCATTATTCTGATCTACCTGAGAGGACTGTTACTGGAAAACAAGTCAGGGCAACTTACCCTCCTGACATTCTTCAAGTATACGCTGGGGACCCTCCTCATCAATGCTTTCTTCTATCTTCTGGCCGGAGCCGTCTCCATAGCCAGCTGGTTTGTCGGCTTTATAATTATTATGCTTTTCTTCGGTAGCACCATTAGCGAGGAATCCTTGAAAAAGTGGGAGGCAGAAAGGCCGAAGCGGGAAGCCGAAGCCAGAAAGCAGCGGATTGAGGAAGAAAACAGAAGGCATAAAAAGGAGTTGGAACGCGAGCACGAACGTTTCTTGGAAAGAATTCGTGAAGAAGAAAGACGGCGTCGTAATAACACATAATCACCACCAAAAAGGAAAGCATTCTACGGCGAAAGGATACGGCAGAATGTAGCTAACTTCACATCGAAATACCAAGGACATGAAGAAACTGATTGCCATCTGCGGCCTTGACTGTAAAAAGTGTGACGCCTATATCGCCACGAAGAACGATGACCAGGTCTTGCGGGAAAAGACTGCGAAACTGTGGTCGGAACTGAACAATGCCCCCATTCTGCCGGAGCATATCAACTGCGACGGCTGCCGTATGAATGGGCGGAAAACGGTATTCTGTGACCACCTGTGCCAGATCCGTCAGTGCGCGTTAAGCAAAGGATTCGAGACCTGCGGAGAATGCCCGGAGAAGGACACCTGCCCCAAGGTTGGCGCCATCTGGCAGCACAATCCGCAGGCGATGAAGAATCTTGATAAACGTCTGTCATAACAGGGCGACGACCTTGCCGGGGAAATCCACGAACACCCTCTGTATGGCGAGCATCACCCCGCTGGAGGGGGTCAGGGTAATCAGACAGAAGTTGATGATCTGGAACAAGATAATGCAAAGGATGGATTTCAGCCGTCCCGGGCCGATGATATCCGTTTGAGACAAGCGAATCTGCTTGACCCATGTGCAGACATGGAATGAATAAGAGAACCCAATAAGGATATCAATCACCGTCAGATAAAGGTGAGAGGCCGTTGTGAAATGCCATGGGAGCAGAGCCAACGTGAAAATGGGTACGCAATAGGGGGAAAGCGTTATAGCGTGGTAACCGAACCATCCGCTGCTATACGAAACATAACTGTCCGAATCGTCCACCTTGAAGCGATAAATCCTCCTGAAAAATAGGAGGGCAAACAGAAGGTGCGTGAACTCGTGGTTGAATTTCATCAGCCAACGGACGTTCGACCGGACCCGCGGGATGATAAACAGAAGGAAGAAAGTGATGAACCCCAGTAAAAGATTCCTATGGAGAAAGAGCCTGGCTTGCGTCCTTGTTTCCAGCTTGATGGTTTCGACCAGGACTCCAACGGCAATGAGAACTAATACGGACAGGACAAGACAGGTGAAGACGTAACCTATGACGCCCAGTGTTTTCTTTATGCCTCTTTCCGATTTCATTCCCATCGCAAATTTAACCTTTCGTTTGATTATCTCCAACAAACTGTTTACCTTTGAGATAGGAATCGCATTAGTAATCAGATGACCGACAAAGACATCATCTCCGGGATCGAGTCTGGCTCAACCAGTATCCGTCAGCATATCCAGCCCATCCTCAGTGGGGTTAGGGACGTTACGTTTGACGATGTGTACCAGGAAGCTTGCATTATCCTCATGGAGAATGTCAAAGCTGGGAAACTGGACATGGAGGGAGAGGTGAATCTGTCAGGTTATCTGTATGTGATATGCAAACGTGTTGCCCTCAGGTATGCTGCCAAGAAAAGACCATTCAGGATTGTAGAGAAGCCAACCCGTCAGGACGAGATAGTCATTAAGGATGAAGGTGAGGAACAGGAAACAGGATCCGTTGAGGTGATGGAGATGCAAGAAGAGGAAGCAATGAGGTTTCTGGACAAGGTGCTGGATTCCATTCCTCCAACCTGCAAGTCCATATTGAAACGCTTCTACTGGGACAAGATGTCCATGAAAGATATTGCGACCCTTACCGGACTTAAGAATGAAGATACCGCCAAGAGCACAAAGAAAAGATGTATGGACAAGTTCAGAAGCATAGCCAAAGCCATGTTGGAGGACGATGAGAAGGCCGAAGCCGCCATCCGTCGCACCATCGAACGTGCTGCCCTGCGGGATCAGCTGGAGGAATGCCGCCAACTGGATGCCGGGACGCTTGCCAGGGCAGCCCACACGGAAGGGAAAGCCCATCTGACGGACAAGGATATCATCGAGGGCATCAAAAACAACTCTCCTGCCGCCTGGAGGGCACTCTTCTCAAAAACTCACAAATAATCGGCCAGAACCTGTTTACCTTTTTCAGAACACTGCATTATAGAGTAAACAAACACACTAATGCAGTTATGAAAAAGATTCTTGCTTCTCTTGTTGCCGTGCTTGCGATAGCATGCATCGCCGTTGGCCTCCGTGCCGCCAATTCTGAAACTACCGGCCTTTCCGATGTCATGGTGACCGCTTATCATGGCTCCTCCCCGATCATTTCCATGTCGGGCGCGGATTGCCTTTCTGTTTTAAATGTACTTCCTTCCGATGTGAAAACGCACATCGCCGATGAATGGAACAAATTCGCTCCGACCGCCCCGAAAAACGGTTCCGTCGCAGGTGTCAGGTATTCCTTCAAAAATGATCTGACACTTGAGTACAAAGGGTACAGAATCGTCGCGACCAACGTCACCCCCGAGTTGATAAACCGGATCCTTTCTACGATTGAGTAGCGATGACCCTCCGAAAGATGAAAAGGATTATTACGCCCATGACCGTATTCGTTGTTGTGGGCGTTATTTGCATTCAAGAACTTGTATTACTAAAATAATTAACTAACTTTGTAACATGCAGGATTTCCTGCAGCAATACAAATACACCCTGCCAATCTCCGGTTGAGCAGGTTTTTTTAATTCAGTTAGTTATGGTGTACAATTCTCTCACGGAACTCATCGGGAACACTCCGCTCCTGAAAGTCAGGCCGTTGCCCGGCCAGAAGGCCGACATCCTCGTCAAGTTGGAGTACTTCAATCCGGGCGGCAGCGTCAAGGACCGCATCGCCCTGGAAATGATCGAAGATGCCGAACGCCGCGGCATCCTGGCTCCGGGTTCGACCATCATCGAACCCACCAGCGGGAATACCGGTGTCGGACTGGCATGGGTGGGACGTGCCAAAGGTTACAAGGTAATCCTCACGATGCCTGAAACGATGAGCCAGGAGCGTCGAAGCCTCCTCAAGGCTTTGGGTGCCAACCTGGAACTGACGCCGGGCGCGGCCGGCATGAAGGGAGCCATCGCCAAAGCGGAAGAACTTCGCGACAGTACGCCCGGGGCGGTCATTCTGGGCCAGTTCACAAATCCCGCCAACCCCGCCGTGCACGAACGTACCACCGGCGAAGAAATTTGGCGCGATACCGATGGGAAGGTCGACGTTTTCGTAGCCGGAGTGGGAACCGGAGGAACCGTAAGCGGCACCGGAAAAGCCTTGAAAAAACATAACCCGGACATAAAGGTTGTAGCTGTGGAACCCGCCTCCTCAGCGGTCCTGTCCACCGGTGTCGCCGGCAAGCACAAGATCCAGGGCATCGGCGCCGGATTCGAACCCGACACCTTCGACCGCAATGTCGTGGACGAGATCATTACCGTCGAAGACGAAGAAGCATTCAAGTCATCCCGCCTGCTTTCCGCCAAGGAAGGGCTTCTTGTGGGCATTTCATCAGGCGCCGCTTTCAGCGCTGCCCTCACCCTGGCTTTCAGGGAGGAGAACACAGGAAAGGCTATCGTAGCCCTGCTTCCCGACACGGGAGAACGCTACCTTTCCACCTCCCTGTATACCGGATAATACATTGCCGCCATCATCCTAGTTCGAGGGCAGAAACACCACAAGTTTAACCGTAAAGTTCCGCCCCATGTTGTAGATGCCCACTTCCTTGAGGCGGCTAAGGTGACTTTGCCAGACGGTATCCAGGATATTGTCGGCCATCAGGTACAAGCTGGCGCGCTTTTTCCCTTTGATGACAATATCGGTTCCCGCACTCATGTTCAAAAGTGTATAGGCGGGCGTAGCGGTTTCTGTATCATCCACGACGTAGAAATGGTTCTGACGGGCGTTCCAATCCAGTTCGATGGCGACGAAGGCGTTGTTCAGCAGCTTTCCACCGTGGGAAAACTCGTATTTGACTTCCGACAGCAGCCGGGGTGCAGGAATCATCGGGAGCCAGGGGCCGCCGATCTGCTTGCCGTTGACATAGGAGAAAGATCCACCCAGATGCAGGCTGTGGATGGGGTGGAAGTCCAACCGGGCCTCTCCACCGAACAGGCGGGCGTTGCCGCTGGTATAGGTAAAGACCGGCGGATTACCTTCGGCCTTCTTTGTCAGGAAGATATAGTGGTCGATCCGGTTGGCGAATAACGCAAATTGACCGGAAATGAACCGGGAGGAAAAATCCAGTCCCAAGTCCCCTTGCAGGCTGTATTCGGGCGACAGGTCCTGATTGCCGATTTCATAACGCAGCGTGCCTTCGTGCACGCCGTTGGAAGCCAGTTCGCTCAGGTTCGGGGCGCGGAACCCCCGGGAGAGGTTTATGCGCAAATGGACATCCTCCCCAATGGTCCGCACCGCACCAATGCTGCCGCTGATGCCCGGGAAGGTGCGGCTGAAATCAGTGAATCGGTCCTCCAGTTCCATGCTGTGCAGCAGACGGATATCGCTGCGTATGCCACCGGACAGCACCCACGGCCCCAGCTGTTTGGACGCCGTTGCAAAAAGGCCGGCGTCGAAAAGCCGGTAATCCGGAATCAGGTACTCATCGCCCTTATTCTGCGAATTTTGGAACATCCCGTTCACGCCCGTGGCGTACTTCCAGCCGTCAGCGGCTTCCCGTTGGTATCTGACGTCGTAATTCAGCGTGTTCAGAAGGAAGAAAAGGCCATATTCATCGGCGGATTCTTCAAACTCCTGCCGACGGTTCTGCTGCCAGCCGAAGATCGCTTTCAGCCGGCCTTCTCCCAAACGGAACGTGTTGTCCAGCACGGCCTTATAATGGTAAACCTGCTGGAAAGGAAGGTCGGGCACATAACCGATGGACCCTTCCTCTTCCCCTTCGATGATACCCGGAGTGAGGTGGTAATAACTCAACCTGAGACGGGAATAGCCCCAGTTCCGGTTGAAACCCAGCATTCCGGAAGCGGCCCGTTCCCGGAAGCCGGAATTAAGTACCCAACCATTGGCGCCGTTCCGGTACGCATGGGCATATTTGTCGGAGAAACGGGCATCCCAAATCAGGCCGTTATGATTGCCGGAAGCGTTCAGGGAATAGTCGACCAGGCCGTTGTTGCTCTGATATTCCGTGGATACGTTTCCCTGGACCGTCCCCGGAGCAGTCACCGGGTTCGGGTGGAAGATGAGCACACCTGCCATGGCATCGGAACCGTACATCAGCGATGCGGGGCCCTTCAGGATCTCGACCGAATGGACACTGGCACCGTCAATCTCGATGCCGTGCTCATCCCCCCACTGCTGACCTTCCTGGCGGATGCCGTCGTTCACAACGACCACCCGGTTGTATCCCAGGCCGCGGATGACCGGCTTCGAGATGGCACCACCCGTGGTTATCTGGGACACGCCGGGCTCCCGTGCGATGGCGCTGATAATATTGGTTGACGCCCTGCCCTGCAGGTCAACGGGCCGGATGACCGAAATGGGGGCCGGCACCTCGTTCAGATGGGCGTCGCCGATGAGACCTGTAACGACCAACGCATTCAGTTGCAGGTGATTGTGGAATATGTCCGTGGAATCAGGTTTTTCCTGAGCATTCATCACCATGCACGCGCACAGTGATGACAATAAAATGATTGTCTTTTTCATTCTGTTACGTTAATTAATGGATAATGACGGGTACCGTCAACTTTACAACGGGTTAACAGAATGAAGAAGGAGGGGCGCGGGAAGAGAGGGTTTGAACTTGTGCGGAATGGACGGAAACCGTCAGGGATGAGTCCGGTTCACCGGTACATTCCGGTCTGAAAGGGGCATCGACGGAATCTTCCGGCAGGAAAGCGACACTGAGGAACTGGCAGACAAGACAGTCGTCCTGCTGGTCCGACGAACCCATATGCCCGGGATGGGGCTGATGGTTCGTGCATTGTTCACAGGAAAGAAGGGAAGAAGCCCCGGTCTCATGATGATGGAACGGCAACACCAGCGTCATCGGCAGAACCACCGACAACAACAGGACTGCAATGGCAGTGCGGATGTGCTCGATCCTTCTCATCGGACCGCAAAGATAACGAATTTTACCGATTCGGCAAGAATCACAGCTTCAGGTATCGTCCTGATGTTTTGGAGATATGACGGAATATGGCTATCTTCACATCCATTGTAATGGTTTCAATCGAAAATGATATGTCCTGCAACGCAGATTTCGTTCAATTTGTCGTGGACCAGTGCTCCGGCGCCGGCGATATTTCCGTGAAAAAGATGATGGGAGACTACTGCATCTACTGCGACGGTGTCCTTTTCGGCCTTATATGTGATAACAATCTGTATATCAAGCCCACCTATCAAGGTGCCGCCCTGCTCGACAAGTTGGAAATGCGCTCTCCCTACCCCGGGGCCAAGGAACACTTCTATATCGATGATGTGGACGACCGGGACTATCTGTCAGCAATCATCAAGGCAACGGTTCCCGCTTTGCAGAACTCGAAATCCAGGAAGAACCCGATGCTGAAAAGGGAGAAGCACGTCCCTGTTTCGCTGGACGATGTCATCCCGCATAATGTCGTTTGTTCCCAGACTCTCAGAGCTTTCTTCCAGCAGCATCTGGGAACGGGTTTCCACTTCAAGGTGGAGTTCCAGCAGTGGCTGCACGAGAATGCCGGCAAGACCTACGGTGATGCCGTGGAAGCATATAAAACCTTATGATTCCGTCGAACGGATCAGAAATGATAACTCAATCCTCCTGATATGGAGCATTGCCAATGGAGGGGCTTGACTTCCGGCTGGCCGACAGAATGGGTGAAGTTGTCCGTCAGGAGATAATGGAAGGCAGGGGTAACGTCCAGGCTGAACCGTCCGACGGGAATGCTCAAAGTAACGCCGGCGTCGGCGGAAAGGGAAAACCGGTTTTCGATTTCTCCAAACAGATACCCGGGCGTGATACCAGCAAAGACTTCGGACCGCTGGAAAAAGAAGGAGAAGAAACCGGAAAACACATCACTCCGGAACCTGTCAGGTCTGTCCTGATAATCCCACGTATCTTCTCTCATGGAACGACGGGGTGAATTAGCAATGTTCCCATACACTACCGCGAAAGGAACACCCAAATAATCCCTGACATCCGTATTTACAGGGGCATACTGCAATCCTGTCCGCCATCCCCAATGACTGGAAAAACGATGGGAAAAGGACAGGGACAGCAGACCATAACTTCTGTTTGATACCGTTTCCATCGGTATCAGGGCTCCATATTCCGCCCGAACGGTATTTCCGGCATATTCAGGATTCCATTGAGCCAAGACAGACGTAACAGCCAGAGACAAAAAAGTAATGACAAGAAAAAGACGTTTCATAAACAAGATTATTGGTATTCCAGACCTTTGACGACGATGCCGATGTTGACAGGTAAACTGTTGAGTTTGCCCAAAGCGACCGACCGCTCATAACTGCCTTTGAAATAGGCCGCAGTGTACAGATGCAAAGCCGTGGCGGTGCGCTCCGACACAGGTGTTTCTTTGTATTTCCGAACGACGTCCTCATCGACGGACACAATCTGGAAGGCGATGAAATAGCGTCCCGGTTCCAGCAGGATGGTTTCATCCGGCCGGATGTCGAATTTCTGCCGGGAATCCGATTCCGGAATACTGACATAGATGGGTTTATGCAGGATGTTGACGAATTCCTCCGACTTCCCCTCGATGCGGTAAATGTTGATTGAGGCGACACATCCGGGGATGTAGTTGCTTTGGATGGAGAACAGGATGTCCTTGACCATGAACGGTTTCCGTGCCCTGGCAACCGACCCCAGCTCCCTGCCTTCGAGCATGCCGTCATGATGGTAGAAGCCCAACGAAGTTCCCGGGATCCGTTTTCCTGCACGGAGCAGGTATTTTTCCTTCGTATCGCCGCCGATGAAAACGGCCGGGGGCAGTTCGGCTTCCTGAAGGACGATCAGGACATCCTCCTGCGGCCCGGAGACGGGATAGAAGCCGGTCTGGTAGGATACATGGTGGAATTCCAAGGTATCTGCAGGAACATCGATTTCAAATCTGCCGTCCACGGACGAAACGGCGCCGATACCGAGCTTGGAGATGCCTACCTGCACATATTCGACAGCCTCGCCTTTTTCATTGACAATCCGGCCACGAACGGGGACGGTCTCCCGGGCGGAAATGGTGAAGGGGAAGAGCAGAAGCGCAAAAAACAATCTGATTCGCATGGGATGCTTCACTGGTTATTCTGCATAAATGTCACTATCCATCTCTTCTCCCTCGGGATCGGGCCGATAGTCCAGGATGTCGCCCGGGACGCATTCCAGCACCTTGCAGATCTTGTTGAGCGTGGTGAAGCGGATGGCGCGGCCCTTGCCGGTCTTCAGCAGGGAGAGGTTGGTCATCGAAATGCCGATCTTCTCCGAAAGCTCCGAGAGTTTCATGTGCCGCTCCCAGAGTATTTTGTCAAGGTTGACGGTAATCATATCGCAAGGCTGCTGTCTTTGGCGGTGAGGTAGGCCATCTTATAGAGTCCGGCGAAGAGCAGGATGACAAGAGGGATGAAAAAGGTGTTTCCGTCAAGTACGGAAGAATGGGCTCCCT
Source organism: Bacteroidales bacterium (assembly GCA_017557535.1). Taxonomy (GTDB): domain Bacteria; phylum Bacteroidota; class Bacteroidia; order Bacteroidales; family UBA932; genus Cryptobacteroides. Next base: position 1,401 of record JAFYYM010000109.1, on the reverse strand, counting down.
GGAGTACATCATCGTAATTGGAGCGGACAAACGTCACAAGTATGGAGACCAACGCCGTCCAGCGGATGAGGGCGACATTGGATCTGGGAAAGATTTCCCCATTCTTCAGGGACCTGTTCGTGCGGACCAGGAATATCCAGCAGAAGACATAGAGAAGGGCCGCACCGACGAGCCGGCCTGCGATGATAAAAATCTGCCAGGCCAGTTTATCCTGATTCCAAACCACGGCTTTCTGGATCCAGAGCTGGGAGATCGTAACACCATAGATGAAGACGACGTTTACCGTCGCAATGACCAGGATGGCGATGGAAAGCCACTTGATGTTCCTTTGAGTTGAATTCTTCATTTTACTATCTTGTTTGTTTGGCTCTTCTGAAAAACAAAGATAGTGCCAATTTTACGAATTTCATAAAATAAATACACGAATATCGTAAAATCACCCTGCCGCCATTATGGAAATACGGCGGAATATAGGATTGCCCTCTGCGAACTGGAGCGGCAGAATATTACAGGAGACGGGAGAGGTCTTTCTCTTCGATGACGTTGAGACCGTTGGAGGTGATAATCTCGGCGGCCTTTTCGGCGTTGTCGGTACGGAAGATGAGGACTCCCTTTCCATTCAGCAGGAAGGAATACAGGTAAGCGATACTGACGCCTTCACCTGCAAAGAACTCAATGGCGTCGGCGGCCTTGCCGGGACGGTCATCGAGTTCGACGGCGAACACATCGCAAAGCGAGACAGCTACTCCGGCCTCTTTCAGGACATTGTAAGCCTTTTCAGGCTGGGAGCAGATGATACGGAAGATACCGTAGTCGACAGTATCTGCGATGGTGGAGGCAATCAGCTGGATGTTCTCCTTCTTGAGAAGCTGAAGCACCCTGACGAGAACACCGGACTTGTTCTCGATGAAAACGGATAGTTGGTGGACAGTCATGGCTGGGTGTTTTTTAATATTTCTTTCTGGTATCGACGACCCGGACGGCCTTGCCCTCGCTCTTGGGCAGGGTGTTCTTGGGCACGAGGCGGACCCTGGGAGTAATGAGGATCTCGTCGCGGAGCTGCCGGGTAATTTCCCGGGTAAGCGCCTGGAGCTTGGTGTAGTCGTCGATGAAGAGGTCTTTCATCTCCACATCGACGGTCATGGCATCGTTGTCGTCCAGGGTCTCGAGGGTGATGAGGTAGTCGGAGGCAAGCTCCTGGAACTGCATCAGGATGGTCTCGATCTGGATCGGGAAGATATTGACCCCCTTGAGGATGATCATGTCGTCGCTGCGGCCCTTCATGCGGTCCAGGCGGATGTGGTGACGCCCGCAGGGGCACTCGCCCGGCAGGATGCGGGTGAGGTCGCGCGTCCGGTAGCGGAGCAGCGGCATAGCCTCGCGCTTGAGCGTGGTGAGCAC
>JAFYYM010000108.1 GCA_017557535.1 Bacteroidales bacterium | reverse complement strand
TCAAGAATCTTGACATCTATAACGATGCCGAGATTCTGGAGGAACTCCGCCGCAGAGGATATAAGGGAACACTATCAAAGACCGTAGACCTATGAACAGGAAGAAACAGATCGACGAGGCTGCCGGGGCGTATTACCGGGCCAACGAAGCCCGCAACCGGTCGATATCCTCGGCCGCGCTCAAGTCCTGGAAGAATGGCGCCCGCTGGGCGGACGCGAATCCGGCCAGCCCCTGGCAGCCGGTGACGGATCTGCCGGCGTCGGCCGGGTTTGTCCTGGTCTGGTGCATCGACGAGGACGGGCATGAGGCGCCCATGATGGCCGCCTATGCCGAAGGGTACTTCGACCTCCTCGGGATGATGTTCTGGACGCCAGTCGCATAGATGCCGATCCCGGCGGTACCGGGAGAACTTGTAAAGGAATTCATTGAAGTATGAGAGCTGGAGACACCTACGAGAAGCTGGCTGCAGCCGGCTTCGTGATCGTCCGTCCGGACGACTATCCCGCGCCCAGGATCAAGCAGTGGGTGGGCGACGGCGCCTGGAGGACTCTGGAGAACTACCCGAGCAAGGCCGCCCGCAACAGGGCCCTCGCCGTGATGCTGGAGAACCCGAAGACGGTGTTACTTTGAGCGGATCCGTCCGCCATCCTATCCATCGCCCGGCCCGCCCAGAATGCGGGCCGGGTTTTGTAATGCGCTCATTGAACGGCACTTGAACGGTTTTTCAAATTTTGAAAGGTATTTGTAAACCACGCGTATTTTTTTTGTACCTTTGCGAGGTGTACTGAAAAAGAGTGTGTGCCAATGTACTACCGAAGGAAAATAATCTTGAACCTCCTGGACCGTTTTGATGGGAATCTGACGGCAAAGAGGTTTCAGAAGCTTCTCTTCCTGCTGACGCGCAGACAGGAGAAGAAGGCCTTCGATTTTGTGCCATACAAGTATGGCTGCTATTCTTTCCAGGCGAGCCAGGATCTGCATACGATGGCCACCCAAGGGCTCCTCCAAATCATTGAAAAGCCCGGAGGCAGCGAGATTGCACTCAAAAGTATGCCAAGCGAGGCGTCTGGCCTTACCTTGATGGACTCGGCGATCATTGATAGGCTCCTAGACAACTACGGAGCCCTTCCCCAGGATGAGCTCATCAAATACACGTACATCAAGTATCCTTTCTATGCCATAAGAAGCGTCCTGGCCAATGACCTTCTCTCCCCTGAGGAGCTTTCGAGAGTTCATGCCCAGGAGCGGCATTTTGATGAACCGGCCCTATTCACCATCGGTTATGAGGGGCTTTCCCTTGAGAAATATATCAACAAACTGCTCATCAATGATGTCCGCGTCCTGTGCGATGTCAGGAAGAACGCATATAGCCAGAAATACGGCTTTACCAAAGGAACGCTCAAAATGGCATGCGAAGGGGTTGGGATAAAGTATGTGCATGTTCCCCAACTCGGGATTGAATCCGAGGAGCGGCAGGAGCTTAACACTCAGGCCGACTATGACCGCCTGTTTGAACGTTATGAGGCCACTACCCTCAAGACCAATTGGGAGTATCTCCTGCAGGTACGGGAGATTATCCACGATAATGGACGTGTCGCCTTGACCTGCTTCGAGGCGGATCCAAGGCAGTGCCACCGTTCAAGAGTGGCCAAAGCCCTGATGGCACTCCAAGACAGGGACTACAAACTAACACATATCCTCAATGGCATTAACTAAGGTTCTGATCGCGGTCAAGACTTACCCTTCCCTCTCCACGAAATACGACGAATTGGTATGCACTGCCGGATTCAGGGAAGATGGCTCATGGATCAGGATATACCCCGTCCCCTTCCGGAAGCTCGACTATGACAAGCAGTACCCCAAATGGGCGTGGATAGAATTGGATCTGGACAGGAACACCCGTGATTTGAGGTCCGAGAGCTACAGGCCGCATGATGTGGATGAGGAAATCCGGATACTTGAGCAAATCGGCACGGGACCGGATGGCTGGAGAAAAAGAAAGGAGCTTGCCCTTAATCATGTCTGGACAAACATGTCGGATCTGATTGCTGCATCAAAGGTTGAGCCAACATACACATCTCTTGCGGTGCTGAAGCCATGCGAAATACTTCGCTTCGAATGGGAGGAAACTGACCGGGAGTGGGATCAAGAAAAGTTGGACGCAATTTATGCTAGGCAGCGGGAGCTCAACCTGTTTGAGGAAACGAAGAAAATATTCAAGTTGGCTCGAAAGATGCCATACAAGTTCTTCTATGTCTTTACGACTGACGACGGTGTTGAAAGACGCTTAATGATTGAGGACTGGGAGATCGGTATGCTCTATTGGAACACTTTGAAAAGGGCAAATGGCAACGAGGCGATTGCATGTCAGAAGGTGAAGGAAAAATACTTCGATGATTTTGCGAAGAAGAAAGACCTTTATCTGTTCCTGGGCACCTCATTGAGTTTTCACCTTCGGTCAAAGAATCCTTTTATGATTATCGGGGTATTCCCGCCACCATTCGTCCTCCCGGAGGAGCCCACATTGTTTTGAGTAAAGTCTTTTTTGTTTTTACATTTGGTAACCTAGTATGCAAGTTCAGATCAGGTAGCCATATCTTCAGTAAAGAATCCGGTGAGCCTCGCGGCTGACCGGATTTTTTTTGTCGTTGTGTTTTGATTGTTTAAAAGAATTGTTATATTTGCAGTGGTTCTGGTGCCTTCGTGACACCGGAACCCCACTGGAGCCATCAATTGGCTCCTTTATTTTTTATACACTAAGCCTTCGCCATTATAGAACACGATAATGGTCCTTTCCTTTGATGTACGAGAAAGAATGTTCCGAATTGTTTTGTCAAGGCAATCTCTCGAAATATTGGTGGGCACATCGAAAACCATGTTGATTGCCTGCTCTTTTGCAGCTTTATAGTGGTTTTCAATGCATTGCTTTTGCCTTTTGTTATCTCCTCCTTCAAAATTGAGAAGGCTTTTCCCCTCAAAGAAATCCTCGAATCCATCAATATAGAAATCTGGATTTTTTCTGGGAAAGACTCCAGAAGGCATATACTCCGCTCTCTCTCTTATCTGATCTTCTGTATCGGAGTCAATACGCGGTAACAGGTAGACCTTCTTCCCAAGAAGCGTTGACACTCTTTTTGCAAGATCAAGATTCTCGCTGAGTTCGCCTTTCCCGTGCCGAGGACTCTGCATTACCATCCCGCTTTCGTGAGAGATGTATTCGTCAATGTGAGGAATTATACGTTTAGCTTCATCGATTACTATAGTCTCAGACTTAACCTCAGATCGGACAGTAAGGCATCCTTCGCAAAGCTGGTTCTCTGGGATGTCTTTGGCAAGGCTGAGTTTCCGGGTGCAGGTGCGGCACTTGGAGATGGTGTAGGGGTTGTAGTCGGGGAAGGTCTTGCCCTGCTTGCCAGGATTGAAGGCGAACATTCCTTTCTTGTCCTTGGCGAGGGCTTGACGGCCGCGCTGCATGGCCTCGGCATGATCCGTGGCCGGAAACTTGTCCTTGAGTACCTGGACTACGGTGCAGCGGCAGTTCCAGCCGTTCGGCGGATAGTAGGTGTCCCAGAAGTGGTCATTCATCGGCCTGGTGACACCATGGAGAGCTGCATGCTCCGGACGGACATGGTCGTCGCCGGCCGTCCGGTACTGGAGGTAGTAGTCATCCTCATCCTTCGTGAACTCCTCCCAGCGGGCGGCCATTTCCGCCGAGGCACCGGCGAAGTTGTACTCCGCCCGGAGGTAGTTCCGGTTGTAGGTCTCATCGATGGATTGAACGTCGTTCAGGAAGCGTTCGAACGGCTTTTTGTGGCCACTCTCATCCAGGAGTGAGGGGAAAGCTTCGTTGAGCTCGTGGAAGGTCTTCATCCCGGAGAAGATCCAGTCCGACTCCTGCAGGCGCGAGCGCATCCGGTCGGACATCTCCACCTGTTCGAAGCCGGAGTCCAGGACGGCGGCGTGCTCATCGATGAAGCCTACGACGTCGGGATCCTCAAGCAGCTCGATGCGCAGCGACGCTCCCTCCTCCCGGAACAGGGCCTTCATCATCCGGCCGAAGCGCTCCTGCAGCCGGCGCCGGGCTTCCTCGGGGACATCCCGTCCCCTGGCCAGCTCAGCATGCTCCTCCAGAATTCTGGCGTATCTGAGGTGCAGCCCCTCGTAATCGGAGGGGCTCAGTCGAAAAAACCTGGCCGGGCATTGTTCTGCCGCTTCCCTTCATCTCCGGATGCCGGAGGCGTGAGCGGATCCTGCCGGCGTTCCCCGACGGGAAGGCCGTATTTGTCCTCGAAGTAGCTGCCGTCCACCTCATAGTTGTTCAGGATCATCTCCTCGAAGGCTTTCTGCTGCTCGGGGGTGTAGTCCACCGGATCATCCCAGTCGAAGCGCAGGCCGGCCACCGGGAATCCCAGCTTCGCCATCTTGGGGATCAGCTGGTCGTTGACCACGTCGCGCACCGTGTCGGCGATCTCGTAGATGAGGTTCTCCAGGATCTTGTAGTGGACCTGGGACTGGGACAGGCTGGCACCGTCCTCGATG
>JAFYYM010000107.1 GCA_017557535.1 Bacteroidales bacterium | reverse complement strand
GTCCGCGAGATACTCTCTGTTCCCGAGATCAAACAGTTTTGGGAGAGGATTCTTCGCCAGAAGGCCTTCCTGGAGGAGATGAATCAAAGGATCGCTAAAGCCGCGACAGCCCTTTACGACTTCGCCAAGAATCGTGACCTCGTCTTCTCCGATGAGACAGAGGTTAGTATCGGCAATGGCATTATTGCAGAGGCGATCCTGAAAGGCTTGGATCCGACGGATGAAGGCCAGCGGAAGAAGGCGGCGAAAAGCCTGCTTGGCAAGGTCAATTGGAAAGGAACGTATCAATCCAGCTGTGATCTGGCCGAGACCCGTACCGAACAGTTCTGTGAAGAGATAACCGTCCCGAAGGAGCTTGTGGCAACTCTAATGCTCGCCGCCGGAGGGAAGGGCGGTATCAGCGTCGGAGGTGGCGGAGGCGGCTCCAACGATGATCTAACCAACTGGGACGGGACGAAGAAAAAAGATAGAGGGAGAAAAAGGTAATTGCGAAACTAAATAAGACACAATACCTTCTTTTTCCGTATATTTGTAAAAAGAGGAAATCGGACATGAAGAAGCCTGATATAATCATTACCCTGATAATTTGTGCCATAACACCGATTGCGTCATCGGCATCTTTCGGGCAGGAAAAGGATTACGACTACAGCACAATACCCGCCGACACAACCATCATGAGCAACAAGGACGCGACGATTACGATGAACACACCGGACGGGGTCAAAACCATAACGTTGGTCAACGCCAAGAGAATAAAGGCGGAACGCGAACGCAAGTTCCTGACATGGGCTGGAGTGTCAGGTGTCGCCATCGCGGCGCTTTGCGTTTTCCTTTATTCAAAAAGAAAGAACAAGCGGATAAACTCACTGGAAAAGCAGATCCAGCAGGACAAAGAAGATATTCAGCAGATGGAGGAGGACTTGAAAGTTATTCAGGACCACTCGGACTCTATGTCAGCATCAGTCCTTGGTATGCTTGAGGACAGGGTGGCAATCATAAAAACGATCATAGAGAGGCACGACTCACTCAAGAGACAAAAAGAGGGAGGGACTTACTTCGAAAAAATGGAGTCCCTGAAGGACACCATCAGCCAATACAATGACCACATCTCCAGCCTGAGAAAGGATGTTGACCTTCTTGGGGGCATTGAGGACGCGTTGAACTCGGGTCAGGACAATATCATGGGTAAATTGCGGGATAGCTTCGGGAACAAACTATCAGAAGAGGATTACAGGATTCTGTCAGGAGTATTCATCGGTATGACTCCCAAAATCATCTCCTTCGTGACCGGGATCCCTGCCGGCACCGTCAGGGTCAGAAAGACCCGTTACAAGGAAAAAATCGAGGGACTGCCGGAATCTCCCGAAAAGCGGCTTTTCCTTCATTTCTTCGACACCAGCAGGGGCGTGTAACTCCATTATTTCTTAAATATCAATATATCAATGCGTTACAAGTTAAATTGTAACGCATATGGTCTTGTGCGCCGTTATACAACTTCGTACTTTTGCATAATAAAACCCCAAAACTATGCGCAAAAAAAATCTCAAAGTCTTTGCGGCTATTGTTTTAGCCGCTTCATTCTTCACCTTGGCCTCACAGCTATATGCCTCTGTTGTTGTTCACGTTTCTGGATGTGATGTACAAATAGATGGATTAGGAAAGTTCAAATGTGAATCATCCCCAGATGATTGTATCACCTACATTGAAGGTAGTACCTCGGTGATTTGTACTGGAGAAATGTCATATGTGGGGAATTAATTCCATTCCTTCAATTAAAAGTAAAGGCTATTTAACACTTTTAATAGCCTTACTCGCACTGTCTCAGTGGGCTCTTTGCCCACTGAGATTATCAGCCCAAACATATCTTATCCCCACTAAATCATCACATGGTAGTTTATTCCTTGGAGATAATGAGCAATATTCTTATCAGGTTCTTGACAAAGAATTCACACGAGTAACTTATCAAACATTCCTCTCTTTTGAAGATTCCGATGAGGAAGGAGTGGAAGACGTCTTTATTCTCCAAATAGGGGGAAAAAGCTCAAAGTTTTCCTCAAAGATCCACTACCAAATGGATTCGATAAAGATAAACGCAAAGGGAGATTTCTCCTTCGGCAGCATTAATGGACTCCACAGAATCAACCCGGTTTTCTTTTATGAATGTTACTATACGGATCTGTCCACCCGTGAACTAACATTCACGAACCGCTTAACCCAAGAAGACTTCAAATACAATGACGCTATACCGGAAATCAAATGGAGTGTTGATTATGACTCAACGATGGTAATCTGCGGTTTCGAATGCCATAAGGCAATAGGTGTTTTCCGTGGAAGAACCTATGAGGCATGGTTCACGGAATCGATTCCGTCAACAGCCGGGCCATGGAAATTAGGAGGTCTTCCTGGAGCCATTCTCCTCGCGGAGGACACGGATCATAAATGCCGGTTCGAGGCTCAGTCTGTCGAGATTAGAAACGATGATATCCTAATGGCGGAATACCCATACACGAAAGTCTCGCGGAAACAATACGCGCGGCTCCTTCAGATGAGAATTCTCAAACCTACGACTTTCAATGTCGCGCACGGCAATAAAAACCCGAACATGAAGATGACGGCAAGCGGCCCTGACGAACCCCAGCGTATGATTACAATTCTGGAATCCGAGTAAATTATTGATCTGATGAAACGGCTTACTATATTACTACTACTTGTTTACACCTCGATATCATGTGAGGCTCAAAAGATCAAAGAGATTGACATCCCTTCGGAATCTATTGATAGTTTTACGGGCAGACAACCTGCCAGGGAGCTGTACCGTGACTCCTCAAGCGCCTATTTCCCCATCTTCGTGATTGAGAATATAATATGTGTGACACATCCCAGGAAAGGATTTGAATACGCTATTGACTTTTACGACAAAGAAACCGGGGAAAGCCTGGGGCATAGCATTGATTTGCCGGCAGAGGATCTTCCCTGGTTCAACCCGCTTTATTCGCTGCACCAAGGGAGCATCATCCTGCATGACAACACTGCCAAAAGAATCGCGGTTATCGATGCCCAAAAGGCTGTGAATGACTCTGGATACACACCGGTCATACGTGAGACAAATATATTGTCAACGCGCTTTGTCCCCTATGGAGACAGGCTCATATTCTGGAACCAATACGGCCATGACCCACATTTCCCAAGGATTGAGGTCTCAGACACAGAATGGAACTATCAATATCCTAACCAAATTAAAATTAACGCTTTCAACGTTGATCATGGTGAGGTTTTGCTGAATCAGAGGGAGGACATCGTGTTTTTCGTCCATAAACGCCAGCCGACGATTGAGATTATGGACACAAGAGGCGTTGTCAACACGATAATCCGGTTTAACCACCCAGCGACCGAAATCGCTTCGATTGAGATGAACGGCACCAGAACCTTCGTTTACAAACAACCATTGGTCGCATGTTTCACCGCAGCCAGTTCCAATGAAGGAACAGTTGCCGTATCCTATTCAGAATCAAAAGATTCCAATTATATACTCATATTTGACTGGACAGGGAAACTAATCAATGGTTTCAAAGTGTCCGGCGAGGTGTATTCCCTATCCGTCTCAAACGACGGAGAATTCATCTACACCTGGGAAAACTCCGGAAACGAGAATGTGCTTAAAGAGTATTCCACCTCTCAATGATACCACGACGGACTAGCGTAATCTTATTATCGCTTACATTCTTATTATTAACAAGTTGCTCCAATCATAAGACACAATCTCACGTCGACGGCTGGAGTAAAGCCATCCTGTCAGGAGAAACGGTTGAGGGCAATCCTCCAGCGACAGAATTCTTTGATTACTCTATACCTATTCCTAAAGATTGGGATATTTTCTATGTATATGCCGCAAATCCTGAATGCTCATTTTGCATAGCTTCAGCCCTAAAATGCTATAAGAGTTACTTGGGCTCAAAAACGCCAGAGCCTTTCATTTTCCTATTAAAATCAGAAAACAATGATTTGTTCTTCTACTATCTAAAAAAGGAGATTGAATCGAAGCCGTTAACCATAGAATCTGCTGAATTTGATAAAATCGTTGAAGGGCTATACGTGATTAAAGACGGCCGCGTCGTATCACACAAAGACTGGGAGATGTTATGAAATCACCGATAACGAAGATAATCTCTCTGGCTTTGGCTTTGCTCGCGGCCAGGAATGTATGCGGGCAGAACCTGAAGGGAACCGTCAGGGACAGCTCTGACGGGAACGTCCTGCCAGGTGTGATTGTCAAGGTGAAGGGAGATGAAGGGAAAACCCTCGGCTATGCGACAACCCTCAAAGACGGCTCTTTCATCATCGCCAAGCCAGCAAATGCCAGTGAGATCGTTTTCTCCATGCTAGGGTACAAAGACGTGAGTTTCAAGGCGCCTTTCCAGGACAATTATGATATCCGGTTGGAAGCGAGCCGGGAGTATATCAAAGAATCGGTCGTGCAAGCGAAGAAGGTCGTGATGTCAGGAGACACCGTGAAGTACAACGTCAAAGCGCTCATAAGCCGTGACGATGCCGTGCTGGGCGATGTCCTGAAACGTCTCCCGGGAATCGAGTTGACACCCAGCGGACATCTGCGGGTCGACGGGAAGGATCTGGGTAAATTCTATGTCAACGGGAAAGATTTCCTCGACTATAATTACAATCTCGCCACAAAAAACCTCAACGTGAATGCCGTCAAGAAGGTCGAAGTGATACGAAACCATCAGGCAATCAGGATGTTGGAAGGCTTGGAAGAGTCAGACAAGGCTGCCGTTAACATCATTCTCGAAGACGGTTACAAGGGTAAGATCAACTGGAGGGGGTCAGGAAGCATAGGCGGAGCCGCTGACAAGCCCTATGTCCCATGGGCCGCGGATCTGTCGGCCATTGACCTGTCCGATGGAATGGCCAACTTATTTGTGGGAGATTTCGACTCAGAAGGGAAGGCTTTGAAAGAGAACACTTTCAACTTCTATCAACTGGCGGACGGCAATCGGCGGCAAGTCAAGAGCCATATTCTCGCCTCACCGGTGAAGGCTCCTCTTGAAAACAAGAGGTCCCTGTTCAACAACTCCCTTGACACAAGGGCGGTGAATACTGTGGCGCTTTCTCCGACATCGACCTTCATGTCTGTTGTCTCATTCGCTTCAGACAGACGGGAGTCAGAGATGGCACAGATATCCACTTACCACAATAGCGGCTATGACGACCAGACTCTTGATCGTACCGAGAAAAGGGAAGAGAGAGGGCGGAAATTCACAGGCAGTCTAACCTACAGGAACAACAGCGAGAAACGCTTCGTCAACGAGCGACTGTTCGCGGATTTCGGGAATAGCTCCGGTTATTCGGAAGTCAGTGGAGACATCTCAAGAAGCCAGCGCACGAAAAACCGCCGCTGGGATATCGACAACGATTTGACAGCGAGATTGAAGACGTCTTCCGGAAAAGCCTTCAGCATCTCGAGCTACACACAGTTCACTCGCTTCGATGAAAGCCTTGACCTCCTGGGGCAAGATACTAGACAAGACATAGCCTCTACCGCGTTCTTTGAAGAGATGATCCTGAATGGAATCGACAAGGTGGGGAAGAAATGGACCTGGTCCGTCGAGCCGGAGCTCAAATGGGCTCTATACAAGCGTAATAGCTCACTTGAAGGGATATCTGACGACTCCGCGCCGGGGCTCAAGGACGACAATTCCAAGGCGTCCCACCTCATCGCCGGAATGAAAGGCAACATCAGCTGGAAAAACAGGGGACTACGACTTTATGTGGAAGGATCAGTTATCTATAATCATATCCGTTTCAAGGAATATGCGTCTGACAAGATTATCCCGGATCTCTCGGCCGGAGCAAAATATGAGAGCGGCAGGTTCGAGGCGTTAATCGAAGGTGGGACAGAGACGGAAAAGCCGGATATCCAGTCGCTGGGGGCTGCCCTGATCCTCTCCGATTATTATTCTATCTCACGAGGGCGTGAAAGCCTGCTCTTCCTTCCTAGTCGGTATGTGTCAGGACTGCTCATGTTCAGGGAACCGGTGGAAGGATGGCAGGCCAGTGTAATGTCGAGGTATTCATATTCAAAAACTTGCCTAAATGGAAGAGATATCCTGGAAGGCTATGTGGTGAGCTACGAGACCAATGAAACCGTCGGGAGCCGGACACTCATCTACCAAGCCGAGCTGGCCAAAGCGTTATTCGCCATAAACGGCAAGATGGCTTTTACACTGTCCGGAGTCACCACCTTGTCCACCTTTAGGCAAAACGGCGTGACGACAGACTACTCTTCCGAAACGCTAGCGCCCGGCTTTGACATATCGGTCTCCCCCATCCGTTTTTGGAATATCAAGGCTGACGGCTCCTACTCTTTGTACGATATTGCCATAGGGCAAAGTAGGACCAGCCACACCGGCAACCTCCGAGCGAGAATGACGAATTCGCTATATCCCTCCGAAAGTATAACCTTCGGCCTTGGCACGGATTACTATTATAATTCCAGCATAGGGAAAGACGCGTTTTTCGCCGATCTATTCCTAACATGGAAATTCAAGAACGGACTCAGGCTGAAAGGCCAGCTCAATAATATCTTGAACACGAAGAAATACTCCTATGTGTCCTTATCCCCACTCCTTGACAACTCTTTCAGCTACAAGATCAGGCCTCTCACCGCGCTGATTGGCTTTGACTGGACTTTCTAGGGTTTCTCGCAATCTGGCTCAAAATGAGTCCCACGACAAAGCACCGAAAGTTGCCCGGCTGCGAGCAACTTTTTTTGTCGCAGACTTTTGTTTTTTTGGGACATTTTTTGGGCCACTATTTACGAAAAATGCCCCGCAGAACATTCTACAGGGCATTTCAGCGGAGAGAGCGAGATTCGAACTCGCGATACCCTTTTGGGGTACACACGCTTTCCAGGCGTGCCTCTTCAGCCACTCGAGCATCTCTCCAATGTTCTCGCTGATTGCGGACTGCAAATATACGAATATTCCTGAAATCTGAAAATATCGAGGCGGATTTTTGCTTTTTTTGGATATGCGACTCCATCTTTTTTTCGCCGTCTTACTGGCGACTATTATACCGATAGTCTTACCTGCAAAGGATTACCACGTTTCTCCGAAGGGGAAAACCTTGGAAAAGGCCATTAAAAGTATACCAGGAGAAAAAGGAGATGTCAGGCTTATTCTCTCCGGCGGGGAGTATTTTATCTCTGAGCCATTGATTCTTAAGGGATTCAAGGGCAATAGCGTTACGGTTGAGGCGGCTCCAGAAGCCGAGCCAGTTATCCGTGGAGACCGGGTTATCAAAGGATTCAAACCCTTGAAAGACAGAGATATCCTTGATTGTTTGCCCGAGCCCTCCAAGGACAAGGTGCTTCAGGTGAATCTTAACGGCTTGGGTATAAAGGATTTGGGTGCCGCTTGTGAGAAGACCGACCTGACAGACCTTTATTGGAAAGGGGAGAGACAGCGGATAGCTGCCTATCCGGATGAAGGGTTCTTGATTTCCGGCGAGGCAGTAGGCGCGACTGTGGTTGATGATATCACGAGGAGAGAAGGAGTATTCACATATAAAGATGAGATAATTGATTCTTGGGCAGATGAGAAGGACGCCTGGATCTATGGCTACTTCCGTTGGGACTGGAAAGACGAATATGAGAAGGTTTCTTCCATTGATCCTGAGAACAAGCGGATTACCTTGGAGGAACCCTGGCACACCTACGGCTATAAGGATGGTTTCAAGTTCCGGGCGGTGAATATTCTAAGGGGCCTTGACTCTCCGGGAGAGTACTATATCGATCGTGAAAAGGGGATGCTCTATTGGTACCCGCCGAAAGAATATGCCCCAGGCGACGAGGTCACACTCTCGGTCTGTGGCTCTGAGTTTATGATGGAAGTAGCTGATTGTGAGAATATCACTATAAAGGGACTGACTTTTGTCGGGGGAAGACGTTCCGCTATTGGAGTCTCTTATTCTAAGGGGGTCATAATAGAGGGGGTGAAGGTTTTCCGCTTCGGATCGGATGCCATTCATGTGGATTCATCACATGATGTCAAAATAGCCGGTTGCCACTTCGGTACGCTCGGCCATAGCGGAATAAGACTGGTTGGAGGCGACAGGAAGACTCTGACTCCTTCCGGCTATGTGGTCGATAACACGATTGTGGAGAATATATCCCTTTTCCAGCACACCTACGAACCTTCTGTCTTCTTCAATGGCTGCGGTCTGCTCGTCTCGCATTGCGATTTCAGCCGTTGCCCGTCATCGGCGATGCGTCTGGATGGCAGCGAGGTGCTTGTTGAGTATAATTATTTCCATGATCTCGTGCAGGAGAGCGATGACCAAGGTGGGATAGACGTTTTTTATGATTACAGTCTCCGTGGTCTTGTTATTCGCTACAATTTGTGGGAGAACATCAAGGGAGGTTCGCTCCACGGCGCCGCCGGAATCAGATTTGACGATATGATCTCCGGCCAGATGGTTTACGGGAATATTTTCAATAATGTGGGTGCTATTCATTTCGGGAGTGTCCAGATCCACGGAGGGAAAGATAATGTGGTGGATAACAATGTGTTCTACAATTGCAACATTGGGGTCAGTTTCTCCCCCTGGGGACAGGCTCTCTGGGACGAGGCCTTAACCCGTCCGGAGGTGGTGAAGAAGCTGTACGAGGATGTTGACATAGACGGGGAACTTTACCAAAGCCGTTATCCGGACCTCGCTAAGGACATTCATGAGAACGTCGACCGTAACATCATCATTAACAACCTGATGGTCGGATGCCACAGTATGTTCTTCAACGATAGGGGCCAGAATTATATGAAAAACAATCACGGGATCTCTATTGGAGAGAATCCCGTGATGGAAAGTCTTGAGTATTACCTCAATCCGGAAGTATTAGAAAGATTCGGCCTTAAGCCGATCCCTTGGAAGGAAATCGGCCTCTCAAGCCATCCCGCACTAATCCTCGGGGACTAAGGTGTCCTGTTTCAGTTTCTCGACATAAGCGTCAATCCTCCGCAGCTGGCGGGGGATGGCTATGCTCTGCGGGCACTTGGGAATACATTGCTTGCAGCCTACGCAGTGGTCAGCCTGTCGAAGAGTCGGTATGGCGCGGTCATAGCTGATAAGGTAAGCCCGGCGTAGCTTCTCGTAATCCTCCTGTTCCTTGCTGCGAGGGAAGTTGCCCTGGTTGACGCAAGTGTTGTAGTGCATGAATATTCCCGGAATATCAATCCCGTAAGGACAAGGCATGCAGTATTTGCAGTCGTTGCAGTCAATGGTCGGATAGTTGGCCATTATGTCTGAGATGTCGGTGTCCAGGAAATACTTCTCTTCTTCCGTCAGTGGTTTGAAATCCATATAGGTCCTAAGGTTGTCCTGCAGGTGCTCCATATAGACCATACCGCTAAGAACACACAGGACCCTAGGATATGACCCCACGAACCTGAAAGCCCATGAGGCTATGGATGCTTGCGGGTCGCGCTCCTTAAGCCGATTCACGACGTTCTCGGCGGGTTTCGCCAGACGACCTCCCTGGAGGGGCTCCATAATCACGATCGGGATTTCCCTCTTGTCAAGTTCCTGGTAGAGGTACTCGGCATTGACGTTGCGCCTTCCGTCAGCGTGCTTCCAGTCGAAATAGTTCATCTGGATCTGGACGAAATCCCAGTGGTATTTCTCGTGGAGCTCCATCATATCATCGAAAGAAGGTTGGTCTCCGTGGAATGAGAGACCCAGCTGACGGATCTTGCCTTTTTTCCTTTCCTCAAGGAGAAAATCCATCATACCGTTATCCTCGAAGCGGGCCTTGAAACCATCGGCACCACCCCTGCCCAATGAGTGAAGCAGGTAATAATCAATGTAATCCGTCTGAAGATTCTTGAAAGCGTCGTGGTAAAGCTGCATTGCCACTTTGCGGTCGTTGCTTTGGAAGTTGGACAGTTTGGTGGCGATGTAGTAGCTTTCCCTGGGGTGCCTTTTAAGAGCTATTCCGACAGCTTTCTCCGACTGGCCCTGGAGGTAGACCGGCGCCGTGTCAAAATAATTCACTCCGTGGGCGAGGGCGTAATCTATCAGGTTATTGACATTATCCTGATCGACCACGTCTCTGCCATTGGCGTCTTTTTTCATCGTGAAGCGCATACATCCATATCCCAGAAGGGACACTTTGTCGCCATTGCCCGGGTTGGTCCTGAGCTCCATCTTGCCAGTCTCGAGCGGGTCTTTCCCGTCATCGGCGACGATTGCTTCAGCGACAGTCTCGGCTGTCTTCTTGGGTGCGCAGGCGCCTGCCAATGCAGCGGCTCCGGCTATCGCCGCACCTTGACCGGTCTTCTTGAGGAATTCTCTTCTGTCTATATTCTTTTTCATCGCATTGTCAGGCTTTATGGTGAATCTGGTATCCGTTTACTGTAATGGCGCTTATCGGGCGGGCGGGGCAGAGATTCTCGCAAGCTCCGCAGCCGATACATTTCTCTTCCTCGACAGAGGGGATCATGACTGTCTTACCGTCTTCCCGGACTTTCTTTACCATCTGGATGGCGCCGACAGGGCAGTGGCGGGAGCAGTTGCCGCATTCCTCGACTTCTCCGTTATCCACTAGACAGAGCCACGGGGAGATGCTGGCTGTTCCGACTTTCCATTGGGTCTTCTCCTCGGGAGTGATTTTCAGGATCGCTCCTGTGGGACATACTTCAGAACACTTGACGCACTCGGGGCGGCAGTAGCCTCTCTCGAATGACATCTGGGGTTGCATAAGGTGCTTAAGGTCTTTGGAGGGCCTCAGAACGTCATTGGGGCAGACGGCGACGCAAAGCTGGCAGGCTGTGCAGTGCTTGTAGAATGCCTCGACGCTCTCTGATCCGAACGGAGTGATTGAGACGGAGCGCTTAGGGGCGATCTTAGGGATTATGTCTGCGAAGCCTCCCTCGCCCTCAATCTTAACGGGTTCATCTTCAGCTGGTTCCGTCTGCGCCAGGGCCTTTACCCCTGACAGTGCGGAACCACCTAAAGCTAGGGCGCTTCCCACCAGGAACGCTCTTCTGGTCTTGTCAGCAGGAGCGGAGGCACTGTCGGATGGCGCCTCCGGCCGTTCGAACGC
>JAFYYM010000106.1 GCA_017557535.1 Bacteroidales bacterium | reverse complement strand
GCATCATAGGCGAGGATATCGATGGTGACGGGATAGGGGAGCCTGTCCTATCGCACGAGCGTCCGACGCCTTTCCGCAGGAAAGCTGTCCCTGTCCGGCCGGAACTGCTGTTCCAGTACCAGGGGAATCCTCAGGCTTCAATATCGGACACATCCATCATCACGTCGGATTCCTTCCCGAATCTATGGCTTGAATCTTCGATGAGGCTGATGAAGATCACAGGTCCGGAGATGGAGTATTCGGACACCTTCCCGCTGCCTTTCGACGGCCGCCACGGAATAATTGTATTCGGTACTGATTACGCGACGATAGAGACCGCGGTCAAGGACGGTCAGACGGTCATTCTCCGGAAAGACTGCCTCAAAGCCGACAAGGGAGGCGTAGAAACTGTTGTTGATTCAATCCTCGTCCCTGTCGGCTGTACAAAGGTCACCCTTTGTGTCTCAATAAAGGAACGGCGCAACCTCGAACTGCCGGACTATGACGGCGGTGACACCTATTCCGCAATCTGCTCTTTCCGGTATTCATTCGATCCTACTGCTGGAACATCTGCTGCTGTCAATCCAGCCACCCTCGGCCCTGACTTCATCGCCGCCCCCGGCCGCTGGATCGGCGCCAAGGTCGGATCCTTCCATTTGAAATGACTTCCTGACCGCCAGCATAGTGTTGCTGGTTGGATTTTCTGGCCTTTTCTCGCGCAAGGGTCCATTTCGGCGCACCCTTGAGCACGTTTTCGCCCTTTTTCTCGCGCAATGTCATTTCCTGATTTAGGTTGACTCCGATTGGAGCCTTTCCCTGATAGAAGTTGACTCAGGTTTAACTTATAACGGGTGAGGGTTGACTTGCTGTCGTTATCCCTACTATTTCTTGTCTTTCCTGGTCTTATCCCGGTCAGGGGTTGACTGGAGGGCGTAGCCCGGAGGGAGACCCCTGACCGACACACAAAGGTAAAGTATTTTCAGGGATATCCAAAGCAGACCGGTTGGCTCGGATGGCATTCTCCCGATAACTTATCCAGCACTTGGGGATTTCCCCCATGCAGATGGCCGCCTCGGCCGGAGTCTTCATGTCGATGCTCATGTGAGGCCTCTCGTTGTTGTAAAAGTCAACGGCGCGCGCTACGGCTGCCCTAACATCACCGATGTTGGTGAACCGCATACCTTTCAATAGCTCATTCTTCATCGTGTTGTTGATACGCTCTGCCTGAGCATTATCTTTTGGATCTCCACTTTCTGTCATGCTGATACGGAGTCCATGTTCTTGAAGTAGGCCAACATATTCAGAACTTGCATATTGGCAGCCTCTGTCTGAATGATGGATGAGATTGATGCCCGTCTTCCCCTCAATGCGCTTAAGCGCCATTCTGAGAGCTTCAACGGGATACGTCGTCTCAAGCGTCGGGCCGACACTCCAGCCGATCATCTCCTCGGTATATGCATCCAGAATGAGTGAAAGATAACAGAAGATATATGTGTACTCATCAAGCCACATGGTGATGTATGTAATATCGCTGACCCATAACTGGTTAGGCCCGGTTGGGATGAAGTCCTTGACGATATTTGGGAAGGTAGGAAGGCCGTGCGTGGAGTCGGTCGTTCTGGGCTTGCGAACCTTGAGCCGAACTTTCAAGCCATATTCATTGATGATATCCACGAACCGATCCCGGCCAATTAGGTCATTGCCTTGGAAGTCCCGCCGGTACATATACCAGAGCTTCACCCCGCCTATCCCGGGATCTTTGACGCGTATATCCTTGATATACTGCAGCGCGAAGGCCTTATGGGCCGCCCTGCGCAATACAACATTCTCGTCTCGTTGATAATATGCCTGCTTTGATACGCCAAACAGCCTGCAAAGTTCCAGGACCTGGTAGGTCTTGGCATCCTTCGCATGCAGGGTCTCTACCGTTTGGCGCCAGCTTTTTTTCTGATGGGAACCTTGAACATGTCCTCGGCGATGTCAATCATCGTGTCATAGGCATCGGCCCGGAGTTTCTCTTTCCGGAGTTCCTCCTTAACCCTTGCCAGTTCGGCTTGCAAGGCTTGCACATCATCAGGAAGTTCCTGGCGCTGTTCCGGCTCAACTATTACCGGCCTTGGCTTCGCCACTCTCTTTCCCATTATCGGAACTTCTGGATTATCCTCTGCAAAGTTAGCAATCCATCGTTCTATTGTATGCTTCGACAATGGGAAAATTTTGGTCAGACGTCTAACTGAGTAGCCGTTCTGGAGACGAGCCTCTATGACCTTATCATAGTACTGCTCCTTCTTCTGTGTTTGATAAACAAACATTGTTTCTCGCTTGTTGCGAGTCAACTTTTTTCAGGGAAAGACAAAGTAGAGGCTGGTACGGAATGTATTATTATTCAATTAGATGATCGATTAGATGGTGTCGATTTGGCTACCATCTGATATAGTAAATATCTAATTATAAGATGTTTACGTACCAGGCGGAAACGAGTAAAGCTGTGTCCGTGTGAGACAGCGGAGTGTCCCGGAAAGATTGCAGACAGTTCAAGGGAAGGCGGAGTGAATACGGGCATGATGGCACCGCCGCCGGAACATGCCTCCGGCGGCTGGGCGCTGCGGGGAGCTCCGCCCAAAGGG
>JAFYYM010000105.1 GCA_017557535.1 Bacteroidales bacterium | reverse complement strand
CTTTCTATTTCATCTTCATTGAAGGGGCTGCGCCCCCTCAAACACCCCCATGTCGGCCTTCGGCCTCCGAAAAGTGCCCCATTTTCCCCCCGAGCCCATCTTGAGGAGACGTTTCAAAAATGTACTTTCAGAAAGTCGGACACCCCCAGCACCTCCTCGGGTATGCTATTTGCTGGAAAAGGACGCAAATGATATTTCGAATGAAAAGTTGTTATTTCTTGAAGGAAACAATTTTTGGATTGGTTGTTTCTTTCCTGCGTTGCTCCTCTAACGCCTCGGCGCAAAGTTATATCGGCGGATCTTTCAGTTTCAGTGGTTCTTCCGTCAGAAGCTCGGCTTCCACGACAATCCGGACGTGTAGCACTACCTTCAACGTCGCGCCCGATTTCGGATGGTTTATCGGAGACAAATGGGCAGTCGGTATCCGTCCCACGGTCGGATTCAGCAACACATCCAACAACGAAGGCGTCCAATCCAAGAACTTCTCTTTGGGAATCAATCCCTACGCCCGGTATCAGTTACTGGCGCATAATCGCTTCGGTTTATGGGCTGAAGCTGATCCGGCAATTACTTTTTTACAGAGCAGAAGCCAGACTCGGGATGGAGTCTGGTCGTCGAATTCCCATTCAACGGCCTATGGCGTGGATCTCCTGCCCGTCCTGACTTATCAACTGAACCGCCACATCTCCCTGGAGACCCGGCTCAATCTGTTCTCCCTCTATCTGAAAGGGATGGACAGTGAGAATTCTACCAGCGGTATTCGCCAGCACTCGTTTTCCGGCGGCCTGTATGCCACGACCAAAGACAGCGTGGGCACCCTGGGAGAGATTACCATTGGATTCTTGTACAAGTTCTAACGGGGCCCTTGACATTGTGATCCATAGCTCCTATATTTGCATCCAGTACCACCTATGTACCACCAAGCTCCATTATGAGCTCAGCATAAGTCAGGTAAGTATTTGGAAAAGTGTAATATAGGACAACCCCTATAAGGGACCCCCAGGGGCCACAGAAAGAGACAGCGCGCTGGCGCTGTCTCTTTCTGTTTCATCTTCATTGAAGGAGCTGTGCCCCCTCAAACACCCCCCAAGTTGGGCTTCGACCTCCGAAAAGTGGCCCCGACTCTCCCCTTTAGCCGGCACAGTCGAATTTGTCTGGCGCAGAGTAGGTCTCGAGTGCTGTGAAATGCGGCAGACCCCGGTTTGAAAAGGGGTGTCTGCTGCAGAATGTTGCGTAGAATGCCTTTTATGCTCCAGACGAAATGGGCATCTTTGCGGGGAAGCAAGAAGCAAATATCATTTGTGTCACACATTGGCCCAAACACGAGCGATCTTTGCACCATGTATATCGACTACATCAAAATCGACTGGAGCAAGGTCCAGGAGAACTCGTACCTTCGGGGGATTCCGGCGATGAAGGGGCTGGAGAGGCTGGCGTTCGACAGTCCGGTCACTTTTTTTGTGGGCGAAAACGGGAGCGGGAAGTCCACTCTGCTGGAGGCAATCGCGGTACATTACGGGTTCAACCCGGAGGGAGGGTCGCTCAATTACAGTTTCTCCACCTTCGATGACCATTCCGACCTGTATCGTGCCTTGACCGTCGGAAAGGGGGTGGGCGGTCGGCGGCACGGGTTCTTTCTGCGGGCCGAGAGTTTTTTCAATGTCGCCACCAAGACACTAGAGTATGAGCGGTTGGGCGGAGGGCCCATGTACGGCGCGGAAACCCTCCACGCACAATCCCACGGGGAGAGCTTCATGAGCGTGATCAACACGTTGGGCAAAGGCCTTTTCCTATTTGACGAGCCGGAGGCGGCCTTGTCTCCGAACCGTCAGATGGGCCTGATTTCCAAGATGATGTCCATGGCGGAGGCGGGTTCCCAGTATATCGTCGTCACGCATTCCCCCATCCTGCTGTCCATCCCCGGCGCCGCCATTTTCGCCTTTGACGATACGGGCATCCACCGCCAGCCTTATGAGCAGACGGACAGTTACCGGTATTACGAGCTTTTCATCAACCACCGGGACAGCGTCGTCCGGCAGCTTATTTCTTCAGCGGAGTGAGATAGACGTTGCGGACCTCCAGCGGACCGCCTTCGGACTGGAGGGCGATGGGGCCGGAGGAGCGGTCGAAATGGGCCTCGTTCATGAGGACGCCGTTGATGTAGGCCTGGATGAAATTGCCGTTGCAGATAATCTCGGCGGTGTTCCATTCGCCGGCGGGATTCTCGG
>JAFYYM010000104.1 GCA_017557535.1 Bacteroidales bacterium | reverse complement strand
ATGATGACGCTTGGCGGGCGGATTTGAATTCTTGTATTGAGACAACCGTCAATTGTCTCAACGCCTTTGGCCTCGGAGAGACCAAGGATATTCCCACCGTGATTGCGGACGAGATGCAGGACAGAGGATCCGACTTCTTCCGCTTCGTCGAGATAATCTTCGATGAAGCGCGTTTCGATGCCGAGCTGTCCTTTGCTGCGGAGACCAAAGGGAACAAGACGCTCGCCTATCACGACCATGCCCGCAACAAGGTAATACGGGAGGCGAACGGAAGGCGCTTCAACAGCCTTCTTAACGATGCCCTCCTATTCTGTGGCATGTCCAAAGATTACGGCATGGAGTTCAAGGATTCCATCCTCGGCATCCTGAATGATTCCTTCCCGCACCTGGGCTTCTTGTTCGAGCTGTACGAGACCATCATGCTCAAGACCCGGTGGCGTCTGCTGGAAGACAAAGAAACGGCTTGACGATCTGCCACTGATGTCAACGCACAATCTTTACGCTGCTTACGGTTGCTGGCACCTGCGGTTCCTTTTGGATTTCTTCACCGCGACAGGACTCACGCCATACTCCTACAGCAAGTTGACGGACAACCCGACATCGACGGCGCAGGCGCTCAGGACGCAATTGAAGAGGGATGACATGAAGCTTTCGCGGGCGAAACTGATCGTTTCTATCGTCGGTTACAAGTTGGACGTGGAATTCAAAGACAAAACCAGCGCTATCGCGGAAACTCCGGGATATACGATTATCCTTCCGGATCATCTTCGTGAGAACCTGGAACGTGGCGCCCTGAAAAAGGAATCTCGGAACAAGAATCTGACTTTCCTCAAGGAATTCCTTGCACGGAACAACATCTCCAGTAGGAACCTGGCTCAAAGAATCGGGATGAGCGCCGGCGCCGTGGAGACGTGGTTCAGCACTGATGACGTTGCCATCTCCTACCTGTACAGGATTAAAGACGTCTTCCAGGCTGATATCTTCTTCGTGGTCTCGGAAAGGGACGACGATACAGTCAATAGCGACAATTAAGACTTCATGTAAAGACTAGCCAGTTGGCCAAGAGTCAACCGTGCAGTTCTATTTAACGACCTTTCTGTTTCTCTCCATCTGTCGTTCCTTCTCTTCCCGGGAAAGGGGAGGATTCATCATCTCCCGGACCTCCTGCTGGCAGGCCTCCGAGTATTGCCGGTGTTTCTCGTTCAGATATGTTCTTTCCATACTATGTGAATACCGCTGTTCCTTGCCGGTAGTTTCAGTAAGAATACCTATTTTACTCTTCAAGATAATGTTCTTTTTGTCGCTTTGTTGAAATCGGAACAGCGGGAAGGAGGAAAGGGTAAGAGAAAGCCGGCTCAGAGGAGTCGGCTGGCTTGTCAAGATATCTTCCAGGAATCGATACACCGTTTTTCAGTAGAAAAGTTAACTCCTATTTTGAAGATCGTTCTTTTGTCTAAGGAGAACTTCCCGGCATAGTTCTTTTCCTCGATTTGTTGGAGTGCCGCTTCGGCGGATTCGTCCCTCTTTATCTCGATGATGTAGATGAATCGAGGCGTTTCCGCGACAATGTCTATCCTCCCGTCCGAAGTGGGGTCCTCCGTCTTGATGGAGATACTATCTTCCAGCAGCTGAAGGATAATGCTCATGGCATATTGGAAGTCCTTCTCGGAATCGGCTTGGATCTGATAGTTCTGCCGGGCGAACAGGGCCTCCATCCTCTTCATGAAATCCGCCGGCCGCCCGGTCAAAAGGTCGTTGCTCATCTGGCGGATGAGCAGGTTGCCGGAGCCCTTAGCCGAGGTATAGTATCCGAGAAGGAACGAAAGGAAGCCGTGCTTTACTTCCAGATTGGGGAATCCCAAAGTATAGATGCCCGAAGTCTTGTCATAACCCTTGATGGTGAGATAGCCACTCTGGTAAAGGAGAGGGACGGGATTGTAAAATACGGTGTCGATATCCGTCAGAAGCGTGGAATCGGCCTCTTCGGAAGCGATTCCCGTGACATCATAGTCGCACCGCCTCATCACTTCAACCAGAAAGGACGGTGTGCCGGTCTCAATCCAGTACTCCTTGAATTTGAGGGAATCCAATGTGCTGAGCACACTGAACGGATTGTAAACCCCTTCCGCACCTTCACAAAAATGATATCCATCATACATTGCGGCTAACCGAGAATGGCACTCGGCTTCCGAAAGACCGTTGGCATTGGCAAGTTCCTTTATGCCCCCTGGAAAACACGTCTTCAAATCTCTTTCCGATATACCGCATATGTCCGTGAAGCGGGAATCCATGGAGATGTCCTTGAGGTTGTTGAGACCGCTGAAAATGCTGAGTTTGCCTATCTTGGTGACGCCGGTGAAGAACGCGAACTTGAAGAATCCGTTCTTGTTCTTGATCACCTCGTAGAAGCTCTTGAGCATCCTGCGGTGGGTGTCGGCCAGAGGTTCGTCGTCAAGATTGTCTATGACGGGCTTGTCGTATTCGTCGACGAGGAACACGATGGGGCTGCCGGTCTGCGCCCAAACCGCGTCAACGACATTCTTGAACCTTGACGAAACCGTTTCCGCGATATCGGTCACTCCGTATTGGGCCTCCCATTTCTTGAGGCTCTCGGACAGCACGTTCGCCAGGGAGTCTGCACGCGTGTAGTCTTCGCCGCTGAAATCAAGATGCAGCACCGGATACCGTTTCCATTCCTTTTCCAGACGCGCTATCTCCAGGCCGTCGAAGAGTTCACTCCTGCCGTTGAAATAAGCTTCCAGTGTGGATATGAGCAGGCTCTTCCCAAAACGGCGGGGACGGCTGAGGAAATAGAACATCCCGGTGGTCAAGAGCCGCCAAATGTGTCCGGTCTTGTCCACATAGGCGTATCCTTCTTTCCGGATTGTCTCAAAGCTCTGTATGCCGATTGGGTACAGCGTTTTATCCTCCTTGTCGGATGATGCATTGATGTTGTTTTCGTCATTGAGGGAGCCGACGCCTTCCGTCAAGAATTCTACTGAATACCCAAACTGCCCGTGCAGTAATTCGGCTGTTTTCCTGCTGAATCGGCTTTTCCCGGTGAGCATGTTGTAGAAGTTCTGGGGAGACTTTCCAATTCTGCGAGCTGCTTCCGCCAGGGTAATGCCTTTCGTCCTGACGATGTCGTCTTGAACTGCCTTCGCCACTTCTGCGGCGGATTTGATGATTTGTTTTTCCATAATAT
>JAFYYM010000103.1 GCA_017557535.1 Bacteroidales bacterium | reverse complement strand
TCGACAAGGAAGCGGCGAAGGGCGACCTTGAACTGCTGTTCGTCCTTCCGGAGTGCCATAGCAAAGGCATCGGCCAGGCCGCTTGGAAGGCCGTTGAAGCGTTGCATCCGGAGATCCGCGTCTGGGAAACCATCACCCCTTATTTCGAAAAGCGCAACATCCATTTCTACGTGAATCGCTGCGGCTTCCACATCGTCGAGTTCTGGAACAAGCACCAGCACGGCCCGGCAGTTCCGGAAGAGGAGGACGGTAACTGGAGTATGGATGACGAGATGTTCGTGTTCCGGAAAGAAATCGAATGATAAATATGTTGGGGACTGGCATTTGAAGTCCGCAGAAGTCGTCTTAACAGATAAAGATGGCCGTTCTAGTCGTATCCCAAATACGTCTCAAACGGCCACGAAAGTTTCACCTATGTTTCACCCGATGTCGTAATGCGTTGACATAAACACTTAATAATCAACATTTTACAAGAGATAGTTCGGGTCTCGTTTTCCGCTCCCCGTTATGAAAATATGCCCTACAGCGCGCTGTAGGGCATATTTCTTTTTTACAATAAGCCCGAAAATCGGCCCAAAATCTCTTATTTTACACCTATGTTACACCTAAATCGCTCGTTTTGGGCCAAAAAGATGGCGTTTCATGGCGTTTCCGTACAATAAGTCCTCGCTTGTATCTTGCAAAAGGGTCTGATTATGATAAAACGAGGCACAAAAGTCAGGGTTATCAAGTTTATATTTTCGTCCGGGTTTTGTATATTTGCGACATGAGAACAATCTTCATCACTTCTGTTGCGGTTTTCCTTTTATGGGTTGTACCAACCTCTTGCACAAAGTATCAGTTGGAACAGGAGCGTCGACCGGAGTTATATGCATCGGCCTATGATTTCGAATACAGGGTCTCCGCCAACAATTATCGGTATCTGGTTCCCGTGGCGCACAACCGCATTTCTGAAGAGACGCTCCGGAAGAAGGTAAGCGGCCAAGGCTGGAATACCACGGCCGTGTACCAGATCAACCAGGACAAGGAGGTGATTAAAGAATATGTGCTGGTTACCGGTGGTACGATTTCATCGGCCAGGAACGAAACATCCCCGGATTATCTGATATTTTCGGATGATAGCCAATCCGTCTCCTTCTATGAGTTCTGGGACGATTTAGACAAACCCGGGGCCTACGAGACGGACCCGTTCACCTATGATGCAACGGACAATGCCATCACCTTGCCGATCTGGTTCGGCTCCTGGGGAGGGAACGGACGGCTGGTCTTTCTGTCATCGGATACGATGGTCTGCGTCTGTACGCACGATAAGGACTATGCCGGGACGGAGCTTATTTTCATGGAAATCCTTCAGCGTGTTTCCAAAAAGGAACGTCAGTCTTGGATAGACCGCTGCCCCAATTACGGACTACGCGATTATTGACTGCTACCTGCTCCTTTCCATCGTCCGCTTCACCCTATCCCGGATATCCTCCGCCGAAACATCGTGTCGGGGCGACATCCGTAGGAAATCCTCGTCCTTGCGGAACAACTGAGGCGAGAGCAGCCGGGTATACATCGTCTTTGAGCGGATGGTATGACGCGATAGATAGCTTGCGTAACTGATAGCCTCATCCAGATTACCTCCAGCTTCCAGCAAGCAGTAGATGTCATAGTAATCCCTGAACACCGTCCGAAGGCAGATGGTGTATATCTTCATTCCCAGCAACTCTTGCAAGGTCGGGGCCTTCACGTGATTATGCTGCCAGCCCACTTTCATCGTCTTCACCGGGTTCTGAGGCCGATAGAACGACAGCTTCACCCTTCCCTGATTGATGAAGATCAGGAAATGGTCCTCGCCCAGGATTTCTTCCCGCGCATCGGGGAACACGCTCTTGATCTCACCAATGATGGCGCCGAAATCCAGTCCAAGCCCATCTTTCTTCAGCCGCAGGAGTTCGAAGTCCAGATCTTCGCTGAGGCGATGGTCCATCTGAAGAGACTGTCCAGTACCTCCGCAAAGGAAGAGATCCTTGATACAATCGAGTTGGGAGACTTGCTCGAAGACTTCCTGCGTTGCCGGAGTCAGTCCGGGGATATTGTTATTGGCGGGCATAACGAGCGATATAGTTATCGGGGTGATTGACATTGAATACCTTGACGGCGAGGATATAATTGAGGATGTTCATCCTCCGGCCTTGGCTTACCAGGCGTTCCTTCCAGACCCGCTTGATATGGGCCTTGCTCCAGATTTGGAAGAGCTTCGGCATATCCTCCAGGTCCAGGTGCACGAGGGCGGCCTCGATGATGGAGTCGTCATCCAAGTGCTCGGGGATGCCTTGATAAGACCACAGGCCACCCGCTGCCTTGACGGTTTCTAGTATGTTGTGCTTTATTTGATCCATATCGATGAGTGCCTTGCGCTGCATCTCTTTCTGCACTTGGTCCTTGGCCTGCGCTTGCGCCAGCGTTCCGGGAGCAAAACCCAAGGCCGCATCCAACTTAATGCTGAGCGGAATGGAAATTACCCTCCGCCCATGCATGATAGCCGACAGTGTTTGCACATGCTCCCCGCTCCGTGCCGCCAGCTCAGTCAGGCTGATGCCCAGCTCGGCGATACGGTCCTGCAACAGTTCAATGGCTGTGCGATTCTTATGTGCTTTCTTTTCCATCTGCCGCAAAGATACATATATTTTTAACAATTCCGTTAAAAATTTGTGTCTTTATATGACGCTTAAAGTCGTCTTTTTCACGGCAGTGGCGCTTCATGACCGTTCCCAAAAACGTCCTGAAAAGCCACAAAAGTTTCACCTATGTTTCACCTGATGTCTTTTCGGCTTCTTATAAATCACTGATTTTCAATGTATTACAAGATATAGTTCGAGTCTCGTTTTCCGCTCCCCGTTTTGAAAATATGCCTTACAGTACGCTGTAGGGCATATTTCTATTTTACATTATCCCCAAAAACGGGCTAAAAAACTCTTTTTTTACTCCTATTTTACACCTGATTTTGGCCCTATTTCCGTGATAATCGTGAACTTAGCAAAAAAAGTTCGAGTACAGCGTGGTCTTCGAGGTTTTCATAATAAGAAGAAGCAAACAAAAGCAAACAGCGGAATTTGGGTTCCGGGCGGGAACGATTTCGCGGGTTTTTGTTCCCAACGGAAGTCCTCCCTGGCGAAGCCCTCGCTCATGAAGTAATTCCGCCACGTCGTTTGGGGGCATTCTTACAGGATGTCATTAGGCCCCTTCTTTCTTTTTCCAGCGTCGAAAAGTGATCTGGCGGTTTTTGGAGTTGCACCGGAATTTGGTTATCTTTAACCAATGAAATTCAAAACCATTGCATCGATTCTTCTATTGATTCTGCCGATGTATCTGTCGGCGGAAATCCGCTCGTCCCATGTCGAGCTGCCGGAGAAAGCAGTCCAAGGAATTCAGATGGAGATTCGATATGTCTTTGAGGTTTCTGGGGCATGGAGATTCTTGGGGCCGGACAGAACGATTGAAGGCGTTCGCTTTTTGACACAGGATCATTCGGAAAGGAGATTGTCAAGGACCGTCATGCAAGTGACGGTGGCCTATCTGGTAAAAAGTATCGTTCCCGGGACGGTGGACCTTCCTTCGCTCCAAGTTGTAACAAACAAAGGTGTTCAACTAATTCCGGGAGGCTCTCTTCAAATTGAACCACATCCGGAATATGGCGATGCCTGGGAAACGGCTCGGGAGTTCCTCAGGCAGCAGGGAGAAAATTGCAAAGAACTGGAATGGCGGTATTTCGTCGGAAAGAATCACGCTTTCTATGATTCCGACAGGAATACCTTCGCCTGGGTGGGGCCGGCCGGAGTCGTGGCATATGGCATCGATGCGACCATGTGGGACGGGCAAAACAACAACGTCGCTGGTCGTCTCTTCAAGGCCTATGGTGCCGAGCGGTTTGTGACGATCCCGGATGGGACAGTCAATCCACTGCTTGGAGATATCGCCTACGCCCAGGACGGTGAATACTGTGAAGGGTTCCCTATCTCCAAATACAGAGGGTGGGATTCCACCTGCGTGGCCGGATGCGGCGCTGTAGCTTTGGCTCAAGTCCTCCGGTATTATGGGCCCGCCATCCGCCCGTCCGGGAAAGGGCAATTGTCGATGGACGGAGTTCCCCCTATTTCGGTCGATATACACGAAATCGATTGGGATAATCTGAAAGTCAATGAGCTGATGTATCTTTCCGCAGCATCCGTTCAGACGCATCTTTCTCCGGTTAATTCAACGACATCCTTGTTCTGGTTCCGCCATGCCCTGGTTGGCAACTGGGGGTTCAGCCCGGAATGCCACTATCTGCAAGAGCTTCCGCTTGAAGATATTGTCAAGTTGGTTTGTGCCGATCTAGACGCTGGTAGACCTGTTATTCTTGGAGGAGAAGGACATACTTTCGTATGTGACGGATACAAGAACGGGTTCCTGCATCTCAACTTTGGATGGAGAGGCCATTGCAACGGCTGGTATCGGCTGCCGGAAGGATTGTCGCTCACAGAATGTCTTACAGCAATGAGGCCCATGCGTCCAGATGAGGCCCATGCCCTGGAAGTGACGATAAAAAAAGCGGGGACATTAGCATCGGCAATCCCCGAAGACCTCCGTCTCGATGTAACCAGGTTGAAGGTCTCCGGCAAGATACAAGGAGAGGACGTCGCCCTGCTTCGCCGAATGACAATGGAAGGAAAGCTGATGGACCTGGACCTTTCCGATGCGCGAATCGTCGGCAACGGCATCCTTCGGGCTCAACCCTATACAGAACGGGATGCCTCGGGAATGACATTCACATCGCAATACCGTCACATGTTATTCGGTGACATCCCGGGGACAGAAGAAGAATGGCGGATAGACACAATAACGGACGCCCAATGGAAAGAGATGTCCTTACGGGGATTGACCAAGGGCTCGGATTGGTCCCTGATTCGCGACAAGAACGGAGTTCGCATACGCTATTATACCCGTGCTGACGTCATCGGCACAGCCATGTTTGCCGACTGCGAGAACCTTCTCTCACTCCGTTTACCCAAAACCATTACAGCCATAGAGGATAATGCGTTCTGGAAATGCTCCTGCCTTGAGCACCTTTATTTGCCCAAGGGCATTCGAAACGTCTCCAACGAGGCTCTCAAAGGTACTCCTCCCTTCTTGGAGGTCCATTCGGAATAGGATATTCAGATGCAATCTTCCGTAGCAGACTGCGGTTTGGAGATGCCTTCGAAGGTTCATACGCCTAATTGAAGAGCCTCAACATCACTATGGAAAAGCCCTATCGGAATGATTATTGCTTGATTCTCAGAGGTTATATTGTTACTTCTTTGGCTTTTGTAAGTTTGTTTTACTATGCTTAAAAGATTATCCCTCATAGCATTGTCTTTCCTCGTCATTTTTGCGTGTTCTTGCGGAAACAAGAAGCCTCATAACGGAACCGTTTCGAAAGAACAGGTTATAACCGAGGACTCCAACAGAATCGGCGATCACCTTCAAGCGTTCTTCTCTCAAAATGGGAAGCCGTTGAAACAGTGGCCCTTCAAAGAGTGGGGGTACAAATATGACAGAAAGAGAATGAAGTTCGAGATGCCCAAGGGCAAAAGAATCTCCGGAGAAGCGTTGAAGGAATTCCTGAGTCTTGATGTGGTCAATCACTATGATTCCCTCGTCGATATGTCCAGAGGTGAATGGATAGAAAGACTCCTTCAGTCAAATACGGAATACAAGTATTGTGGAACGATTGATGTTTCTGATTCTCTGGATTGTTATATCTACACGGAAGCGAATGAAGAACAAGTCGGTTACCACGATGCTTTTGCCCTCGTAACCAAGAATGGCGTGGCGGTAAGCTCAATCCATTTAGCCTGCGAGGGCTACGGGACTGGGAACGCCGTCGAATCCAATCGGATTTCCAGGAACACCTTTGTCATGTCCTCTGTTGCCGTGGACTTAATTGACGAGAACGGCGAAAATGTCGGCGGGTACTACTCCATCCAAGTCAACGACGACGGAACCCTCAAACGATCCGAGTCCCTCGAATCCGCTTTCAATAAGCCAACTTGGGAGTAATCAATATTTACTGTACCTTTGCGCCTCAAAAACGCCTATATGAATCTTCTCAATAAACTAAAATGAAAGCGAAAGAAATAACTATCAATTTTGATAACCTCAACAAAGAGGGACTGCTTAAAGTATTAAAAGAGGATTTAGGGTTCCCTGATTTCTTCGGGATGAATTGGGATGCCCTGATTGACTGCCTATCATCTATGAGACAGCCAGAAGCGGGATTGAGTGAGGTCTTTCTTGATGATGATGAGTTCTTGATTATCAACTGCAAGAACTTTCTCCAAGCCAACTTCGAGACAGACGTTTTCCTCGATGTTGTTCAGTTCATCAACGAACGGGAGTTATCCAGCTGCGGGAACTCACAGGTTTTGTTGAACCTTATCCCATAAAGTTCGCCTATCGTTTTAATACAAAAGCCTAAGGTGATACAGTCGGCAACGGTGTATCACCTTTTTGCATGTCAGCGGTTGTATCTCCCGGCGGTTTTAATCCTTCAGGCACCCTATCGGGACATCATTCCGGCATTTGGCCAAAAATCGTTCCGGCATTTGGCCAGTTTCAAGAAGAAGCAATTGGGTGTTTTACGGCTATACTAGAAGCAAACAAAAGCATTCAAAAGCACATAATTTTCTGCTATTATACACCTTCGAAGGTTTGATTTCTTGTAAAGCACTGATTATAAACACTATACAACACACGGTTGGGCGGTCGTTTTCCGCCCCAAACGCCTCGCTAACACCCGATCACCCACTTGCTGCCCGGAATTCGGGAGAGCAGGCTGGTCGTGACCGCACAGCAGACGAAGGTGAGTACGGCGATGACCGGGATGGCGAGCCAGACAGGCAGGAGGGGCGAGGCGGGGTCTCCGCCGATGACCAGGCCCGCGATCGGCGCAAGGAACAACAGGTGCATCAAGTACATGCCGAAAGAGCCTTTGGACAGGGCGGTGACG
>JAFYYM010000102.1 GCA_017557535.1 Bacteroidales bacterium | reverse complement strand
GACCAGATCGAACAGATCGCCATCGACCGCCTGTGCAAGCTCTACGACGCGGAATACGCGAACGTCCAGCCGCATTCCGGCGCGCAGGCCAATATGGCCGTCACGATGGCCTGCCTCCGTCCGGGCGACGTCTTCATGGGCCTGGACCTGTCGATGGGCGGCCATCTCACCCACGGATCTCCCGTGAACGCCTCCGGTATCCTGTACAAGCCGGTCGCCTACGGGCTGAACCCCGAAACCGGCCTTGTGGACTATGACGAAATGGAGCGCAAGGCCCTGGAATTCAAGCCCAAGCTCATCATCGGCGGCGCCTCAGCCTATTCCCGCGAATGGGACTACGAGCGGATGCGCAAGATCGCCGACGAGGTGGGTGCCATCCTTTGGATCGACATGGCACATACCGCCGGCCTCATCGCCGCCGGTCTTCTGAAGAACCCGGTCAAGTACGCCCACATCGTCACATCCACCACCCACAAGACCCTCCGCGGACCGCGCGGCGGCATCATCCTGATGGGCAAGGACTTCGACAACCCGTGGGGCCTTACCACCCCGAAGGGCGAGATCAAGAAGATGAGCGCCATCCTGAACTCCAGCGTATTCCCCGGCATCCAGGGCGGACCGCTCGAGCATGTGATCGCCGCCAAGGCCGTGGCCTTCTACGAGGCCGCCCAGCCGGAGTACGTCACCTATCAGAAACAGGTTATCGCCAATGCGGCCACCATGTGTGCCGAATTCCTCCGCAGGGGCTACAAGATCATCTCCGGCGGAACCGACAACCATCTCATGCTCATCGACCTGCGCACCAAGTTCCCGGACCTGACCGGCCGTGTCGCCGAGACGCAGCTCGTGAAGGCCGACATCACCGTGAACAAGAACATGGTCCCGTTCGACAGCCGCAGTCCCTTCCAGACCAGCGGTCTCCGCATCGGCACTCCGGCCATCACCTCCCGCGGCTTCGTGGAGAAGGACATGCTGGACATCGTGGAGCTGATTGACACGGTCCTCGCTTCCTCCAACGCCCATTTCGCCGCTCTCACGGCGAAGGAACCCACGGAAGAGCAGCTTGCGGAGCGTGCGGCCCACGAAAAGGTCCTCAAGGACGTTCTCCGCAAGGTCAACATGATGACTGCCGGCCGCCCGCTGAACCGGTACTAGTTTTTCCCCCTCGCAAGAGGCTTTTCGTCAGATAAATGTGCGAAACCACCCTGTTTCGCACATTTTTTCTTGTTTTCAGCCCATAATTGTGCAAAACAGCCCTCCCTGCACGAATATCCCCTGTTTTGACCGAAATATGTGTAAATCGGTCCGTTTTGCACAAATATTCATCTCAACCGATACATTCCATGAGCAAATACGGGCTTTTTTGCTCATGAAAAAGCCAGCCCTCGAACTGAGGGCTGGCTTTTCGTCCTATACGAGGCTGGGATTACCAACCCGGGTTCTGGGTGAGGTTCGGGTTGGCGTCCATTTCGGTCTGCGGGTAAGGGAAGCGGTTGTGTTTCCCGGCGACAAATCCAACCTGATAGCCTTCATCTATGGCGTCGTGCGTGGAGACAAGATAGAACCGACTGTTCGCTTCGGTGCCGTTCTCCCAGACTACATTCCTGTCGCCCTCCTGAGGGGTCCGGAAGAATTTGTCATAGAGAACGGGCACGTCATGTCCGGCCTGCTCAACCCCTTCGGTATCGCCCCAGCGGAGAAGGTCGGCCCAGCGGCAGCCTTCCATCCACATTTCGAATTGCTTTTCCCGCTTGAGGACATCCATGTTGACCGTAGTGCTGACCGTCTGGGAACCGGCACGGCGCTGAATCTGATTGATGGCATCGAGTGCTCCGGCGGAGTCTCCGGTCATCAGACAGGCTTCCGCATAGAGGAGCAGGACCTCCGCGTAGCGCATGATGGTGTAGTTGTTCATCCGGAGGGTATTCCCATAACTGGGACTGAAGTCCGTGCCTTTGACCAGTTGCTTGAACGGGAGCCAGAAGGACTGTCCATAGAGACCGCGCGTGTCACTGATTCCGACATTGGTACTGGCCAGTTTATCTTCCTTGCTCATTCCGTTCAGATTGTCATCCGCGTACATGGTACCTCCCACAACGTCATCAATGTGGATGATGGTGGTGTTCAAGCGGTAAGAATCCTTGCCGTCATTGGCGACGAATGCCTCGGCGAAGGCCTCCGGAACACCCAGATTACCCCATCCCAGATTATTGCCGGTATAACCAAGTTGCGGAGAGGTTACGAAACGGTCGGACCGCCAGTTGAGCATATTGGATTCCATCCATGTCGTGTATTGCATCATACCCCACGTAGATACCGTCGGATCGTATTCCAGGTTCGGTTCGAAGAGTTTCTCTTCGTTTCCATCGCCTTCGACGTGGAAGTTTTCCCAGAAGCGCTCGCCGGGGACCAGTTCATACTTCCCGGAGAGGATGACTTGATTGAGCTGGACCTTCGCTTTCTGGTACTCCCCGGCAAACAGGTAGGCCTTTCCTGCTATAGCCTGTGCAAATCCTTTGGTAACCTTGTAGGCGCCCTCAATGTCCTGCGGGCTCTCGCGTTCGCCAAGGGATTGAGCAGCGATTTCGCATTCCTGTGCGCACCATTCGAGGATTTCTTTCTGGGTATAGACGTTGTTGGTGGGGAATTCGGAATCAGCCAGGACATGGTCTATCACCGGAGGCATACCCCAACCGATGGCGAGCATCATCTGGGCATAAGCGCGCAGGACCCGGGCATGTGCCGCAACGACAGGTAAATCGTCCTTGTATTTCTCTACGACGTAAGTCGCCTGGCGGACAAATGTGTAGAAATTGGTGTACATGAGCTTGACGACATCATTGCTGGCATCGTACCGGAACTCATTCAATGTAGCCGCCGGTTCAATATCATTGAAATAAGAGCCTGCACTGTAAACGTCATCGCCACAATAATTATAGAGTATACGTAAGGGAGCATAGAGGCTCGCACCCCCCTGGGAGGCAATCTTGGAGGCAAAACAATTCATCATTGCATCCATCTCATTCAAGGCCTCTTCCGGAATGGCGAACTCGTACTCGCCCGCCTCCGCATCGGCATTCTCAAGGACCAGGAAACGGGACCGCTTGATCGTGGCCGGTTTGGTCCAGGTCACTTCGCTCTTGGACGACGCCTTTTGGAACGCCAGGGTGAAACCTTGTTCGAGTGTCTGGGGATACACGGAAATGAAATAACGGACGCCGGGGGTAAAGGTTCCGCCGCCAGGAGCCTTGAGGGTAATGGAGGTCAATCCATCATCCACTGAAGCGCTGGGGATGTTGCCGGAGAAGGAAACAGTACTGTATCCGGCGAGGAATTCGCCATTGTTTCCGGTCAACGTCACGAACTTGATCCCTTCGTCCTGCACCGTAAAGACAATACCGCCGCAGATATTGTAAAAACTCAGGTTCAAATTGGTGGAGATGGCGGCTGCCGGGAACATATCCCGGGCGAAAGAATTGTCTGCGGCAATCTGTTTATCCGGGAGAAGGAGTTTAACGGTATTGCCAAAGTGAGACGAGGTGGTATACGTACGGGGATACAAGGCCATGAAAGTGGCCGGGTTGTTCTCATTGTCAATCGTGCCGGTGACCACATCCAATGAACCCTTGAACGATGCGATGGCCGCAGGCTCCGTATTGGTGGAGATGAACAATCCGGATGCGTCTCCGCAAAATACCATGATGGAATCATTGGGAGTCCACCAGATGGACATCCGGTCCTCCTGAAGGACCGTTCTGGTGTCCTGGTTATCGCCGAGACTGGCCTGGAAAGTCAGTTCCACCGATGTGGTCGTGACATCCGGCTCCAAACGGGTCATGGTGCAGGAGAGGGCCAAGAGGCACAGCAAACCTCCCCAAATGAAACGGGTTTTCATAAATATCTGTTTTTTAATATTGATCATATCCAATTCCTTCATTGCCGCCCGGCTGGGAACTTCCGACAGGGTCGTAGCCCAGAATCCGGTCTTCATATTCGCCCCACTCCTCGGCATACTCTTCCTCGGTACCTTCCGGGACCAGGATCGGGCAGTCGCCCGTGTCGGCAAAGGCGTCGGTGCCGATTTCAGGGGGTGTTTCGGATGTCAGCGTAATGGACTCCAGGGAGGAGCAGCCATTGAAGGCGTCGTCTTCGATGACGACGACATTTTCCGGGATGGTCACCGATTCAAGCTCTGTACATCCGGCAAAGGCGCCTTCCTCGATCCGGGTCAGACCGGTGAAGTAGACCAGTTCGTCGAAGGAGGTGATATCGGTACCGGCAAAGATGCTCACCTTGCCGTCGTCGGCCCGGGTTTCCGATTCGTCCACCAGGAAGGAGCGGACGACCGCCGCTTCGCGGTAGGAAAGTTCCCCGTCACCGTCCGTATCGAAATACTTCACCACGATGGATTTCACCAGGTCATCCTTGAAGTGGATGATGTTGTCCGTTACCGTCGTGAAGCTGATACCCTTGTCCGCCTGGGTCAGGGTGCCGTAGATGCCCCGCTTGACCGTGACTGCCTTGTCAAATACATTGGAACCATAGTTGTCACCCTTGCGGAAATGCAGCGTGAAGCCCTTTTCCAGGGATCCGGGGATGGCCACGACGTAATACCATGTATCTTTCTTGAACGTTTCCCCCTCGGGAGGAGTGATGGTTATCGAGGTCTTCCCATCCGTCACGTCCAGGATGGCCGGAACACCGTCCCGGAACTCGATCCGAACCTTTCCGGCGAGTACTTCACCGTTCATCCCTTCGAGAACCGCTTCAGAGATTCCATCCTGCGAAAGGGAGAAACGGACACCGCCGCCCACGTTGTAGAACTGGAGGGATGATGTCGTAGAGTGGGCAACGGAAAGGTTCATGTCCTTTCCGAACGATCCTTCCCTTGCAGTCTGTTCCGCCGGGAGGTCCGTCGTAATCGCCCTTCCGTTGAAAGTAGCCGCCTCATTGTAAGGATACACGGACCAAAGGTCCATGCCTTCGGTCCAGGCTTCATCTCCCAATGTTCCCATGAAAGTGGCCGTGTTTGAAGGATCGGTGAGGTCGGTGACGAAC
Source organism: Bacteroidales bacterium (assembly GCA_017557535.1). Lineage (GTDB taxonomy): Bacteria > Bacteroidota > Bacteroidia > Bacteroidales > UBA932 > Cryptobacteroides. The sequence continues at coordinate 2,901 of JAFYYM010000102.1, read as the reverse complement.
TTGCCCGACTTTTTTGCCGAGAATACTTTAATCTCATCTCCCGGCTCCCAGAAGACCCGGGTCCCGTCTTCCACGACGGTCTTGGATTCGGCCGGTCCCTCCGTTTGGGCGACAAGGGACAAAACCGGGGAGCCGGGGATATCCGTCACCTGGCTCCGTGAGCAGGCCGCCAATGCGAGAACGGCGGCAAGGACGTAACACTTTCTCATGATTCGTTCCTCCATCGTCTAGTCCCAGTCTTCATAACCGATATCTTCGTTGCCCCCGGGAACGGGGCTTTCGCAGATGGCATTCTCAGGGATGAGAGGGATGATTCGCAACGCAGGAGAGTGATATTCCTGGCGTAAAGGTTTAGTGGTTTCCATAAGGCGTGTGGTCTTATGGTAACAAAAAGTAGTGAAAAGGAAAAAGAAATACAAACATATTTTGAAGCCCATTCCACTATTGTTTTGATGGAGATAATACAGTATTTTTGCCAAAACTGATTCTAATAACCGTTTGTCAATGAAAACGATAAAAAAAGCATTCATCATCTTTCTGTGTGGATTATTGTCAATAGTCTTTTCCTCAGATGCTTTATCCCGGGACAAGAAGATAAAGTATGGAAAAACCGGCCAGGTCATCTATGTCGGCGAGGTTGAGAATAAAGTGCCGTCGGGCAATGGATCGATAACGGTCAAATCTGTCTACAAGCAATATGCCGATATCCTGATGGGCACTTTCAATTGTCCGGTATCCGTTGAAAGCGGTACGATTGAGGGGGAAATCCTGTTTCCCTCAAACTATGTATTCAAAGGTCTTATTGAATATGCGTTGCATCCCTCCTATGTCAATTATACGCTCTCAAAAGGTTCGATCACGACGGATGCAGGAGAAACCTACATCCTTGATGAAGATGAAATACTGCACTTCACAAGGAAATATGGTTCGGAATCCTTTGAAATGAGTATGCCGGATAAAGAAAACCTGATGTGGAACTATATTCGTTTTACCAGTACGGATTTGTATACCCAGAGGGGTGCCTGGTATGTTTTTTCCGATATAATGAAAAATCTGCAGAAGCATATTGACGATGCGGATAATTATCGGGTAAGATTCCCTCATCGTATAGTATTTGTACGTCCGGATAAGTGGGAGTTGCAGAAACGGGACTTTGTCGAAAACGAGGTGTATTACTTGATGGGAGAAGACGACTTCAAAGTCCTGGCAATAAGCGGAAACCCAGGCGGTACTGACAGGATTATTTATTTGGTTGAGAACGACGATCTGTCCGATCTTCTTCTTATCCATTTCTCGGATATTTACTTACCGGTAGAGTACTATCATCGTTTTGGGAATGAGTGGGATAATTATGTGTTCATAAGAAAGGATGATGATATTCCGCGAATCCGGGAAGATTTTCCCGGGTATAGGAATTTGCCATATAAATACCAAAAGCAACTGGAGACAGCCAATCCTGTCTCCATCACATATGCGGACGGATCGACCTATGCCGGCAGCGTCCTTTGCCATGGTAATGGTAATCTCCAGAATGCTGATTGGGATTTGATATCATATCTCCTGTTTGGCGTAAAGGACATTCATGACATTGAGTATAATACCGGTGTAAGTACAAGTGGTGACGGGACAAAACAGTATTTCATCGGGGGAGGAAGCTACTCTGAGTGGAAAGAGGCAGTCGATGCCGAGATAGCCGCTGAAAATGAAAGAATCGCCAGGGAAAATGAAGCGAAACGTGAACGGGAAGAGGCAGAGTTGCGTGCTAAACGGGAAAAGGAAGAGGCGGAATATAATGCGGAATGCAAGAAATACGGCAAGAAATATGTCGACAAGGCCAGGAATTATCAGTTGGAGATCGGAATGCCAGAAGAACTGTTCCTGAAGTATTTCGGTCCAAAGCGTACCGTAAGGGAAGGACTAGCGTTTGGAACATGGACACTTCATCGGGTATACACGTCGAACAGAAGAACACAGTATCGCTTGGATTTGGAGGTCGTGGCACCATTCACTTCCGATGATTCTGTTGAAGAGTGGATTTTCATCTGGTTCGAGAACGGAAAAATGACGAGCTTCAACAGCTCGATTTAGCGGGTTATGGTTCCCCTTTCATTCTTCCAATAATTGTGTATATCAAGCCCTTCTACACATTTTTTGACCATTTCGGCCGATTATTGTGTGGAAGGGGCTGTTTTACACAGTTATTGAGGAAAGACTGGAAAAATGGAAGGGGCTGACTCAATAGTGAGCCGGCCCCTTTTTTGTGGGTTGTCGGGAGACAGGTACATCGATATCACTACAAGGCCCCACATCGGTGTATATCCCAACATGCTGACCATCAATATTTTACGTTGTGGTCTTTGCCTTTTTGGAACATAGACCTATGTTTATATGATTGATTATGAATGAGTTAGATGCGATGTATGGCACGGGAAAAGAGGCGGTGGGCAGAATGGACGAAGGTTAAAGGGGACAGTGGTTACCATCTTTTAATCAATCCTCAGTTGCATACGCCTGAGGGAAGTGATGCAATGGAAGAAAAGAGGCTGACCTAAAGTCAACTTGACTTTTTGGTCAACCCCTCAAGTGATCGGTTTCTTTGCTGCGCTCGGAATGGCGGTCGGGCGAAACTCGAAATGGTAGCAATCCTTACTTCCCCTGCTTGATTTCGGCCTGGGCGGCGGCGAGGCGGGCGATGGGCACGCGGAACGGAGAGCAGGAGACGTAGTCGATGCCGATCGTGTTGAAGAACTCGATGGACTTCGGATCGCCGCCGTGCTCGCCGCAGATGCCGCACATCAGGTTCGGACGGCGGGAACGGCCCTTGTCCACACCGATCTTCACCAGCTGGCCGACGGCCTTCTGGTCGATGGTCTGGAACGGGTCGGCGTCGAGGATCTTGTT
>JAFYYM010000101.1 GCA_017557535.1 Bacteroidales bacterium | reverse complement strand
GTGAGCATGATGAAGAAGAGACTCGTCATCAAGTCAGAATAGCTTGTCCAGAAAAAGGATTCTCTTTTCTTCTTGGCCATTGTTACGCGAGAATCTTAAGCAAGAGAGGGTAAATGATTGTGAACAGGCCTGCCGCAATCAGAACGCCGCATGTGGTGAAAGCCAACCAGCGAGGAACCGGGAGGTTCACCTTCACTTTCAAATCCTGGGGCTGAGGGTTATCAAACAATGACTGCTGCATTACCGTCTGAGGCACTGCGGCAGACCGCTTGGTCATGGTTTCAGAAAGGCGGTTAATCGCGGCTTCTATGCGTTCAAGCTTTCCTATCTGAGCCTCCAGCTTTGCAATCTGGGCATCCTCCTTCTCGGTAAACAATTCGCTTGTAAGAAGATTGGAAAGCTGGCCCTCAATTGTTTCCAGACGCTTGAACTGCTCCATGTAGAGGGAGGATTCGGTGAGTTTTTTCTCAAGAAGATCCTGCTGGTCTTCTACAGCCTTCTGGAAATCAAGATAAAGCTTGTTGAGGTGTCCCTGGAACTTGGCGACTTCGTTGTCGGAGGTGTCTTTCAGGCCTTCGATGGAATTCTTGAGGTTGAGGTCAATCTTGCCGACCGCTTCGGAAAGAAGAGCCTTTCTCGCAGAGATCTGCTCAATTTCGCTCTCGAAGAACTGTCCCATCCGCTCGATTGCCTTTGTCCTTGAGTCAGCGGTGTCAAGTTTCTCAGTCAGGGCGACAACGCTCGCTAGATACTGTGACGATCCTTGCAGGAATGCGTTCAGGTCGTTGATCTTCTCCGTCGCATTTCCAAGTGCAGAGAATGCCAACTGAGCCTTGGCGATGTCCAGCTTGTTAAGTTCCTTAGTGTATTCAGTCTGGCCCTTATATGCTTTCTGGATCTCTTCAAAGGCCGACTTAAGGTCGCGTGAATTCTGCGAGAATGTATTGTTGAACCTGTTAAGGTTAGTGTAAAAGACACCAAGGGTGCTGACGACATCTCCGCTCATCCTTGGAAGAAGGTTTGTCTGGATCCACGAAAGGAACTTGTTCCTCCCGGCTTCGTTGCTGGCGACGGCATCTTTGGTCTGATGAGTCCCGATAACGGTCAGGATGACACCACAAAGACTGGCAAACATGGCGATGGCCACACCTCCCAGAAGATGCTGGATACCGTTGGAAGCAGACGCACGCGCTGCCTCTTCGGCTTCAGTGATTGCAGCGGCATCCATACCTTCCTTTATGATATTGGACGCGAGAAGAGAATCGAGACCGCCACTCAACCAAAGGAAGAAGATACCCATGATGATACCGAGCATCGTTCCGCAAAGGCCAAGGTATAGAGGCACGGGATTGTATGAATCAACCTCGTCCTGAACCTTGTCGCAAGCCCGGTCCGTGAGATCCTTTATGATGTGGTAGTCAGTAGCCCCTTTGTTCTTGTCCAGGTATGAGTTGATGGGGTCAATGATCTCATCCGTAAGCAACTCATTGTCCTCACTGTCGATGGCGATTTGAGTCACACCCTCTTCATTCTGTACGGCAGAAAGGTGAGTGTCAATATCGTCAGGGAATATCGATTTGAGTTGTTTCCTTTTCTTAACGTTTGCTCGGAAGTAGTGAAACTGAAGGATCACAATGACCGCAACAATAATGAACTCTACTGCGAAGCCCGCAAAATTCAGCATAATAGGCTTAAATACAATTATTTAAATTCAGCAATAATCGGTTCTTTGACGACCCAGGAGCCATTCTCCTTGGATACAGTTCCGGGTTGAATCACGCGCAGCTGTGATCCCGATCCGCTATAGGTACAGGCCCCTTCAAGATAATCCGGCGTCAGGATAATCTTATCAAAGGCATTAATGTCGATATTCAGGACCCCTTCGACAGCATCCTTACTCTCGGCAGTAATGGTGAAGATGGTCTTTTCATCCGGAGTAAGGGTCGTGTGCCTGAAGCTGCCCGTCCGATATGAACCCGTATAAATCGTGACGGGTTCCGGGAGTGGGATCTCAACCGGTCCATCATCCTTCGGCTTTTCAGGAGCCTCTGTCGCAGCAGGAGAATTGTCGTTACCCTGGGATGACGGGACGCTTGCGACGTCTTTTGCTACTGACGCAGGCTTGGCCTGCTGTTTCACAAATTCATCATGGACAAGATTCTTGATCTTCTGACCGTAAAACATATCGAACTGCTGATCGAATGTCTTCCGGGCCAGTCTGTCAATCCGGTCACGATTGGTCTTCTCTAGTGCCTTCTGAGCTTTGAGAAACGCAAGCACGGCAACAGCGAGTGCAATGAGTGCCAGGATTAATGCTACCAGCAAAAAGATAGTTGTAGAGTTCATCGTCTACTTATTGCTTATCTCGCGTGCGAGGTTATTCAACATGGCGACAATAGGATAGAAGAACATCGTCTCTTCGATTGGAGCGGAAGGATCCTGCCCCCAATCGCTGAGTTCGTTCAGTTTAGCCTTGAGGCCCTGCCTGGTGAATTCGACAAGATTATACTTGCAGAGTCCCGGAATCTGCTCAAACAGGCTCGGGTCGGCACCCATGGAACTGACCATGAATTTGTTGGCATCGGAAATATGGAAAAGCTCGTCAATGAACTTGCTGACATTCCTGCTCACGGCCTCGATGGCGGCGTCATTGTTAACCTCGTTGTACTTCTTCCCTTCTGTGGATGTGGTATCGTCATAACCCAGAAGAGAGAAACGAAGCTTCTCGATACCATCATAAGACAAGGAGTTGTCATAATAGATGCCGCCCTTACTTGTTGCAAGCTTGGGCTCCTTTTCCTTGATGACGCGGATATCCGGGCACTCACCGAATACCTTGCGGAAGATGCGGGTGACAAACTCGGAGATGGTCTGGTCGGACGGCGAAAGCACGTTGAGGGTCTTGGAACCGTTACCGCTGAAGGCCACTACCTGAGGGATCGGCAGATTCTTGGACTTGATCATCTTGGCGATGTGGTATATCACGGAACCATAGAAGACGATAAAGACGTACTTCATCTTCGGGTCGTCGCAGAGCATGGCCAGATAATCCAGAGGAATGCGGTTCTTGACCACAGAAGCATTGCTCGCCAGAGAGAAGAAGAAGGCCGCGATATCGCTGGAATTGTCGCAATTCATGATTTCCTGATAGGCGTTCAGGGCATCCTTCAGATACGTCGAATTGCCAACCAGTCGATCGTTGATTTCGCCTTTATACTTCTTGACGAAGCCATTGGTCTCCGGGCTCCAGTTATAACCATCTCCGAATATCGCATTGGAAGCAAAGCGGAAAGAGGTCATGGCAACCGGCACATCGTCCTTTATGACCAGCACATCTGTCGTACCGCCGCCCACGTCAATGGTGACAGCATTGGATGTCAAGCCGCGACGATTCTTGTAGAAGAAATACGGAGCTGCCGACTCGGACAGGCACAGGAGCTTGTCGCTGGAATTAGGATTGATGTACTTGGCGAAGAGATTCTCCCATACTCCCCGGAAGGCATTGAGACGGAATTCCGTCATACTTGCCGGGTAGAACCAGATTACCTTCGTATCAGAGAGGCGGCCACCGGAGAGAAGAACCTTATTCCTCATCAAGATAAAGAGACTCTCAATATAAAGCTTCACACGGGTATTGGCTTCCTGTGCAGAAGACCACTTGAGGTTGGTTTTAACCTTATTGTATAGCGGATTACGGGCCTTCTCATAGCGGAACGGTATATTACCCTCAGCAAGAGTCTCGGTATGCTTCTGATAATTGACATCCGTCCACTCAGCGTATGCGGTTCTCATAGGGAACTGGTAGTCGGAGTTGTCTCCGATAGTTTCCGGGATAAAGGCTTCGTCAAAGGCCACGTTGATATCAATCGCTTCCTGCTCATCGTAATCGGTACTCAGGCGACAAAGCTGGGACTCTGCCGAAGGCATGTCAAATGCTCTGGGGGACGAGCCGTCCACGGAGTATTCTATATGGGTATTCGTGGTTCCGAAATCGATTGCGAAGGTGAACTGCGAACCGCCAGAGGCCTTGCGGAACTTGGGAATGATAACGTTAGTCAGACCATCGACCGTGGCATAAATAACGTCAAAGTTGCGTTCCAGGACATAGGATTCTACGCTACAGGCATTCTGGTCAGCGTCACGACGGACGACATGATGCTCAACCTGGCAGGTGCTGTCTCCGTTTGCGAATTCAAGCTCACTCCGGGAGGATTTGCTGAACATCGCAATGCGATAGCTGGGAAGGATCCCCTCTCCGAACCGTACAAGAGGCATTACGCCGAGGCCGAACTGCTTTTCAGTAATACAGCCGGAATTCTCCGCGAGTTCAATGGCTTTGTTCGGCACATACATTCTAGTGTAGCGGATATAGCCTCCCCTCTTGATCGGTATGCGAAGTTCAACATTTACACTGCCGCCCTGCAAAGGCTGTATCTCGAACATATTCTTCCCATCCTTCATCGTGCCCTTAAGATCATCTACAGTAAAATACTGGAAGAAGGTCTTGGTGAGAGGAAGAAGGAAAGTATTATTGCTCTTCCTGGGATCCCTGTTCCCGTTGTAGAAATCATTCGAATTGAAGGAATAAGGGAGGAAGACCATATCCCTCGTCAGGAAGTCATCGATGGTGAGGTATGGATATTTCAAGCCAACGTAAGGGAGCTGGCGGCTGGCGAGATCGGCATTATCATGGACAGGAGCCTGATAAGTCTCTTCCCAATGACCCTGGACATAGTTCAGATGCTTGTAGGTGTTACCCGGCTCGACCGGCAGGACAAGGGGCTTAATAGCAGTCCTGTTTGTGGCAAGGATCTCGAAGTCACTGTCTATCACGCCGGTTTCATTGCGCTTGCGCATCGGATATCCGAGAATATCGACGCGGTTGTTGCCGCCATCGGTAAGGACTTCGTAATCATCAATTGACTCTTCAGTCAGAGCATCGATCTTTGCCTTGTACTCTTCACTCAGGAATCCGTATGATTGATCCATATACGTGTCAACATCAGCAAACAAGGATGCGAACGTGGTCTTGCCGATACTCAGTCGGAGGGCATACAGGAATCTCTGGAATTCGATGTCACGCTTATACAATGGCGTATACTGGGAATCGAACGGCCTATCGTTGTTCCTGAAACGAAGGTGGTCGGAAACATATGTAAGGTCGTTAGCGGAACTGAAAAACAGAGTAGCCGGAGAAGTAGCTCCGATAATGTTAATTTGGGGGTCTTTGCGCTCCGGGCCCTTATAATTGAGGAGATAGACCTTGTCCATCCTTCCGAAGTTGTATGCCCCGGCATCCTGATTGAGATACATGTCGAGCGTTTCTCCAACAATCCGGTGCTCCCTGACAGGTGACTTCTTGAGCTTCTCAATCTCCTGGGCGCGGTCCCAGACAAGTATCTCGATCTTGTTTTTGCTGTGGTCGCGGGGATCCTTGAAATTTTCCGCATTGAAGAAAATCTCTCCGATATCCAGACAGTCAGAAACCATCTTATGATAGATGGTGGTTCC
>JAFYYM010000011.1 GCA_017557535.1 Bacteroidales bacterium | reverse complement strand
ATTGACCTGGAACTGGCAGTTCCTGGGCGACCTCCAGCCCCGCATGCTGGACTTCCTGGAGAACCACGACGAGCAGCGCGTGGCCTCCGACTTCTTCGCCCGCAGCGCCGAGGCCGGCTACGCCGCCCTGGGCGTGTCGCTGCTCCTGAACACCGCTTCCTTCATGCTCTACTTCGGGCAGGAGATCGGGGAGCGGGGCATGGATGCCGAGCCTTTCAGCGGCGTCAACGGCCGCACCTCCATCTTCGACTGGTGGACCGTGCAGAGCCTCCAGGCCCTCCGGGCGTACATCGACAACCCGGAAACAGGCCTCTCGGAGCATCAGAAGGCCATTTTGGCCCGCTACCGCGCGGCCTTGGAACTGGCCAAGCGGCCCGCCTTCGCCGAGGGCCGCACCTACGACCTCTGCTACTGCCAGGAGGCCGGCTTCAACCCGGACCGACACTTCGCCTTCCTCCGCGCCGACGCCGCCGAAACCTGGCTCGTGGTGGCGAACTTCGGCCCCGCCGCGGACATCACGGTCTCCATCCCGGCCGACGCCGGCACGGCGCCGCAGACCGTCACGCTCCGCGTGCCCGAAAACGATTTCGTCGCTTCGCTTATCTGATTGAAGAATCGTCACTTCGTGTCGCAGGGGTGCACCGGCCGGTGCACCCCTGCGCATTTAAACGATAGATTATCAATCAGTTACAAAGAGCGTCGGCGGAACTCAGCGACGGTGACGGCGGTCGCGATGGCGGCGTTCAGGGATTCGGAGCCCGGGTCGTCCGCGGGGTAGGGAGGGATGAAAAGGCGGTCGCTCACGCAGGCGGCCGTTTCGGGCGAAATGCCCTTGGACTCATTCCCGATCACGATGACCGAAGGGGCGGCGGAACCGCAGTCCAGCGTCTTGGAATACAGGTTTTCCCCATTCAGGAACGTTCCGTACACATGTCCGCCGCCGGCCAGGACCGACCGGCAGAAAGCCGGGATCTCCAGCCGGTGGAAGGGCACGCGGAAGATGGCGCCCATGGTGGCCTGGACCACCTTGGGATTGTACAGTTCCACCGTGTCGGGCGAAGCGATGACCGCGTCGATGCCGAACCAGTCCGCCACCCGGAGGATGGTGCCCAGGTTGCCGGGGTCCCGGATGCCGTCCAGGGCCAGGTACAGGCCCTTCACGGGCCGGAACGCCGCCGGCGCGGGCTGCCGGACGACCGCCAGCGCCGGAGAAGGGGAGGAGAGCTGCGACAGGCGGGCCATCGCTTCCTCGCCGATTTCGTCCCGGCGATAGACGGAGACGACCTCGAACCCCGATGCCAGGGCCTCGGAGACCATCTTTTCGCCTTCGACCACGAAGAGCCCGGTCTCGTCCCGGAACTTCTTCTGCGCAAGGGAGCGGACCTGCCGCAATTCGTTCTTGGAAATGCTCATACCTTGCAAAGTTATCGATTATTCTTGTCAATTAATGCGGAAAAGTGTTAATTTTGTAGGAATGAACTGCAAAAATCTCATACTCGCCGTCCTCTCCGGCGCGCTCCTGACGGGCTGCGCAGCCCAGCGCCTGGCGGAAGGGGAGTATCGCCTTGCCGGCAACAAGATCAAGGTCGAAGGCAAGCAGGTCAGCAGTTCGGAACTCGCTTCCTACCTGGCGCAGAAACCCAGTTCCTCCCTTTTCGGAATCCGCAAGCCCGGCACCCCGCCGGTGGTCCTGAGCGAAAGCCAGGTGGACGCCAGCATGGACAACATCCGCAACCACCTGGAATACATCGGCTACTACGGCTCCCAGGTGACCAGCGACGTGAAGTACAAGGACAAGAAGGCCTATGTGACCTATTTCGTCAAGCCCGGCAAGCAGTACCGGATCCGCTCCATCGGCTACGAACTCCCCGACGACCCGGAGTTCCGCCAGGAATTCGAGAGCGACCTGCCGCGCACGACCATCAAGGAAGGGCAGATCCTGTCCGAAGCGTCCCTCGAGGCCGAAACCGTCCGCTCCGCGGAATTCTTCCGGAACCGCGGCTACTTCGGTTTCGACAAGAGCTACTACTTCTGCGAGGCGGACACCCTGTCCCATGACGGCACGGCCGCCCTCGTCATGGCCATCCGGGACTATCCCCGCAGCGGCTCCCCGGACAATGCGAAACCGCACCGGAAGTTCACCATCGGCCAGGTCACCCTGTCCCATCCGGAGGAAGTCCCGATCCGGACCTACATCCTGGAGGAACTGAACGTCCTGCGGCCCGGCATGCCCTACAGCGAGCGCGCGGTGAACGCCACCTATTCCCGCCTGTCGAACCTGTCCGTCTTCAACAGCGTGAACATCGCGATGAACCCGGTTTCGGACGACGTCGTGGACTGCGACATCAACCTCCTGAACGGCGGCGTCCAGGGCTTCAAGGCGAACCTGGAAGCCTCGGTGAACTCCACCGGCCTGTTCGGCGTCTCCCCGCAGCTCAACTACTACCACCGGAACTTCTTCCACGGCGGCGAACTCCTCAACCTGGGCCTGAAGGGCAACTTCCAGTTCAAGCTCCGGGAGCCCGTCCGGTCCACGGAATTCAGCATTTCCAGCACCCTCCGCATCCCCAAGCTCATCGGCCTGCCCAACTCCCTGTTCCGCGGTCCGAACCTGCCGCATACGGACCTCTCCCTCGGTTTCAGCTACCAGGACCGGCCGGAGTACAAGCGGATGATGATCACGACGAGCTTCGGCTATACGGGCAGTCTCGGACGGAACTTCTTCTACCAGTTCTATCCTTTCCAGGCCAACATCGTGCGCCTGTTCAGCGTCTCGGACAGCTTCGCGGAGCGGCTGGTGGAGGACCTGTTCCTCCTGAACGCCTACTCGGACCACTTCGACGTGGGCCTGGGCGGCATGCTGTACTACACGACGGACGCGTCGGCCATTCCCAAGCGTTCCTACCGGTACGGCCGCTTCAATTTCGACGTTTCCGGCAACGTCCTCAGCCTGTTCAACGCCGCGATGCCCACGAATACGCTCGAGCAGCATACCATCTGGGAGGTCCCGTACGCCCAGTATCTCCGCGGTGAACTGCAGCTGGGCCAGACCTTCCGCTTCGGCGACGGGGACACCCAGGCGGTGGCCTTCCGCTTCCTGGTGGGCGCCGGCTACGGCTACGGCAACTCCACCACCGTCCCGTTCGAGAAACAGTTCTACGCCGGCGGCGCGAACAGCATGCGCGGCTGGCAGGCCCGCGCCCTGGGACCGGGCCGCGTGGAGCCCTGGACCGAGTACTTCCTGATCCCCAGCCAGACGGGCGACTTCAAGATGGAGGCCAATGTCGAATACCGCTTCCCGATCGTGTGGAAGCTGGAAGGGGCGGTCTTCGCCGACGCCGGCAACGTGTGGGACCTGCGGAAAACCGTCGGTTTCGAGGGCAGCAACTTCTCCTTCGACTCCATCGCCGCCGACTGGGGCATGGGCCTCCGCGTGAACCTGGACTTCATCCTGGTCCGCATCGACACGGGCTTCAAGGTGTACGAACCCTGCCGTCCGGCCGACGAACGGCTCGTCGGCCCCGAACTCTGGCTGAAGGGCGGCAACTTCGCCATCCACTTCGGCGTGGGCTACCCTTTCTGATAATACTTAGGCCAGCAGGCTTCGAGGTAGGCGCGGAGGACGTTTTCGTGCTTGTTGGGCTGCGGGTCGTAGAAGACGGTGCCCTTGATTTCTTCGGGGAGGAACTCCATGTCGGCGAAATGCCCGGGATAGTCGTGGGCGTACTTGTAGCCGTCGCTGTAATTGAGGTCCTTCATCAGCTGCGTAGGCGCGTTGCGGATGGGGAGGGGAACCGGAAGGTTGCCCGTCTCCCGGACGAGCGCCAGGGCCTTTTCAATGGCCATATACGAGCCGTTGCTCTTGGGGGAGGAGGCGAGATAGACCGTGGTCTCGGCAAGCGGGATGCGGCCTTCGGGCATGCCGATCTTGGACACCACCTCGAAGCAGGCGTTCGCGAGCAGGAGGGCGTTCGGATTCGCCAGGCCCACGTCCTCGGAGGCCGACAGGCACAGCCGGCGGGCGATGAACAGGGGATCCTCGCCACCGTCGATCATCCGGGCCAGGTAGTAAATGGCCGCGTTCGGGTCGGAACCCCGGATGCTCTTGATGAAGGCCGAGATAATGTCGTAGTGCATCTCCCCGTCCTGGTCGTAAATGGCCATGTTCTCCTGGATGCTTTCTGTCACCGTCCGGTTGTCGATGACGATGGGGGAGCGGTCCCCGAAGGAATCGACCACGATCTCCAGGACATTCAGGAGCTTGCGGGCGTCGCCACCGCTGTAGCGCAGCAGGGCCTCGGTCTCATCGACCCGGATGTCCTTATGCTTCAGGAGGACGTCCTCCCGCAGCGCGCGGTCCAGAAGCGTCTGTAAATCATCGCGTTCCAGGGATTTCAGGACAAAGACCTGGCAGCGGGACAGGAGGGGGGTGATGACCTCGAAGGAAGGGTTCTCGGTGGTCGCGCCGATCAGGACGATGGTGCCCGTCTCCACGGCCCCGAGGAGCGCGTCCTGCTGGGCCTTGTTGAAGCGGTGGATTTCGTCGATGAACAGCACGGGCGCGCCGCGCTGGTTGAACAGGCTGTTCGCCCGCGCCTTGTCGAAGACCTCGCGGACGTCCTTGACGCCGGAAGTGACGGCGGACAGGGTGTAGAACTCCCGGTCCATCGTCTCGGCGATGATATGGGCCAAAGTCGTCTTGCCCACGCCCGGAGGCCCCCAGAGGATGAAGGACGAGAGGTTGCCGCTCTCGATCATCTTCCGCAGGACGCATCCTTCGCCCACCAGGTGCCGCTGGCCCACATACTGGTCCAGGGAGGCGGGACGCATGCGTTCCGGCAGGGGAGGGAGCAGGGAGCTGGACGCGGACATGGACCTAGATATCCTTGCCGTACACGCGCCGGCGGCGCTTGAATTCCTTCTGGTACAGGTTCCAGATGTTCTGGATGGCGTTGTTGGTTTCCATCTCGGCGTTGGACTCGCCGTACTTGAAACCGCCCTCGATGAGCATCGGGATGAGCTCGTTGAAGATGATGGAATGCACGCCCCGGTTCCGGTAATCCGGATCCACGGCGATCATCAGCAGTTCCAGGCCGTCCTCGTGCTTGATGTAGGTCGATTTGAGGAGATACCACCAGCCCAGCGGGAAAAGATAGCCGCCGCCCTTCTGCGCCGCCCGGGCGATGGAAGGCATCGTCAGGGACACGGCGACCAGCTTGCCCTCCGCGTCCTCGATGAGCGTGATGTACCGCAGGTCCACCAGGCCCAGATAGGTGTCCACATAGCTGTCGATGACCTCGTCCGGCAGGACGGTGAAATCGAACAGATGGCAGTAGGTGCGGTTGATCAGGTCGAAGATCTTGCGGCCGTAGCCTTCCTTCTTCACCTCGCGCTTGGTGATCTTGCGGATATGCAGTCCGTAGCGCTCCTGCACGAGGGCCGCGGCGCGCGAAACCTTCTCCGGAACCTGCTCCGGCACGAAGATCCGGTATTCCAGCCAGTCATTGACCTTGCCGAAGCCGAGGGCCTCGAGATGGTCCTTGTAGTAGGGGAAATTGTACTTGAGGTTGAAGGAGCTGATATCATCGAAGCCTTCCACCACGCAGCCTTCGTTGTCGAAGTCCGTGAAGCCCAGCGGGCCGGAAATCTGCGTCATCCCGTGCTTCTTGCCAAAGGCCACGACCGCCTCGATCAGGGCCTTGGAGACTTCCTTGTCGTCGATGAAGTCCATCCAGCCGAAGCGGACCTCCGCATGGTTCCAGTCGCGGTTCGCGATCTCGTTGATGATCGCGGCCACCCGGCCGACAATCTCTCCTTTCTCATTGTAAGCCAGATACTTCTCGAACTTGGCATACTTCCCCATGGGATTCTTGTCCATGTCCAGGGAGGACATCTCGTCGAAGAAGAGGCTCGGCACGTAGTACGGGCAATCCTTGTAGAGCTTCAGGGGAAACTTCACGAACGCGCGCAAATCCTTGCGGCTTTCGACGGTCTTTACAGTGACAGGCATAGGTTTCGGTATATCGATTCAGGGAAAGTCTATTCTTTGGGAATGAACCGCTTGGCCGGATCGAGCCGTCTCCGGCCGAAGGCGAGGTTCAGGCCCAGGTAGAAATTCAGCTTCATCTGGTCGCGCGGCGCCCGGATCTCCACCTTGTCCAGGTTGGGGAAGATATCCTGGAAATCATCCACCTCGATCGTGTACGGGACGCAGTGGACGGGAATGTAATCACAGCCGAACAGCAGGTTGATGCCCGCCGGATGGAGGTTGAAGGCGAAGCTGAAGCTCTCGCCCAGGCGGTTGAGCGTCGCGCCGGTGGACATGCTCATCCAGGTGAGGGGATTCCAGTTCAGCGACAGGCGGGCACTCTGGCGGTTGAACGCATTCCCATAACGGCCCATGTACAGGGCGCCCACCGACAGACGGTCGTAGAAAGGCATCCGGTATTCGGCGCCGAGCAGCAGCTGGACCGGCATCATCCCGAAGGCGCCGTTCCCGGACGCCTGCTTGAATTGGATGACATCGACCAGCTCCTCCAGGGAGTCGCTGAGTTCATCCTCCCAATCGTCGCTCCCGGTGTCCTGCTGGGCAGGTTCCCAGGAATAGCTGATTTCCGGCGTGATACCGTTGATTTCCCGGTTCCAGCGGATCGCGCCCAGGTCCAGGATCGAGGCCGACAGCGTCAGTTCGGGAAGGACGTTCCAGCTGGCGCCCAGGTCGATGGCGCCGCCATAACCGGCGGGGCCATAGGTAAGGTCGTCGAAAGAGATGTTCTGGTAATCCAGGGTGCCGTCCTCGAGCGTAGGGGCGTAGAAGGAAGGGGAGGAGGCGTGCAGGTAACCCTGCGCCTGGACTTCCCACTTGTTCCCGCTCATCGAGAGCTGCATCCGCTTCAGGGCCATCTCCATCTCGGCGATGCCCACCAGCGCCTTCACGCGGAATCCGACATTGAAGGCGTTGCCGTAATTCTTGGACCAGCCGAAGGCGGCTTCGACGAGTTCGTTCGCCCGGAATCCCAGCCCGGAGAAATCGAAGGTCCCGGACATGTCGTCTTTCATGAAGCGGAATACATCCCGCGGCATGGAGGCTGAATTGAGGCTCCGGATGTTGAAGTCCAGCGTATAGAAACGGCGGCCCGCCCAGAAACCGATGGTCAGGAGGTTGACCCGCGCATCCGCGCCGATAACGTTCTTCTGGTTGATTTTCCCGAGGAATTCCGAGGCGCTGACCCGGTCGTTGAGGAACGTGTACAGGTAGCCGTTGGCATCGGGATACAGGAAGGTGCTGGCCCCGAGGTTGCTCCAGAAAGTCGTTCCCGTGCCGCCGAGCACGAGGGAAAGCATATTGCGTTCACTCTGGAAGGCGGGATTCAGGCGGAAAGCATAGGGATTGCCGCCGAGGAAATAGCCGGATTCCAGGTCCTGCGCGTGAAGACCGGCAGGGACGAGCGACAGCAGGATGGCCGTCAGGAGGAGGTATCTTTTTTTCATGGGATTCGTCGCTTCAAAGGGTTAATTCTCGGTATCCAGCCGGATTTGGATGCCGTCCGGCAGGTAGAGGCTCATGTCCCTGAGCCGGAGTACCTGGTTCTGATTGATATGCATGCCCGCGATCCGGGAATCCGAGGAAATCGTCAGTTCGAGGACGATCTGATCGAAACGGAGATCCCCTTGGGTGGTCAGCTCTACCACGAGACCTCCGCTGGTCCCACCCCAGATGGGGTCGGAGGTCTCCGCCTTCACGCCGTCGATCTTTTTGCCCTCGGCGTCCAGCGCATAGGCGGACAGCGTGAAATTGAGCGGAATGTCGTTGTCATAGATCACATTGAGAATCGCCCTTTTCAGGCCGATCTCTTCCAGGTCCAGTTCGGCGTCCAGGGGAACGGACATCGTCATGCGGTGATTCTCACTGAAACAGATCGGGGTTTCGACATGGGTCCTGAAGCTCAGGCCATAGGTGTTACCCACGATTCCGGACACCTCCTGGGCATTGGCATACAGGTCCAGGTTGTTGAGCTGGACGGCGTCCGGGAAGGGGATGAGCATGTTCCCGAGTCCGGGAACGCTGATCTCGCCGGAATACTTCGCCTGCTCTTTCAGGTAATAGGTTTGCTTGCCCGGGTTCACGCCGACATTGTCGAAGTGGAACGTACCCTTGACGGCGTCCTTCACGAGCGTCTGCACGGTACCGGTGGCCGTAAAGGAGGCCGGGATGGCGCTCTCCACTTCCAAAGTCACCGTCATGTCGGACAGATCCGCCTCGAACTGCTGGTCCTTTCCGGAGATGAAATCCGGAACGTTGCCGAAGGAGTAGGGGACCGGCTGGTAGGCGAGCGGGATATGGACCTCTCCGTGGGAATCCGGTATTTCGACTTGCACATCGAGGGGATCCAGGTCGAACTGGACGAGGTAATCGCCGTTCTGGGCAACCTTAATAAATTGATAACCATCCAGTTGCAGGAGGTCTCCCAAGGTCAGTGACACCGACGGGACGGGAAATTCCGCGCCCTTGAAAACCGTCATCTCGGTGTTCAGTTTCGACAGGTCATACCGGGAATCCACAATGCATCCCGTGCCCGACAACACAAGGACGATCCCGGCGGCAAGAAGAGGAATGAGTCTTTTCATGACAGGGTTTCTATAAATAGTCCTACAAATATACGAAATAACTGGGGCTCTTGCAATTACCGCTCGCTCTAAAACAAAGGTTTTCACCTGCAACAAAAACCCGTCACAGGGATGTCAGTCCATACGCCCGAAATGCGCAGTCTGGTCCTTGATGGTGTAGGGGACGGGTTTGCCGTCCTTCGTCGCCGGTTTCCATTTGGGGGAATGCTTGATCACCCGGACCAGTTCCCTGGCGAACTCCTTGTCTGTGGTCGATGTGATGGTGACGTCGCTGATCCGGCCGTCTTCCCCCACGGTGAATTCATAATGCACGATGGCCTTTCGATCGGCCATGGACTGCGTAAACCGGAAATGCGGCGCGATGTAAGCCTCGAAGAAAGAGACACCATCCCGGAATACGGCCGCCGTATCATAGTCGTTTACGTTGATGCCGGCCAGAAAGGCCAGGTCTTCCTCCCGCAGCGGAGAATCGGGGAGAACCGGTTTCGTGACGCCGGCGGCTTCTGCGTTGCGGTAGGTCTTCCCCTGGGAGGTGGCGCCGCTGTTCTGGACGATGCCGATGAAAACCCGTCCGTCGGGATAATAGAGCGTATCCCGCCCATTGGCCTTTCCGTGGTTGAACTCCCCGCAGAAAACGGCCCCCGTACGCATGAAGTATCGGCCGTACCCTTGCTCCACACCGTCCACGAAATTCCCGACATAGATACCGCCATCAGGCTCGAAGTGCATTCCCCGGCCGGAAATGACCATCCGGTTGAACCGGCCGACATAGATTCCGCGCTCGTTGTGGTACAACTTGCCTTCTCCCGAAGGCGTCTCCCCAATGTACATTCCCTTCTCGAAGTGAAGCGTATCGACCTGCGGAATCAGTGACAAACCAAGCAGTAAAGCAGCCAGTATCGACATATAAATCTTTGATTATCGGCATTGAACAAAACGAAGATAAGAAAAACTTCCCGTACTGCCAAATCCCTCTTTCGTGCCGGTGCGGCTAAATGATTGAGACACAGCGTTTTGTATGAATATCCCTGGTACATTTTTACCAGGGATATTTGCGTAAAACACTGAATGATAACGAGTTAGGTGTTTCTATCTTCTCGGCTGGCACCAGGCACACCGCCGCCAGCCAGACCAATCAGATGCACAAGCCGAATGGGGGCACCCTGCGAGCCGGGATTTGCCGACAGTGGTATTGCAAAAACGCCATTGTACACGCCAAAGCGTCATATGTCCCACTTCGTGAGGTGGGGTATATTGCATCTGGCGCCGTACAACGCGGATTTTGCAAAACCACGGTCGGGTCCAGATGATGGGATTGCCAAGGTTGCGAACGCTTCTCCCCTTTTGATTGATTTGTTACACAATTTAGATTATAAAATCTTAAGCCGAATAGTGGGTAATCGGGCAGAATGAGGAATATCCATTTGATAATCAGCTCAATATAACTAAACATCTGAGCAAAATGGCATTTTTGCCTTTTACCCAGTTTCTCAAAAGACTTGAGCTGTATTATTAAAATCGTATTTTAAATGTGGGTAATCACGGGAGGGGACAGCGCCCCTTAAAACTGGGCCAAAATGTTAGATAGGAATTCGAGTAAAACCTAACTTCTAATATCATCATTCTTATCCTTGAAGTAGGGGAATGAACCATCTTTTATCTGCTTTGCCAAAGCCTCATACTTGCCCCTCCATTCGTCCCTTTCACTTTCTATTGACTCCTTCTGTCTTTTACGAGCTTGAAGTTCTTTTGTCAGTTCACGTATAATGTTATCCTTCTCGACCAACTCGCAGTCATTTGCAATAACTGCTTTTCTTGTTTCCAAAAAGTCTGGTGCATCCTCATCTGCTTTACTCGTCAAAGCCCAATACTCTTTCCCTTGCTCAATAAACTTATCGATGAGGAAAGACACCTCAGGATTATTTGAACCAAGAGTTTTTCTCGTTGTACCTAGTTCATCAGCTAAAGACCTCTTGCTGAACTTCAATTGCCTTATTTGCGAGAATAACTCTGAAAGCTTTTCAATCTTCGATGAACAGATCGAATACACTTTTCTGGCGAGATTCTTTTTATTTTCAGAAAGGTCTGACCAGGCATAATTCTTCCCAAGTAGCATTCTAGCTATCTGGCGATCTTCTTTGTTTTCCATTCTCTGATTTGTTTTTTAACAGTTGAAATGTCATTAACGATATCGATAAGATTCGGATGTTTCTCAGCGATTGACTTAAAGCCCTTAGATTTGATTTCTTCTTCAAGTTGCTTAATCTGTGGTTCCAAGGACCGAGCGATTAGGCTTTTAATATCAACCAATTCCTTTGTCGCTGCATTCGGTAACCCCTTCATCGCATTCTGTTCATACGCTTCAATGTGGGCCTTAAAATCATAGTATGAATAGTCAACATTATAGTAAAAAGAATAAACATTGGGACAAAGATTATAGGCGCAGAGCAAAGAATCTGTACCTTTCTCTTGGGCACAAGGGACAAGAGACGTCTTAAAACAGAAGCCTCCGGTTTTTGCCCTGATAGATACCTTATCACCCATTACGTCCATTATCGAGTCAAAATCAGTGGCGACATTGAACTTCTTCGCGTCCAAAAACTTCGCGATACTCTCTCTGATTTGGGGGCCAACCACACCAATAGGATTGACCTTCTCCACTAACATCGTTTCAAACACATTCTCTGCAAAGGCAATGTATTCAGGCGTCCTTTCTTCTGGGCGAGCATAGTAGGTAGCCATTGTCGCAGCTAGATGCTTGAGATGCTCCTCGACAAAAGCCCACGAAACGCCTTTGGCCAAAAGATCATTGCATAACCAGACACGATACTGGCGAGTCTCGGGGAAATACAGAGTCTTCCCGCAAACAGGTTTTAAATCACATGATGAATTCGGAGTAAAAACTTCGCTGTATTTGTCAGTAGTACAAATCTCGGGATGAAAGATGAACATATACAGAGGATAAAGGCCGTGCCCAAACCACTTTTTTGAAAGACTGTTTTTTCCATATACAAACAAGTAATCAAGCCTTCTCGATGCTGGTTGAGAAAGACGAATCTGGAGCATTATCTCAAATGCCTTTACACATTCTGTCGAGGCATAAATTGTATGACCATATGCTTCAGAATTATGGCGAGATAATTTATTGACAAAGTACGTGATATAACTAACTTTATATCCATTAACCTCCGTCGCCTCCTTCTTCAAATCATCGACTCGAAAATCCAAAAGGTCATCTATCCTGACTCCGAGATTAAAAAGCATAATCAAAGCACAAGCGACTAAGCGGTAACGATATTCGGCTTTTTCGTCAACCATTACTAACAAAGCTTTTTCCCGAATAGCTCTCGCCACCTCCTTTGGAATGTTCGGAAGACGAGTGTCGCCTTGTTTTGATTTCTTTATTGCATCATTATTTTCTTGTTCAAGTTTCATTGGATCCACAAGGAGAGGAATCTTGCAAACCCGTGTCAGATAATCATAAAACTTATATAAAGCCTCATAGTAATGATGCTTGGAATATGGAGCCAAGTTACGTGATTCAATCGAGTCAATAATCATCCTCGTGGTTATATCATCAAACGATAAACCAGGATTGGAATTAAGAATATCCCTAACGATGATGCTTTTAATACCAACGAAACGGAGATAAAGAGTGGAAACTTTGACTTTTTCTTTTTTCCGAAAATAATAAAGGAAGAACTTCAGTTTTAGCTTCATCTCGTTTGGTACTTCCATGAAGTGTAATACTGGATTCGGGGCTTTTTCACCCCTTCTGAGAAAAGGTCGAAAATCCCAAACATCACTACGGAAATCAATCCTTGTATCATCACTTCCCTCCAAAGCATTTAAGCGTAAAACAGCTAAAGCATTGGATAAATAATCACCTCGTTCGTTTTCCGATAGTCGACAAACTTGAGGATCTAAAGAAAGATCAATGTTTTGGAAACAGTCATCACTGGCAAGATAATTCTTGTACATATGCTTATACGATTCGAGATAATTCAACAATATAGCTGACGAGCACACTTTTAACGGCTGTCAAATCCTCTTTGTCATGGGGCTTACCTGCGGCCATAATTCTTTCATCTATTCCATCAACCATACGCACAAATACCGGAAGGAATTCCTTCGAGGTAATAAAATCCTTACACAGAAAGCAGGGGAGTGCCGCCTTGGCCAGACACTCAGAAGCATTACATGCACCGCATTTGTTCTCTAGATCACCGACACGCTCAAGGTTCGTCGGAACCGTTTCCACAACTTTTTCCTTAATCTCCTCGTGACGTTCTCCCAAATAGACATGATACATCTGTTCAAAATAATCCTCGATTCTTGTTTTGGCATAATGACGATCAGTAGTATCCGGGTTCTTATGGCCTGACAATGCCAGATATTCCGCATCATCCTTTTTCTCCCTGATAACGAATGACTTAACCTGAGACATGTACTCCTTTCTAAGATTTGTTGCATTGACCATGGGAAGATTGTTCTCACTCCGAAGCATATCCATATACAACCGGAAGGAAAGCTTATCTGGAATTCTGATGCGGTCCTTTTGTTTTCTTACAATATATAAAAACAGCATATTGCGAAACTCAGGAACTGTTTTTTCAATAAGAGATTGATTATAATCCAGCACTTTATCAATCAATGCTTTTTCTCGACTTGTTATTGCTGTTTCCTCATAACTACCATGAGCCGTCTTCGAAAGATGACGTAAATAGAAAGAACCTGGCTTCAAACTACGTCTTACGCAATCTCTTGGCAATGTACAGATATCACTTATCCGAAGAGGAAGGAAAAGTAATAATCTGAGAATTGCATCCATGACTAAATACTGTGCAGGATCTTCCTCAGCTTTTTTTTGCGACGCTTCCAACAAGATGTTTAGAACGCCTGCATCTGGCCTACTCTTTTTGGGTTCTGCCGTCTTTCTCCTATGATATGTGAAATAATCAAAGAAATTGGTATCGACGATAAGATAATTGCTCCTGACACACCATTCAAAGAAGCATTTAATCTGGGAAGAAATTGATTGTATGGAAGATTCATTATTGTTGCATTTTTGTCGTATCTTCTCAGAGATATAGGCAGATTCAGATGAAATCAAGAGATTATCCGTTGAGTTTCTATAGCCAGCAGCACTTTTGAGTTCTGTCAAGGAGTTCAATGAAAAAGAATAAACTGTGATATTGAAATTCTTGATTCGATCTATTCCAGAACACACATATTCGAACACGCATTTACGATATAGAGGTGATATAATCGGAGTTAGATCAAGTTTGATATAGTCATGACCTATGAATTTGGATGACTCTTGCTCAGCACCACGGAGAATAAAAATGAATCGGTCACGGTTATCGTATCTCAAACCAGCCCGAAAAGTCATGAAGGCGAAGTGGGATTCCAACCATTCTGTAACAAAAGAACGGTTACTCAACAGTGAAGGATAAAGCGTTCTGGAATCAGAGAATAAATACAATTCAGGATGATTGGAGATAATATACTTATACAGAAAAACGATTGCTCTCAATCCTCTGATTCTTTTTACACTATTGTCCTTATATTTCCTCCTAACAGAATTGATTTGTTCCCAGAATAATATATCTGTTAAATCCTTTAAAGACACCACTTTGGAAAATGCATCAGATAGATCATTATATACTTCTTGGCGCGCATTTTTCCCACCTGTGAGCCACCACAGGTTCGAGGATTCCATAAATACCGAGATCAACTCTTGGATTTCTGAATCAAACAAAGAATAATGTGCGTCCATTTTTCTAAATAATTATTAGACAAACAATTGAGGGATCTCTTCAAGCAAGAAATCCTGAAACTCTTCGTTTACTGTAAACCGACTCTCAACATCCATCTTGGTATATTGAAAAGTTGTTGAAATGTTTTTATGTCTTAACAAAGCGGACACCAACTCAACACTCATTTTTCTAACGGAAAAATGAAGATAATACATGGCACAGCCATGACGAAAACGGTGGTTCAGATTATCACGTTTGACGTCGATGTCTAGTGGAATACCTGCCGCAAGAAAATATTCCTTCAAGCGCCTGTTCCAGGCTTGTTGGCTTAATGGCTTGCCGTATTTATTCAAAAAAATGTAGTGATTATGAACTTTTTCCTTCTCATACGACGAAGAAATGCTATCTGCGACTGAACGGTCTAAGACCCCTTTGGATTCATAGTACTGAATCGTGGATTCAACAAACATAGTAAACTTCTCATAGAAGTTCATTGTCAAAACGACCTTCTGAGAAGGGTACGATTTGCCGTTATAATCATTATAGGATTTTGGATGAAATAACCCTTTAGAAAATTGGAATGATTTGTCAGACAAGCGATTACGAAGAAGAAGAGTAGGGGATGGCTGATAATTCTTTTTCCTCATCACTATATCTTCTACTGTCAAACCAAGGCATTCACCAATTCTCAGCCCATAAAAGAACATCAGACAAAACAGAATTATTGCTTGATAATCATTCTTGGCTTTAGCCAATAAGATCAAATTCTTCAACTCTTCAGGATATATAAATGGTCTAATAAAGTCATCCTTATGCGAGTTCTCTCTGACCGAAGATAGCGTTATCCTTGGGAATATGAGTCCAGATGGCGTAAGAAACTTACTTGAACCAAAATCCTCTTCTCCATATCCGTTGAGAACGTAACAAAACCGGAGAAAGTCACGAATTACGGATGTGTAGTTGTTTAAACTTTGATGGGAGAGACTATATCCACCAGAGGCTGAACGGTAATCTTCAGCGCGGAAAAAAGACTGTATGCGATCAACAACAAATTGGTCTCTAACATTGTTATATTCATATCCAGATAATGTCATGAAGCAGAGATACCGCCTCACAATACCACTTTTGAACCGCCTAGTCTTTTCCGAACTTGAAGCTATCTCACTATTCAAATAATAACAGACATCGTACAGTAGATTCATCTGATCATCGTACTGTAAGAAATAGTGTTTGCCTTGCCAATCACACTCGACCAAAGGGAAATACACACGTTTTTTACGGATAACGTTTCCAAGTTCATCTTCTGTTATGCTTTCCATATAGGTCGTAGACCTTCTCCTATGTGTCTCAAAATAAGTTACTTCCATTAGTTTTCTCGTATAGGGCAGAGGTTATCGCTTACTCATATTAACATAATATAAATTGTGTAACAAATCTACATAAAAGGGGAGAGCCGTCCTCGAATGTAGTATAGTCAGGGCAAGACTCCGGTCATTATAACTCTTTGAACGAATTAATCCTGAAATACTTACCTGTTTCAAACCAATATGAAGTCGTATTACTCATCACATACTGGTCTACAAAATCATATACAGTCTTGAGATTCTTTTCGTCAAGATTGAAAAGCTGATTAGTTATCGGCCTGTCCGTGTTGATGTATTGATCATACATGTGCTTTTTAAAACCTTCGTCCTTCCAGCGGTTATCCCGGCTATTCTTGCAAGCCCAATAATACAATTTGTCACGATACTCAAGCCATTGGATGCCCAAAATAGCATAGCCTTCGAGGATTTTTGAATCGTAACTAATAGGTATGCGATTAGAATCCATTTGTACTACCTTTAATTTGTGACGATACATGATTTAGCGATTCGGCGACATTGCATTAGCGGTACGGATCAGATGGTCGAGTACAGATTCATGCAAGTTCATGACTTCATTCAAACAGAACCCGTAGTAAAACATCACTAATACTCTTTTCAAGAGCAACTCGTTTCGGCCATCACGTGTTTTTGTTATATTCATAGTGCTTACTTTTTATTGTTTTCTAGAGTTACGAGGCTCTATCACGGGCCAAAAATAGCGCCTATAAAGTTAAATTCCAAATTAAAATAATACTCATATTTAGCTTATTATCAGTTATTTAACAGTAAGCCTCGCGCGCACGCGCGTTTAAGAATAATCGTTCATCGGGTAAATCCTATCCGATCATCAATCTCCCTAAAAAACAATAACTAAGACACAAAAAAGTTTTGCATGAGTAGCTTGAATGATGGTTTCACATCCTATTTCGATCAAATAGATGTCGTCAACTATACTGGATAAGAAGAGTTGGAGTACTCCCCTACCGCAGATCATTCACGTCTAGACTCCCCTCTCCCAGTTCCCTATTTTCAAATCGCGGTCGCATACCTTGTCCATCGAAATACAGTGATCTTTGCGTGAATAATCAAACTGCCAGGATGGTTTGCTGTCCCGATAACGGCGCTACTCTTCCATCCTGGCAGAACCTGCAAAGCAGGCTTATCTATTTCGATTTAGACTCAAGATATCCTCCGAAGCGTTCGAGGAACTCGTACGGCGCATAATGTGTGTCCGAGAATTCCCATAATGAGTCATCCTCAATCTTCTCCTCGGACATCATCTGATAACATTTGAACCGCCTGGCTTTCAACTCTTTCGACTCACTATCAGGACTATAAAGCCAACTATTCCTGATACGGACACCAAGTTCACGGAATCTTCTCCCTGTATCATCAGTACGCGGTATCGTGAAAAGCTCCTTCTTGTCCTTCTCAGACAACATTGCGCACAGGGCTAAGAATGCTTCCTCTTCTGTAATCGGGATATCTGATGATGGCATAAAGGGTTTCGGACCAGCATCCCTTCTGGGCAGGATCTTCTCTATCTCGGGATTGCGAAGGACCTTGTCCAATATGTAATGATCATCATCCCAGTCACATTCATTGCCCCACTCCAACATAAATGTCGGCTTGTTAGCGATGTAATAATCGAGAAGGCTGTAGTAGAACTTGTACACGAATTCTTCCACGGGAAGAATCATGTATGCCGGAGGCTCATCATCCCGCCAGTCGCTGCAAAGGGTGAAAAGGGCGACATCCTGATAGTCATCGCGACGTTGCCGATAACCGAGGTAATCGCAGACGAACTGCTGGTAATAACTCTCGCAGTCATAGCTCAGGACTGAGATGGATGGCCTCCTGCTCATCATGGACAGCAACCATCGTACAATATCTTCTAAAGGATCATATACATCGCTGAATTCCAGCGTGTAAGCCTCCTTGCCGTTTACGAACACCTTTGCGTCGAGCCACCCGCAATCTGGGCCGCTGAAACGGATATCAAAAGAGTCGAGTCTGACATTCTCGGCCCCAGAGGTCTGGATGTCCTGGAGGCGCTGAATCCGGCTCCTGAGAGTAATCGGCGAATCGAAGTTAATCAGATGAATCTTCCTGCCCATCTGTTCTATGTCATTGTTGTTCAGGTAATTTCTCTACACATCTTTGGGCTTGCCAAGATTGATATAAGGCCGATGCGCCCTGAAGGTTCACCCTCTCCCCTTTCAGTCGGTGTTCGGCTATGATGGAAGATATATGACGGAGGGAAAGGTCGCATTTCGGGCAGGTGCCGATGCAGCCGTCTCCGGATGAGGTACATGGCTCCTCCGTGAACGGAATACCGTTTTGGACACATATCATCCTTCGAATGGCCCGCAGCCGATCACATTTCTTCTTCCCGTTCATCGCCCGTGTGGATTATATCTTCCTCCGGTTTCAAATCCCCCATCAAGTCATCAGGATAATCCGGAAGCTCTGGAACTCCCATAAGCATTATCGGTTCGAGGGGCTTGTGAGTCTGAACATATTTAAAAGTTTCCACTTCAAAGCCCATCTCCTTCAACTTCTTGACACTTTTTGCCTGATCCTCTTCCGTGTTGAATTCCGGAATTAGAGGTACTCGGGCAATCACTTTTGTTGCGTACCCGTTCCTTGCCAACCATTCAAGGTTGGTAATGAGGAAGTAGTTGTACTCGTGAGTATAATCGCAGTAGATTTCAGGGTTCATATCCTTGACATCGACATAGAAACGGTCCACGATGGGAGCTAGCTTCTGGACATGCTCCAAAGGGATGCTGAGGCTAGTTTCCAGGATGATGCTCATCCTTCCCTCAGTCAGATTGTAGAAGTCCTCAATGAACCGACTCTGAAGGGCCGGTTCTCCCCCACCGAAGGTCACACCACCATCGGAGATTTCGTAGTAAGGGTCATCAATCCTCAGGATGTCATAGAGTTCTTCCACTGAGAAATCCTTCTTGATTCCGCTTTTCAGCATCATCTTATTGATGCAATACTCGCAATGAAGTGGGCAAGAATCGAACAGGACCAAAGTCCGGATACCAGGGCCGTCGACATTGTCCCGGAGCCTCTCTATGCCCATAATAGAGGCTGTGTGGTTTCTATTTCTTTGTTTCATACAATCTTCTCTGTCGTATTGAATTTTTGTCTATGGTTAGCCTTCCACTTCTGGATTCCAATGTGGAAACTGACGATACTTTTCTATAAGGGCATACATGGTTTCATAAGCAGCCCAGCCGACCAAGCTGCCAATATCTCCCCGATAAAGAGGTTCGGCGTGCTTTTCCGTATAGAGATAAAAGGCGATTTCCGTATCAAGAAACGAACATTCCGTTCCGATTCGATCGTCCAGCTGGAATCCTGAAGGAAATTGATCCGGCAACCAGGCTGCAGGATTGGCACCTTCTTTAAGAAACCTTTCTACTTCATCAAAGTTGAATTTTGCGCCCGCGCAGTACAAATCGATGTCAATCTGACGGACACCAGCGTCCAATAGCTCCTGCACAGAGTTAACTACCAGCTGATCTTCCGCCGTTTCCTCAGGACAATCACAGTAAAAGTCTTCGTAGTACTGCTTATAATCAACAGGCGTGAAATTGATGTCAAACCGATCCTGGAAGATCCGCATTACTTCCTCATTACGCTTGCGGAAATCCTCTACGTCTGATTGAATGGCTTCCCGCCAGCCGGTCATGGAAGATATGACTTTCCAACACTGCGAGATTCGCCAGATGGGAAATGGCTGACATAGCACCCTTGCATCATTCAGTAGTGCTTGATCGAACTTTCCGGCATCTATGATTGAATTCAGAATCTCTGGCCGCGCGTAGAACACGGCCAGGATTGCTGGATTTTGGATGTTGTTCGCCATTAGTTCTGGTTCAGAACGTTGACAATGACTTCGACCTGGTTTTCCGGATGGGCATCCGGGGTGATGCGGGTGATGCGCACATCGTAGATGTCTTCCAGGCCCATGTCCAGGTACTTGGAGATATCGTGATTGGATCCACGTGGGATGAAGCCCAGCTTGTACTCCCCGTAGTAGATGGCGACAGCATAGGGATCGAAGGCGTTGTCTGCCTCACGAACCAAATCCAACTTGGTTCCAATCTTCAGGTGCTCGAAGGCTTCACAGCCATCCCAGTAGCCGAAACCGGCGATGTGGAAGTTGTCCAGATGGACTTTCTTCACGGGTTTGTTCTCTCTGTTTCTCATGACTCTTGATGTTTAATACTGTTTCTGATACAAAGTAAAGCAGAGGTTGCCCCAAAATGTGGGACAACCTCGCAAGAAACGAAGAAAAAAACACGAAATAACTATAGAATCGATTTCACGTGGTTCAGCCAGAGTTCTTCCAACTTCGCTGCAATCTCCGGAGAGACAATCTTACCTGAACGACCACGAGTCCAGTCCATCTCAGGAATGGCTGAAGCGAGGTCCTTTGTGGGAAGGACCCTATCGGTTGTGGGATTGACGATGGTCTCGAAGTCCATGTCCATATAGCGGGTAGGATGATCCTGACCACTCCAGTCTACATCCTCGTATGGCTCGGATGTGAAATAACCGACACCGACAACGCCCGTAGGTTTGTCACGTCCCACCCGGATGAAGAAAAAGCGGTCACCGGCATGGGCATTCTTATAGTCTGCTATACTCCAGTTGAAATGGTCCGGAGAACGGTCCCAATCATCTGCATCGGTAAGGATGTCTTTCCCTTCCGGGAAGTGGAAATCGTCAAAGAACCGGTCCAGCTTATAGCTGGAAAAGTAGGTATTCCATGTGAGTATGAGCGTGTTCATAGAGGTGTCTATTTATACAAGTCCAGGGCGGCTTCGTGCGCCTTTTTGATTTCATCTGCCAACCATTCCGGTTCCAGGATTTTGATAGCAGCACCGCGGGCCAACAGAGGACTGAAGAAATCGGCCGTGGGGCTAAGTGTGAGCTGGAAGTCAGAGTAGTCACCGGCCTTTTCCACTTCAATCTGGCTGGAGTGGAGTGGGAGGTCCCGGAGGTAATTGACCTCCCTTCCAAAAGCTCGAATCATAACCTTTTCCACAGGAACACCGGAATCGCGGACGATACCGTAGCAGTTGCGGAACCAGCCGGCAGAATCAAAGTCCTTAGGATACACAAACTTTTCGTCAATCACTTCCAGCGACACGATGCGGTCGAAAGCAAGAGTGAACAGATTCCCCGTCGGTTCCGGGAATTTAACCAAGCCATACCAGCGCCTGTTGAAGAGGCGGACGAAGAAGGGATCGAGTTTCATCGAAGAACTGGATAACTCGGCACCGTACCGTCTGTAATTTACACGGATGCGTACTCCTCTTTTCATCGCTTCGATGAACTCATTTGGTGTTGGTGATGCTATGGCAATCCCTGAAGTCATCTCCAAAGATATTGATGACAAGTCCTCAACTTACTATCGCTTTCTGGAAGTGCTTTTCGATGAGACTCTTCTTGATGCTGAACTCTCATTTTCGGCTGAGAAAGCCGGGAATACCAACGACGTGTATTTAGATTGTGCTCTCCGGAAAAAGCAGAAGGCAATCAACAAGCAGCGCTTCAACGGCATTCTTAACGATGCCCTATTATTCTGCCTTATGTCGGATAATTACGGCGTATGCTTTACAGATTCTGTCCGAGCACTACTGGATCAGTCTTACAGCCATTCGGCCTTCCTCTTTGAGTTCTATGATACCGTGATGTTTCAGACAAGAAACCAATATTTGGAGCAAGAGAAGAAATAAGATACCTGTCATGATGAAGACTTGAGATTGAATTCAAACGAATTCAACAGTGTCCTTGCTGGCTTTCTTGAGGGGTTCACACTGAGCCCCTTTTGTCATTCTACGAACCTGCAACGCGCGCGGCGCGGCGCCCGCGGGGTCGGGGCTTCGCCCCTCCCCTTCTCTTCCTTCGAATCAACGTTGAAGGAATACGATACTATCACCTCTATTCAAGGTTAAAAGGGATTAGTACAAATAAAAGTGGGTAACATGTTACAGACATACAGTTACCCACTTAGGAAAGTATTGTTTTTATTATGTTAAGTAATGGATAAACAATCATCCCCCGCTCGGAAATATACTCCACGTTGCGCACAATTAAAAGTCAGACGACGAAAGCATTTCAGTCTGATCCATTTCGACGATCTCCAGGGCGAAGGCGGCTTCTTCATGGTTCTGGTCGGCGGCTTTCCGCAACCATTTGACGCCCTGTTTCTTATTCTCCTTGACTCCCTGGCCTTCCAGATACATGCAGCCAAGACGGAATTGGGAATCGGCATCTCCCAATTCAGCGGCTTTGCGGATCCATGGAAGCGCCTCTTTGAAATTCCCTTCCTCGTAGAAGACCGCCCCTTTCCGGGCATACTCTTCGGCCGGCGTGAGGTTTTTGTCAGAAATGGCTTCCAAGGCTTCAAGCGCGCCCTTGTAATCCTGCTCTGCCGCTTTGCGGTACCACTGCTTTGCTTGCGCGTAGTCCTTGGGCATACCAAGGCCCTTTTCACTCATATGCCCCAGATAGAACTGCGACTTGGCATCCCCCTGGTCAGCCGCCTTGCGGAACCATACTGCCGCTTCCGCATAGTCCTGAGGAACCGTCGAACCTTCAAATCGCATGACTCCAATCAACCTCTGAGCGGCAAGCAACCCATCTTCGGCGGCCCTATAGAACCATTTGGACGCCTCTGCTGTATTTCCTTCCTGATAGTATTCGGCTCCTTTGGCAAGTTTGTCATCGGCGGTCATGAATTCCGGAACGAACTCGGCCAGCAATTCTTTCGCTTTCTCTTCCCTGATCTGCACCCCAAAATTTGGACACTACTATTATGAGGTAAATGAAAAAGAATGAGAATTACCCGAAGTATGTCCAGGCGATGCACATGCTTGATGAAGGCAAGAGTGTAAGATCTGTATGCAGATCCTTGCACACAGAT
>JAFYYM010000100.1 GCA_017557535.1 Bacteroidales bacterium | reverse complement strand
TTCCGCGAGAGGATGTCCACCGCCAACGGACGCCGCGTTCTCGCTTCCCGTCGCCGTCATGGCCGCAAGAAACTGACCGTATCATCTGAGGACAGGTGGTAATCGTCAATTGACTCTTACGGCAGGTCCATCAAGGCCTGCCTTTTTTGTATCCGGATAATTATGGACATCGACGAGAAATACATGACTGAAGCCTTACGTGAGGCCTATGTCGCCCTTGATGAGGGAGAAATCCCAATCGGGGCAGTCGTCGTGTTCAAGGGCAGGATCATCGGCAAGGGTCACAACATGACCGAGAGGCTTCATGACCCGACTGCCCACGCCGAGATGATCGCCATCACGGCGGCGACTGAGGCGATGGGAGGGAAATACCTGAACGACTGTACATTGTATGTCACTGTTGAGCCGTGTCCGATGTGTGCGGGAGGACTTAATTGGGCGCAAATAGGCAAAGTCGTCTACGGAGCGATAGATCCGAGGAGAGGCTACACAATGTTCACCCCTTCCCTTCTCCACCCCAAGACGGAAGTCAGCGCAGGGGTTCTGGCGGAGGAATGTGCGGCTTTGATGACAGACTTTTTCAAGTCAAAAAGATAACTTGCCACCATTTTCGGCCAGAAAAACTTGGATTATCGAAAAAGATTCCTATCTTTGCAATCCCAAACAAACGAGGGCTTAGCTCAGTTGGTTTAGAGCGCTTGCTTGACAGGCAAGAGGTCGGCAGTTCAAATCTGCCAGTCCTCACTCCTCAGAAACAGACACCCGCAGCAATGTGGGTGTTTGTATTTGTAGTCCAATAACTCTTTTAATCATGAGAAGATTCATCTTTGTGATAATCCTTATGTCCCTATCCCTTTGCGCATGGGCTCAGTATGCCGGAACCGGCACCATTAAAAGGGCGGGGACCCACATTGTGATGGATGGAGAACGCCTTTCTCCTGAGGCACAGGAAGCCCTTTTGGCCGATATTGGAGGACTGGACTATAATTCAGCCTGGGATTTGGCCAGAAAGGGCAGAAACACTGGACTCGGGCTTGTTATCGGCGGTAGTGTAGCCACCATCGGAGGAAGTGTGGTAACACTTCTTGGACTGGCTACAAGTGTAATAGGCGCCGCGGTGGGTGGCGCCGTTGGCAGTGTCGGAGGTCAAGAGAGTGCCCAACACGGGGCGGAAGAAGGTGCCAAAGCGGGAAATTCCCTGACGATCGGGGGTTTGATAACGTCAGGACTGGGTTTAGTCACCACTGGTATAGGCATACCTATGATCGTGAAGAATAACAGGACGCTTAACGAGATAGTCAACGGCTATAATAACGGCAGACAGCCAAACGTCAAGTTGGGCTTCGGACCCACTGAAAACGGAATAGGACTGGCCCTGAGGTTCTAGTCGTTATTGAATATCCCCGAACTTATCAAATGATTTCGGGGGCGTATGCGACTCATCCATCAGACGATAGAACTCTTCCACAATCTCGGGATGATCTGAAGACACGTCGATGAGCTCTTGCGGATCCGTGTCCAGATTGTATAGTTCCATCCGGGTGTTTCCTTTACTGATATTCGTTATTATTCCCTTCCAAGGTCCTTTTCGGATAGCTTTATTTCCAACAGCCTTGTCCGGATATTCCCAATAAAGGTATTCGTGCACAGCTTGTTTCCGAGGCTCGCCAAGAAGAGTCGGAAGGAAGCTGATTCCATCGGTTTCAGGACATTCCTGACCGGTAAGCTCAGCCAGTGTAGGCATGAAATCCTGGAAAGAAGTCATATGGTCTGACACGCTTTCAGCCGCTATGTGGCCATTCCAGACAGCGATCATGGGCACACGGATGCCGCCTTCGTGAACAAAGCATTTGCCCCAACCATATTCCGACTTGAACGGCCCGCCACTATTGAACCAAGGAGAATCCGTTCCGCCATTAAACGAGGGTCCGTTGTCTGAAGTGAATATGATTATTGTGTTATCGTAGATTCCTTTATCCTTGAGCTTGTCGACAAGCTGACCGACCTGTTCGTCGAAATAGCTTATCATCGCGGCATACGTGGCATGAGGATAACGGCAAATCTGATAGCCCCTCGCCCCGGTGTATGGTTCCTCATCGCCGAACTTTTCCACATAATAATCCACCCAGCGCTGAGGAGCCATCAGGGAGACGTGTGGCAACGGCGTTGTGAACATCAGAAAGAATGGCTTGCCGGAATTGTCGTCGACAAAAGACATCAGATGATCGAATATCTTATCATTGGCGTAGTCATTCTGATAATGCTTGTAGTAGTTTTCAGGATCATAAGGGTCCTCCCCTTCCGCAAGTTTCACCAAATGAGGGTTGATGACCTTGTTATTCAAATACTCACGCTCTTCGTTGTGGTAAAGGAAGGCGGGATAAAAAGTGTGGGCCTGCCGCTGGCAGTTATATCCATAAAACTCGTCAAATCCCTGTTTGTTGGGAGTCCCTTCGGAACCAGGATACCCCAGCCCCCATTTCCCGAATAATCCCGTTGTATATCCGGCGTTACGCATCAACTGACCTATGGTGAAAGTGCCTTTCCCGAGTGGAGCCTGACCTTCCAATGAGGGATGGACATACATCGAGTCGTGATCACTGGTCGCCCCGCGAAATGCCATCTCCTCATTCCTCCTGATCTGGGAATGTCCGGTATGAAGCCCTGTCATCATGACACATCTGGCAGGAGCGGAAACAGGTGATCCTGAATAACTTTGGGTAAAGTGAATCCCCTGCTTGCAGAGATTGTCAATGTTGGGGGTCTCTATCTTTTCCTGACCATAACAACCAATGTCACCGTATCCCATGTCATCCATCAGAATGACTATTACATTCGGCTTGGGGTCTTTATTGTCGACACAAGCGACAGCCGATGACAGTACAGCTGTGCCCAATATGATTGACTTTCTCATTATATCGGAATACTGATTAAACCTTCAAGAAAATCTTCTTCTTATATAGGAACCAAAGGAAGAGCCAGGACACGGCGAAGTAGCCGATGGCGAGAATGAGTTTCCCGAGCGGCTCAGGACAGAGATTAGAGAAGCCTTTGAGGAAGAAATCACTGATAGACGAGAAATCAAAGATCCTCTGGGCCATATAGATGGTGATGGAGTTGAGTCCCACCACCTCAAAGAATTTGGTCCATCCTTTCCAACCCTTCACGTCAATGATATAATAAAACAGGGCGAAGAGTCCTAGTGAATATGCCCCGACGACAAGCACGAAGGTACTGGACCACAACTTCTTATTGATCGGGAAATCGAGGCTCCAAAGAAGACCGACACCAAGCATCACAACCGCCGCGACAGCCATATACAGTGACTTCCTGGATCCGGATATCTTGCTGTCATCCACCTTCACGAATTCTCCTGTGAACATACCCAGCATAGCGGTAACTATGGCGGGAAGCAGACTCAGAAGTCCCTCGGGGTCAAAAAGTCCTTTCTGGTAGATATGATTCGGTATCAATATCCTGTCAATATATCCCACAAGGTTGCCCTCGAGCGAGAACGGGCCCGCCCCGGCAGGGGCGTCAGGAGCGGGAACGAACCTCAAAAGCAGCCAATACCCGACAAGGATGCAGGCGGCTATCACCACCCTGGCCTTGGGCTTGAAATTGATGTACAAAAGGGCGGCGAACATCCATGCGAAACCGATTCTTCCCAGGACGCTATAGAAGCGGAGCGTGGACAGGTGGAGATTGAAAAAGCCATTGTAGACCAACCCTATCAGGAAAAGCACGATCCCTCTCTGGAATATTTTCAAATAAACACTACGTCGGCTCGCGCCTTTAGACATCCTTTTGGCATAGGAGAAGGGCCACGACACTCCAGCTATGAAAAGGAATAGAGGGAATATCGTGTCATGATGGCGGAATCCATCCCATGCGACGTGATGCATCTGCGACTCAAGCCAACACGACTCCCCCCCTGGAAATAAACGGCATAAATAACTGACGATGGCGGCGAAGCCCATGATGAATATCATATCGAATCCCCTGAGCGCGTCAAGGGATAAAAGTCTTTTACCGGGTTCCATGATGAGTGTTATTAACAGGAAGTTGAGGTAAGAGGGTTCGAACCTCTACTGAGGGAACCAAAATCCCTAGTGCTACCATTACACCATACCTCAATTCGTGTCGCGAATTTATCGTAATTTTAGTAAATTAGCAAATCAAATGACAAATAGGACATGAAAGGAGTATTCGTATTTCTCGCCGACGGCTTCGAGGAGATTGAGGCCCTGGCCACTGTGGACATCCTCCGGAGAGGAGGAATAGATGTCAAGACAGTCTCAATCAGCCATGACAGGACGGTCCGCGGGGCTCATGGCATCCCGGTGGTGGCCGACTGGCCCAGGGATGAGTTCGATGGCTGCCAGATCCCGGGATCCGGTCCTGAGGATGTGATGGTATTCCCCGGAGGTATGCCCGGAGCGAAGAATCTCGCGGAGGACTTCTATCTGATGGAACAGATGAGGGAGCATTTCACCAATGGAGGTACAGTGGCAGCGATTTGCGCCGCTCCAGGCTTAGTCGCCTCCCAACTTCCAGATCTCGAAGGAAAGAAGTTCACATGCTACGATGGCTTCGAGGAGCCCCTCATGAATGAGGGGGCGGAATACACCGGAGAGCCAGCCGTGACTGACGGCAACCTGATAACAGGCCGGGGTCCTGGTTGCGCGGTGCGATTCGCTTTGGAGATTGTCCGTAAAGTTAAGGGTAACGAGGTAGCCGAGAAAGTCTTCGCTGGCCTTCTAGCCTAACGACGCACTATCACGCGCTCTATCCTCCTAGGCACGGAAGTCATTATCTCATAGGGAATTGTCCCAAGAATATCAGCAAGTTCGGTGACCGTCGGGTCCTCTCCGAATATAGTTACCGTATCCCCCACCTCACACTCGACTCCGGTGACATCAAGCATGCACATGTCCATACAGATATTACCTATGGTCGGAACCCTGTGCCCATTCAGGCTGAAACTCGCGCGCCCGCATCCCAAATGGCGGTCTATGCCGTCGGCATATCCGACAGGAATCGTGGCGATCTTGGTTCCGGCGGGAGCGATCATTCCATGTTGACCATATCCGATAGCCCCATCACCTGGCTTCAGTTCCTTGATTTGCAGTATTTTCACCTTTAATGACGCGACTGGTTTCAGCCTCGTCTCCGGCAAGGCGCTGATCCCGTATATTCCCACTCCAAGACGGACCATATCATGCTGGAATTGGGGGAAACGCTCGATACCTGCCGAATTAAGAAGATGGTACAGAGGATGATAACCTATTGTGTCCTCTATCAAGGCGGCATTACGCTCAAATAGCCTGGCTTGACCCAAAGTGAAGTCATCCATAGCCGGATCCTCAGCCACACAAAGATGGGAATAAATAGACTTGATCCTAACCTCCTGGCAATCCTCAAGATAATCCATTAGATCAGGAAGCTCACTCGTCATGAAACCTAACCGGTGCATACCGGTGTCCAGTTTCAGATGAATCGGGAAATCCTTAATGCCCCTCGACTGGAGAACCCTCACAAGAGCCTTGAGGGTGAACATATTGGGGATTCCGGGCTCGAGATGATTGTCGATAATCTCGTCAAAGAAGTCAGTCCCAGCCGTGAGTACAAGGATCGGAAGGCTTATACCAGCCTGCCTGAGCTCGATTCCCTCGACAGGAAGGGCGACGGCAAGATAATCCGCTCCGGCATTTTGCATCATAAGGGCGAACTCGACGGCACCGTGTCCATAGGCGTTAGCCTTGACGAGCACAAGCATCTTTGTCGAGCGGTGAAGCTTCGACCTGAAGTACCTGTAATTGTCAAGGCAATTCGGAAGATTGAGTTCCAGCCTCGAGAAATCTGTCTCCTTGTTTGACATCCCGTAATGAGATAATTCTTACAAATTTACTGCTTTTCTGAAAAAATCGGTACGAAAATAGCTATATTTGAGAACTAAAAGACTATTATGAGTTACGGATTGATTTGGCTGATAACCGGCCTTGTGATGATCTTGAGCTACATCGTGCAGGCGAGGCTCAACAGCAGGTTTGATGAGTATTCGAAGGTTCCTACCTCAAACGGGATGACAGGCGCCGAGGTCGCGAGGAAGATGCTCTCGGACAATGGGATAACGGATGTGCAGGTGACATGTGTCTCCGGCAAGCTGACCGACCACTACAATCCTCAGACAAAGACCGTGAATCTCAGCGAGTCTGTCTATGGCCAGAGGAGTATCGCGGCTGCCGCGGTCGCCGCCCACGAATGCGGCCACGTGCTCCAGCACGCTAAAGGATATGCTCCCTTGAAATTGCGCACAGCGCTCGTCCCTGTGGTCAGTTTCTCAAGCAAGTGGGTGCAGTGGGTCCTTTTAGCAGGTGTCCTTCTGGTCGAAATCACTCCAGCGCTTCTTTGGTTGGGAATAGCCTTGTTCGCGATGACCACTATCTTCAGTTTCATAACCCTCCCCGTCGAGTTCAACGCCAGCAGCAGAGCTGTCTCTTGGCTTCAGAGCGCCGGGATCACTAATTATGAGACGAAACCGATGGCTGTGGACGCCCTCAAATGGGCGGCTCTAACCTACGTCATCGCGGCGATCGGATCTCTCGCCACGCTTCTTTACTACTTGAGTTTGGCCAACCGCCGTTAGAAAAGCGTCGGGTGGCTGTCAGAGAGCTGAGACAGGATTGTCTCCATGGTAGCCTCCCTGAATATGGCCGAGCGGGCTTTGATCCCGAAACGGTCGCAATACTCCTTAACTGCGGCCATCTCACTGTCATTCAAATAGATAACCTGACGGTGACGCCGACGCAGCGCCTCCCTGCTCTTTTGGAATATGTCCGGGTTGACTGCCGGAACAAGTTTTTTCTTTCTTGCCAAGACTTGAAGTGTTAGGACTATCATTGACTGATTATCACAAAAATAGTTATTTTTGTGGAATAATAAAGCGAATAGCCACATGGACAATAAGGTATTGATCTTCTCGGCACCGTCCGGATCCGGAAAAAGCACAATCGTGAACCATATCCTCGGGATATATCCCGACTCGATGGAATTCTCGGTCTCAGCGACGTCGAGGGCACCCAGAGGCGAAGAGAAGCACGGCAGGGAGTACTACTTCCTCTCCGTGGAAGAGTTCCGTCAGCTCATAGAAGAGGACAAGTTCGTGGAGTTTGAGGAGGTCTACGAAGGCCGGTTCTACGGTACCCTGAAGTCAGAGTGCGAGCGGATTTGGAACGCAGGCCACGTGATTGTCTTTGATGTGGATGTTAAAGGTGGGATCAACCTTAAGAAGTATTTCGGTGACGCCGCCCTTTCAGTTTTCATCAAGGCCCCTTCAGTGGAGGTGCTTAGAGAGAGGCTTATCAAGCGTGGCACTGACTCACCGGAAGCTATTGAGGAGAGAGTCGCCAAGGCTGAGGAGGAGATAGCGTATGCCCCTGAGTTTGACTATATTCTCGTAAACGATGACCTCAACACCGCCTTCGCGGAATCCGAGAAGGTAGTGGAGGATTTCCTTGACGACGGCAGGCTTAACTACTCAACATTCATCTGATGAGAATAGCGGTATATTCCGGTTCTTTCAATCCCCTCCACATCGGCCATCAGGCGATCATGGAACGCCTGACCAAAGAGGAGGAATATGATTGGGTATATCTCGTAGTCTCCCCCAAGAACCCCATCAAGGAGTCAGTCAAGGCGGAGACGGCCGAAGACCGCTACAAGGCGGCTATAGAGGCTGTCAAGCGCCATCCCGAGCTTCATGTGTGGGTGGATGACATCGAGCTTCGCATGCCCCCGCCGCAATATACCATCAAGACGCTCGATGCCCTGCGGCAAAGGGAGCCGGAAAACGATTTCACACTTGTGGTTGGAGCTGACAACCTTGAGAACATCCACCGCTGGAGGGACTTCCAAAGAATCCTGGCGGACTACGGGGTAGCGGTCTATCCCAGAAAAGGGTATGACCTCACCGCTATCAAAGACAAACTGATCGAGGAGTGCCGCCACCTTCCCGCCCCTTACGTCCTCGACTCCAACGAATATGCGGAAGAGGGATGCAGAAGCCTGGAGGAGACCTTGCGGGACACCTACAACATCAAGATAATAGACGCTCCGATCGTGGACATATCCTCGACTCAAATCAGGGAGGGATTGGCGGCAGGGAAGGATATGTCGGAGTGGATGATGTAACCCAAACGATTATGGCAAAAACAGTCAGAAGGAATTTCCCGGTCACCGGAATGGGTTGTGCCGCATGCGTGGCCCGGGTCCAAGGCACCATAAAGAATCTCGGAGGAGTACAGGATTGCAATGTGTCCCTGTCCTCCAACTCAGCCCAGGTCGACTTCGATCCCAAGGTGGTCACGGCGGCTGACATTAAGAAAGCCGTCCAAGACGCTGGTTATGACCTTATCGTGGTCGACGGTGACGATTCAGATGACTCTGACGATGAGGCTGAATCGGAAGCTGAACGATATCAGGAAGATTATCTCCAGTTACTGATAAGGGACATGAGGATCGCCGTGGTATTGGCCATCCTCATAATGCTCTTGGGCATGGGATTCAATGATTTCCCTGGAAAAGGATATGTCCTATGGGCTCTGGCGACACCCGTAGTGTTCTGGTGCGGTCGCAGGTTCATCGGTACAGCCTGGAAACAGCTCAAGCACAGGAGTGCCAGCATGGACACTCTAGTGGCCCTGTCAATTCTCATCTCGTATTTATTCAGTATTGTCAATCTCCTGTTTCCGGGCATCTGGACAAGCAGAGGTCTGGAGCCACACCTCTATTTCGAGTCATCCTCAATGATTGTAGCCTTTATCCTGATTGGGCGAGTGCTTGAGGAAAAGGCTAAAAGAAGTACCGGTTCGGCAATCAGGGGCCTTGCGGGACTACAGCCCAAAGCAGTCAAGCTCAATTCTGGTGACACCTACACAGTCAACCCAGGTGAGAGGATTCCCGCAGACGGAGAAGTAATTGAAGGTGAATCATTTGTGGATGAGAGCATGCTCACTGGAGAGCCTGTTCCCACCCACAAGGAAGTTGGAACGAAAGTGTTCACAGGAACCATGAATCAGAGAGGTTCTTTCGTCATGCGGGCGGAGAAGGTCGGCAAAGACACAATGCTTTCCTCCATAATAAGGATGGTTCGGGACGCTCAGGGAAGCAAAGCTAGAATACAACAGACTGTAGACAAGGTGGCGGCCGTTTTCGTGCCTGTCATCATAGGAATCTCACTAGTCACGCTTCTTTGTTGGATATTCCTGGATCATTCAGACAATGGAGTGACGATGGGGCTTATCTCGATGGTCACCGTGTTGGTTATTGCATGCCCATGCTCGCTTGGGCTGGCTACTCCGACCGCCCTGACCGCAGGGATCGGTAACTGCGCCAGCAAGGGAATCCTGATTAAAGACGCCGACTCCCTGCAAATAGCCAAAGACATAGACACTATAGTATTCGACAAAACCGGAACCATCACGAAGGAATTGGCCCCGAATGTGGTACCTACGGCTGACATGGATTTCGTGGATGAGGTGAAGGAGACCTCCGCCGCGGCCGTGGAGGAACTGAAGCGGATGGGACTTGATGTATACATGATCTCCGGTGACAATCCCGAGAGAGCCGGGAAAGTCGCAGCCAAAGTTGGAATTGAGAATGTGATATCAGGGGTTCTCCCCGACCGGAAACACGAGCATATCAAGGAGTTGAAGTCGCGAGGGAGAAAGGTGGCAATGGTAGGTGACGGCATCAATGACAGCCCAGCCTTGGCGCTGGCGGACTTAAGCGTGGCAATGGGAAATGGGACGGACATAGCCATGAACGCCTCAATGGTCACAATAGTCAATTCCGATCTTAACTCAATCCCCCAGCTGATCAAAATGTCAAGAAGGACCAGCAAAGTGATTAAGGAGAATCTCTTCTGGGCCTTCATCTACAACATTCTGGCTGTGCCAATAGCGGCAGGCATTCTATATCCGGTCAACGGCTTCCTTCTGAACCCGATGATCGCCGCTGCCTGTATGGCCCTCAGCTCTGTCTGTGTGGTGACGAACTCCCTACGCCTGAAAAGATGTTAGGCTTTCCTGACGATTCTGGCACCTAGAGAATTCAAGCGGTTCTCGATGTCCTGGTATCCCCGGTCAATCTGCTCGATATTCCCGATCTCGCTAGTTCCCTTAGCCGACATCGCCGCCAAGAGCAAGGCTATACCAGCCCTGATATCAGGAGATAGCATGCGGCCACTCCTTAGCTGGAACTTATGGTCGTGGCCTATCACGACCGCCCTGTGAGGATCACAAAGGATTATCTGCGCCCCCATATCAATGAGACGGTCTACGAAGAAGAGCCTGCTCTCGAACATCTTCTGATGGATCAGAACACTACCGCGGCACTGCGTGGCCACGACCAGGATAACGCTCAATAGGTCAGGAGTAAGTCCCGGCCAAGGAGCGTCAGCTATAGTCATGATCGAACCATCCATGAAAGACTCAATAATATAACTATCCTGCTCAGGAACGAATATGTCATCCTCTCTCTGCTCGAGTTTTACACCTAGGCGGCGGAAACTCTCTGGAATAATGCCCAGATTGTCATAGGAAGTGTCCTTAATGGTGATGGAACTCTGGCAAAGCGCGGCCATACCAATGAAACTACCGACCTCAATCATGTCCGGCAATATCTTGTGTGATGCCCCATGAAGACTCGGCACTCCTGTGATGGTCAACAAGTTGGAGCCTATCCCATCAATCTTGGCCCCCATGGCCGTCAGCATCTTGGAGAGTTGCTGGATGTAAGGCTCGCAAGCGGCGTTATAGATGACAGTCTTGCCTTCCGCCAGACAGGCGGCCATAAGGATATTGGCTGTTCCGGTGACCGAAGCCTCATCAAGTAGCATGTATTTGCCTGTCAAGTGTTTCCCTTCCGGCAACTGCAGCTTGTAAGCCTTCCGTGTCGTGTCATAATCAAGCTCGGCGCCAAGAGACATGAGTCCGGAAATGTGGGTGTCCACCCTTCGGCGACCTATCTTGTCTCCTCCCGGTTTAGGGAACCACACCCGTCCGACTCTCGCGAGCAATGGTCCGGCGACCATAACGGAACCTCTCAAAGTCGAACACATCCGCACGAACTCCTTGCTTTCAATAAAATCCTGGTTCAGTTTCTCCGCCTTGAATGTGTATTCTCCCTCTGATTTCCTGCAGACCTGGACACCCATCATCTGAAGCAAAGAGATAAGGTTCTTTACATCAAGTATTTCCGGGACGTTTGACATCTGAACCTCCTCGGTGGTGAGGAGAACGGCGCTGATAACTTCAAGGGCCTCGTTCTTGGCTCCCTGTGGAGCTATGGAACCGCTCAATCTGTGGCCTCCCTCAATTATGAATGAACTCATTGTATTGGTTATTAGACATATTCAACTTCACGCTCGAGGTCAACCCCGAACTTTTCCTTGATGGAAGACTGGATCTCAGCCGCCAAGGCCATGACATCCTCCGGCGCGGCATTCCCAGAACCGTTGACGATCACCAACGGCTGTTTCTCATAAACCGCGGCTCCGCCGTGTCCACGGCCTTTCCAGCCGCACTTATCAATCATCCACGCGGCGGGAACCTTCACAAGTTCCTCCCCCACCTCGAAATGAGGCACAGGCCCCAGACCATCTCGAAGAGCTATCTGCTGAATGCTGGCATAATGCTCAGCTGTGACATAAGGATTACGGAAAAAACTACCGGCACTCCCAAGCTCCGACACTTCAGGAAGCTTGGATTTACGGATGGAAGTCACTGTCTCCCTTATCATTCCTGGGGAAAGATGGTCAATGGCATCTTGCCCGAAACGCTCAATTACAGCTTCCCTGACATGCCCGTAATCCAGAATCGGGACAGGGGTCTCGGAGACCTTGAATATGACTCCAGTCACGATATATCTCCACTTCCATTCATGCTTGAAACGAGAGTCACGATATGCGTACCCGCACTCCTCCGCCGGAATTCTCACCATGACAGCGTCATGGGTATCCACACATTCGACCGAGGAGATCAACTCACAAACCTCCCTGCCGTACGCCCCGATATTCTGAACCGCCGAGGCTCCCACCTCTCCGGGAATATATGAGAGGTTCTCAGGCCCCCAGAGTCCTTCAGAAGCGCACCACTCGCAGAATTCGTCCCAAACAACGCCAGCACCG
Source organism: Bacteroidales bacterium (assembly GCA_017557535.1). Classification (GTDB taxonomy): domain Bacteria; phylum Bacteroidota; class Bacteroidia; order Bacteroidales; family UBA932; genus Cryptobacteroides. The sequence continues at coordinate 50,246 of JAFYYM010000100.1, read as the reverse complement.
ACATGAACTCTTCCCGAATCCTGCCTCACTATACCTTTAATCGCGCTGTGGAGGATTGTACCGGGAAAATCCTTGGTGAGAAGAAGGTTGCTGCCTCCACCGATAGGAAAGAGCGGACGAGGCAACGAAGGATCCGAAACCGCTTCCCTTAACTCATCCACATGATCATATTCAACGAGACAGCGGCACTTCACATTCATCTTGAAAGTGTTCATGCCGCCCAGATCGACGTTGAAGCTTGTTCTCATATTCACAAATATATGCAAAAAAGTCGCTCCGCACAATATTTTGATAATCATGAGGGTATCTTTCATCTTTTGGCTATTTCATTGAAAGTATGTATATTTAGATGTATTAACGGTTGTGTATTATGCGAAAAGAAATCAAACAAACATACCTTGCCCCCTCGACTCAGGTGTTCGAGGTGGCGCAGGAAGGCGTCATCTGCCAGAGTACCGATGGAATTGAGGCCAGCCGCGGTGGCTATGGTACCGCGAATGAAGAATACTGGGAATAATCAAGAGGAGGGCAAAGGCATGAAAAGATCAATGATTTCCATCCGGACAGTGGCCGCGCTGCTGCTGACAGTAGCCGCCGTGACGGCTTGCTCGAACGATGACATTTTCGCCGATGAGTCCACACCGGTAACGACGGAAACTCCGAGGGCATACACCTTGACTGTCAAGGCGACCAAAAACGGTAACGACGCGGGAACACGAGCGCTCACCCTCGAAGGGAATACTCTCAATGCCACGTGGAAGGCTGACGAAGAGGTAGCCGTCTATAGCGTGACGGGAGAAGGATCCGAGGAAGCGGAATCTTCCGACCCCGTAGGCACGCTCACCGCCCAGAGCAGCGGGGCGACAGCCATGCTGAAAGGCTCGTTTGAAGGATATACGCCCATGGAAGGCGCGAAATTGAGGCTCAGATTCTGTTCCGCAAAATACGACAACCAGAAAGGCACACTCGAATACATCGCTTCCACCTGCGACTATGCTAAGGCAGACGTGACTATCACAGACGTGACCGACGGCGAAGTTACCACCACTGCCGCATCGTTTGAGAACCAACAGGCTATCGTGAAGTTCACGCTCAAGAAGCAAGACGGCACCACGCCTGTTTCCGCCACGAGCCTGACTGTGAAGGTTGGAAGCATAAGCTATGACGTGAGTCCCGACACTCCGGCAAGCGAGATATTCGTCGCCATACCCGCGGCGTCGAAGAAAGCTGTGACACTCAAGGCCATCAGTGCCGACGGCAATTTCGATTACGAGAAGACGGGTGTTACCTTCGAGAACGGCAAGTACTACGCAATCGGCGTGAAGATGACAAGAATCCCGACGCTGGGCGACCTCTATTACAGCGATGGAACTTTTAGCTGGACGCTTGAAGATGGGAAGACTCCCATCGGCGTAATAGCATACGTCGGCACCGATGCGTTCACCGAGAACGGCGTCACCTTGCGTGACGGCACAACCACGCTCCAGAGTCACGGCCTGGTGCTCTGTCTGAGGAATATCGCAAACGTGAAATTGAGAAAAAGTCAGTCTGAAGGCGGGCCGGCAAATGTGATTGACTTCCCTGCTGAAGCCATAGTGGATGACAGCGGTGACTTGACGCGCACTACCAACGTCAGCGGCTACGCCAACACGAAGTTTCTGGCAGAGAAGGCGGATGCGGAATCGAACTATCCCGCTGCCTATCAGACCTGGAACTACTCGACGCTCACCGCTCCCGCCACAACCACGGGCTGGTTCATGCCCAGTATACAGCAATGGGTGAAGATGCTGACCGCCCTCGGCGGGATGAGCGAGACAGACATTGTGTGGCAGGCATGGAAAGATACAGACCTGACCTCAATACATACCCTGGAGACCGTAATGGAGAAAGCCGGGGATAAAGGTACCGCCTACGACGGTATGGCTGATGACAACAGAGTATACTGGTCAAGTTCAGAGAGTACCGCCGGTTTTGCGACATCAATAGCTGTCTATCCGAATAATTCAAGTGGTCAGCAAGGATTGTATATAGCGGGATTTACTAAATGGAATTATTGGAACTACTACGTCCGCCCCGTGCTGGCGTTCTGATAATGTCTGATAACGAAAAAGGGCGACACTTACCGGTGCCGCCCTTTCCATTCTTACTGGACATATATTCCTGATCCTACTGCTCGTCAGGTCCCTGGTCCTGAGGGCCGGGCTGAGGGCCTTGAGGGCCACCCTGTGGGCCATAAGGATTCTGGCCCGCGGCACCCTGCTGAGCCTGGTACATCTTCTCGAAGGCCTTGCTGAGAGCCTCGGAATACCTGTCGATGTCTGAGAGGTTCTGAGTCTTGACAGCCTCTTTCAGGAGGTTGACATTGCTCTCGACCTCTGCTTTCACATCAGCGGGAACCTTATCGCCATTGTCCTTGAGGAACTTCTCAGCCTGGAAGCAGAGGGCGTCAGCGTTGTTGATCTTGTCAACCCTCTCCTTGGCGGCCTGGTCGGCAGCCTCATTGGCCTTGGCCTCATCACGCATCCTCTGAATCTCGGCATCGGAAAGACCGGAAGAAGCCTCGATCCTGATGTTCTGCTCCTTGCCAGTAGCCTTGTCCTTAGCGGACACATTGAGGATACCATTAGCGTCAATATCGAAAGTAACCTCGATCTGAGGGATTCCTCTGGGAGCGGGGGCGATTCCATCCAGATGGAAGAGACCAAGCTCCTTGTTGTCCTTTGCCATGGGACGCTCACCCTGAAGAACATGAATCTCAACTGAAGGCTGGTTATCTGCGGCCGTGGAGAACACCTGGCTCTTGTGTGTAGGGATTGTCGTGTTGGCGTCGATCAGTTTTGTCATGACACCACCGAGGGTCTCGATACCGAGCGACAGCGGAGTGACATCCAAAAGGAGGACATCCTTGACATCGCCGGCCAGGACACCACCCTGAATGGAGGCACCTATAGCGACGACCTCGTCAGGGTTGACACTCTTGTTCGGCTCCTTTCCAAAGAATTCCTTGACAAGCTGCTGGACTTTAGGAATACGAGTTGAACCTCCGACGAGAAGGACCTCGTCAATGTCGGAAGCCTGCAGGCCGGCATCACGCAGCGCTATGCGGCAAGGCTCGATCGACCTCTGGAAGAGGTTGTCGCAGATCTGTTCGAACTTAGCCCTGGTAAGGGTCTTCATGAGGTGCTTGGGAATGCCGTCAACGGGCATGATGTAAGGAAGGTTAATCTCCGTTGAAGTCTGGTTGGAAAGCTCGATCTTAGCCTTCTCAGCTGCCTCTTTAAGCCTCTGGAGAGCCATAGGATCCTTCTTGAGGTCGATCCCGCCATTCTCGGCGGCGAACTCCGCGGCCAGCCAGTTGATGATCTCCTGGTCGAAGTCATCACCGCCCAGGTGGGTGTCACCATTGGTAGACTTGACCTCGAACACACCACCACCCAACTCCAGGATGGAGATATCGAATGTACCACCACCGAGGTCATAGACAGCGACCTTCATGTCTTTGTTCTTCTTGTCAAGGCCATATGCGAGAGCGGCGGCGGTGGGCTCGTTGATGATCCTCTTCACATCCAGACCGGCGATCTTTCCAGCCTCCTTGGTAGCCTGACGCTGTGAGTCAGAGAAGTAGGCCGGGACTGTGATGACAGCCTCAGTGACATCCTGACGGAGATAATCCTCCGCGGTCTTCTTCATCTTCTGGAGAATCATAGCTGAAATCTCCTGCGGCGAGTAAAGCTTGCCATTGATGTCAACGCGGGGGGTGTTGTTCTCTCCCCTGACGACTTTATAAGGAACACGGCTGACCTCTTTGGTGACCTGGTCGAAAGTCTCTCCCATGAATCTCTTTATCGAGAAGACGGTGTTCTGAGGGTTGGTGATAGCCTGACGCTTAGCTGGGTTACCTATTTTCCTCTCACCGCCGTCAGTGAAAGCCACAACGGAAGGGGTTGTCCTTTCACCCTCATTATTGATTATGACGGTAGGCTGGTTGCCTTCCATGACCGAAACGCACGAATTGGTGGTTCCAAGGTCGATTCCGATGATTTTTCCCATATTCTTTTCTCCTTTATTGTTTACAAATTAATCCGGGACTGACACCATGGTCAGCCTCGGATCAAATAACCAATGTTGTGCCAAGCCTCGAAGGCTGACAAATTGTCACTCGTGGGTGGAGAATCTCTGCCTGGCTAATGTCTCATAGTCAGTCCCGGGACGTCCATAATTGACATAAGGATGGATGGATATGCCACCTCTGGGAGTGAACAGTCCAAGTACCTCGATGTACTTCGGATCCATCAGGCGCACAAGATCATTGAGGATTATAATCACGCAATCCTCATGGAAACCGCCGTGGTTGCGGAAACTGAACAAATATAGCTTGAGGCTCTTGCTCTCGACCATCCTCACGTCAGGGATATAACTGATGCGGATCTCGGCGAAATCCGGCTGTCCGGTGATCGGGCATAAAGTCGTGAACTCAGGACAGTTGAACCTTACCCAGTAGTCCCTGCCCGGATGCATATTCTCGAAAGTCTCAAGGACTTCCGGAGCATAATCCATCTTGTATCTGGTCTCGTGGCCCAGGGCCTCCAAACCTTCTTTTTTCCTGTCTTCCATATAATATTAAAAATCTAGAATCTTGAAAGGGTTATAACGGACGTCATTGTCATAGGCATCCTCCTCCACCGCCTTGAGCTTCTTGACGACAGCCGCGGTCACAGGAAGGATAAGTATCTCGTAAAGAACCTTGAAGGACACCTGGCAAAGCATCATCCACCCGAGGTTCCTTATCGGCGTGCCCCAGAAGGCTATGGGCATGAATATCAGAGAATCAAGGAACTCTCCCGCTAGAGAAGACACTATCGCTCTGAGAGAGAAGCCCTTTCCACCCTGGGCCACCTTCATCTTGCTCAGCACATAGGCGTTGAATGTGGAGCCGGCAAGGAAAGCGAGAAGCGAGGCCAGAAGCACCCTGGGGGCCATCTTGAACACGAAGTCGAAATGCTCTCCACCCGTCCAGAAAAACGCTGCGGGAAGAAGCACCGCTATCTGGGCCATGACCGCGACGAATAGATTCATGGCGAAACCGATCCAGATGACCAGGCGGGCTTTCCTATATCCCCAAACCTCAGTGAAACAGTCGTTGAGAATATATGAGATCGGGAAGATCAACACCGCACAAGGAAGAGCGAGCTTCCCTATGGCGAAAATCTTGGCGGCGAATAAATTAGAGGTGATAAGGCATACCGTGAACATCACGGCCATCAGCGTGAACGCTGGAGAAAAACTTCTTTTTGTCATTCCTAGTTTTTTAAGTGGTTTCCTAGTACACTGTGGTCATTGCCGGCCTGACCGGCAATCTATCAATCACCAGCCTCCTTCAGGCGCTCGGCGTTCTCAGCAATCTGGAGCTGATTGATGCACTCCTGGATGTCCCCGTCCATGAAGACAGGCAGGTTATACATAGACCAGTTGATCCTGTGGTCGGTAACACGCCCCTGAGGGTAGTTGTAGGTACGGATCTTCGCCGAACGGTCACCTGTGGAAACCATGGTCTTGCGCTTAGCTCCGATCTCGTCAAGATATTTCTGATGCTCGAGGTTGTATAGACGGGTACGCAGCTCCTCGAAAGCACGGTCTTTATTCTTAAGCTGGGAGCGCTCTTCCTGGCACTGAACAACAAGCCCGGTGGGAAGGTGGGTCAGACGGACGGCGGAATAGGTCGTGTTCACTCCCTGTCCTCCAGGACCGGAAGCGCAGAAGAGATCGAGACGGATGTCCTCCCAGCGGAGATCGACGTCGAACTCTCCAGCCTCAGGGAAAACGGCCACGGAAGCGGCGGAAGTCTGTATCCTGCCCTGAGTCTCAGTTTGGGGAACCCTCTGCACGCGGTGGACTCCTGACTCATATTTCATTATACCATAGACACCCTCGTCATTGGAGGAAAGCTTGAAGACAATCATCTTGAAACCTCCGGAAGTTCCGGGAGTCGAGTCGTTTACCTCAAGTTTCCAACCTTTCTTCTCGGCGAACTTCGAGTACATCCTGAAGAGGTCTCCGGCGAAAATGGCGGCCTCGTCACCGCCTGTGCCACCACGGATCTCAACTATGGCGTTCTTCGCATCATCAGGGTCAGCGGGGATCAGCAATATCTTTATCTGCTCCTCAAGCTGAGGAATAAGCGGCTCAATCTCAGCTATTTCCGCTCGTGCCATCTCACGAAGATCATCATCCTTCTCATTGATGAGAATATCTTTCGCGTCCGCCAGCTCCTCGACTTTTCTCTTATAGTCAAGTCCTGTCTTAACTATAGGCTCCAGCTGCTTGTAGTCCTTGTTGAGCTGGACATATTTCTTCATGTCAGCGATCACCGCGGGATCAGACAACTGAGCCTGCAGCGAGTTATACTTGTCCTGGAGAGCCAGGATCTTATCTATCAACGTGTTCTCCGCCATATTCTTTCCTTACAATTCTTTCACGAAACATCTGCGCCTCATGAAAAGCTCACTATCATATTTCGCCCAAACATTCGCAGGTCCATTAGACTCGATCTGGGGATTGGTGATCGCTATCTTGGTTCCAGCGGCGATGTACTTCTCCGACATGGCACAATGGTAAATCGAAGACACACCTGTGTTCTGCCATCTGGGCACAGCCCCGTTGATCATCAGGTCCACAGTGTCATAATGGCGTAATGCTTTCATAAGATGCCACCACCCGAAGGGGAACAAGTGGCCCTTAGCTTTCTGTAGGGCCTTGGAGATGCTTGGGAAGGTTATTCCGAATCCCACCAATTCCTCGTTCTCATCCAGGATTATACTGCTGGTCTTATCCGACAGGAACATCATGACTGAAGAGGCTTCCTCCTCAATCTCCTCCTTGGTGAAGGGAATGAAGTTAGCCACGGATTTGGCGAAACTCTCATTGTAAACATCGAAAAAGTAGCGCACCTTCGCTTTGTCCTTCTTCAGTTTCTCAATACTACCCTCATGAAGATTGTATCTTTCCTTCAAGAGACTTGAGATACGCCTGATCTTCTCATGTGGAGGCTCATCAGCGGGAACCTTGTACTGGACCCAGTCAAATTCTTTGACGTACCCCAAGGCATCCATGAACCCGACGTAGTACGGATAGTTGTAGATGCAGTTGAAAGGAGGAATGTTCTGGAAACCCTCGATCAACATTCCCTGCTTGCCAAGGGTATTGTAGTATAAAGGGCCATGGATCTCAGTCATCCCGTTCTCCCGTGCCCAGTCCTCAGCGGTATTAAGGAGAAGGCGGGCGACTTCAATGTCGTCAATTGTATCGAACCAACCGAAACGGGCCCTCTTCTTGGAGAAAAGAGCGTTGTAGCGGGGGTTGATCATCCCACAGATTCTTCCGACAACCTTGTCACCATCAAGGACCATCCACATCTTGCGCTTGCAATATGATAGGGTGGACACCTTCGTGAGAGAATGTACTTGATCGGAATGAAGAGCCGGGACATATTGGGGACATCCTTTATACAGTTTGTCAGGGAACTTGATGAAACGCTTCAAGTTCCTTTTACCCAAAACCTCAACTACTTTATAATCCGGCATCCCGCGAATATAGGAATTTAGCGGTTAATTGGCAATAGCTATTGGATTCACAGACCTTTAGCTTTCCCCTCATCCCATATCGCATCCATCTCGGAGAGAGTCATATCGTGCAGATCCCGGCCTTGGCGTATAGTGTTCTCTTCCAGGTAGGTGAAACGGCGGCGGAACTTGTCGCATGCCTTGTTCAAAGCCGTGTCGGGATCGATTCCATATAGCCTGGCGGCATTGACCGTGGCAAACATGAAATCCCCCAGCTCTTCCTCAGCCCTCTCGTAAGCGGCCTGCTTATCTTCTTGCGTCACAGCGGCTTCCATAGACTTAAACTCGGCCTCCAGCTCTCCTTGTTCCTCTTTGACCTTATCCCATACCTGTTCTTTCTCCTCCCAATCGAAACCAACTCCTCTGGCTTTATCCTGCATTGAGAAAGCTTTCAAGATCGGAGGCAATGAGTCTGGAATACCCGAGAGGATTCTCTTGTTGCCACCTTTCTCCTTTGCCTTGAGCATCTCCCAGTTGGTCGAAACCTCAGCGGCATCCGCGACCTTTGTCGTGGAGAACACATGAGGGTGGCGGTAGATCATCTTCTCGCATAACTTATTCAGCACGTCGGCAATGTCGTAACGCCCTTCCTCCTCAGCTATCTTGGCATAGAAGATCACATGGAGGAACACGTCTCCGAGCTCTTTCTCAAGGGCTTTCTCATCTTTTTTAAGGACAGCGTCACTAAGCTCATAAACCTCTTCGATGGTCATCGGTCTCAGAGTGTCTATCGTCTGCGCATGGTTCCATGGGCATTGAGCCCTAAGCCGGTCCATGACATCAAGCGCCCTCTCGAACGCCTCCAGTTTCTTTTCTTTATTAAGCATAAGCGCGAATTTAGAGATTTTTCTTTTTATCTTTGCCAAGATAAACGGACTTGAATGAAAGGAATCCATTATGTCTCGGCCGACGAGGCCGTCAGCGCGATCAAATCTGGTGACCATATCCATCTCGGGAGTGTGGCGAGTGTGCCTCATGTCCTGATCAACGCTTTGGTCAGGAGAGCTGACGCCGGAGAGGTTGAGGACCTTCATTTCCACCACTTTCACACTGAAGGAGCCGCTCCTTACTCAGACCCCAAGTATTCGGGGATATTCTTCGAGCAAGGCTTCTTCGTGGGACCTAATGTCCGGGCGAATGTTGACGCCGGCTTCGCTGATTACCTCCCCGCACACCTGGTGGACACACAAAGGATGTACAGGACGGGAGACATCAAACTGGGAGCAGCCTTGGTCCAAGTCTCGCCTCCAGATGAGAACGGCATGGTCTCGCTAGGGACTTCTGTGGACTGTTCCCCGGCGGCAATTGAGACAGCCAGAGTCAAGATCGCCGTAGTCAACCCCAACGTGCCTTTCGCTTACGGGGATCTGATCCCTTTGAGCGCTTTCGACTATCTTGTCAGTAACGACACCCCTCTTTTCACTAAAGAGTATACGGAACCTTCTGAGACTGACATCCTTATCGGCAAGAATTGCGCTGAACTCGTCCGTGACGGAGCCTGCCTGCAGATGGGTATAGGCAGCCTTCCCAATGCTCTGGCCGCCCAACTTGGAGGGCACAAGGATCTGGGAATTCACACCGAGATGTTCGCTGACGGTGTTCTAGGGCTCATTAAGAGTGGAGTGATTACCGGCCGCAACAAGAAGATCGATCAAGGGAAAATCGTGGCCTCATTTCTTCTCGGCTCTGCTGACGTATATTCTTTCATAGACCGGAATCCGGATGTCCTTATGAGGGAAATCGGTTATGTAAACGATCCTTGGAATATTTCCCGCAACCCTCGGGTGACATCCATCAACTCGGCCACAGAAGTGGATCTTACCGGCCAGGTATGCGCCGACTCCATAGGGACCAGGATATTCTCCGGCACAGGTGGCCAGCTTGATTTCGTCAGGGGCGCCGCGATGTCGGAGGAAGGTGTATCCATGATAGCATTAGCTTCAAGGACAAAGAAAGGAAAGTCCAAGATCGTCCCCACCTTGGCTCCAGGTGCAGGCGTAGTGACCCCAAGAGCAGATGTCCACTGGATTGTCACTGAATATGGAGCTGTGAATCTCCGGGGCAAGTCACTCCAGGAAAGGGCTAAACTATTGATCTCAATAGCCCACCCCGATGACAGGGAAAGCCTGGACCGCGCGGCTTTCGACCGCTTCGGTCCTCATTGGAATACGGTGAGAATCTAATTAGGGCACTGGCTATTTCCTCGCGGAAGATAATAGCCCGAAAATGATATAAGCGCCAGCTATGGCCAAAAGGCAACCTGATTGGTCAGGATAGCTTCGTTTCATCTAGAGCACATTTTGAGCAACACGCCTGGCAACTCAGGGAAGCTATCGATAATCATATCCGCTCCGGCGGCGGCCAGATCCTCCAGACAGGAATTACCGTAAGTCACGCCACAGGTTTTCGTCCCCGCACCTTTTCCCATGATGATATCGACTGGCATATCCCCGACAACGATGGTCTCTTCCGGGGCGAATCCGAGATCAGACAGAGTCTTCAGCACAGGTTCCGGATCGGGTTTGGCCTTAAAAACATTATCCGCCCCAAGCACATAGGAAATGTATCCGTCAATATCCATATCAGCCAGGAAACCTTTCAAGGAACGTGAAGACCTGGACGAAGCGACAGTTAGGACATATCCCTCACTAACAAGAGCTGCGAGAGTCTCCGCCACACCGGGGAAAAGCTTAGGAACCAACAACTTCCGGTTTGCCTCGAAAATATCCCTGTAAGTCAGGGCGCAGGAGATCACCTCATGCTCAGTGATTCCGGGAACGAGCTGGCGGAACCCTTCCTCGAGAGGGAGACCGATAGTTGAGGCAATCTCTTCCTCAGAAGCCACCGGGTATCCTTTCCTCTCCAGAGTCTGGCGCATAGTGAGGACGATGTTAGCCCTTGTGTCCCCGAGGGTGCCGTCAAAATCCAAAATCACAAGTCCCATTATTTCATCCATTTATGGTACTCGTGGACAAGACTTCGGTAGCCCAAGGCTTTCAAATCCTCGTACCGTACTCGATAGTTGCTCTTGTTATGGCGTCCCGTGGACAGAAAGCGGATGTTATCTTGCAGATAATGATCTATTTCCGCCAATCCCTCAGTACGATTGATAACCGGGAAGAACCACCTGGACCAAGACAGGGAATCGGGGTCTCCTTCCTCAAAGAACTTCCTGTTGAAACAATTGACGAGGGCTTTCATAGCGAAAACGGGATTCTTCCCTGTCTTGGACACCCAGCGATGAAGAGAAAGCGCTTTCCGGCGGATTTTTCCTTTCATCTTTTGCCTGGTAGCTGTAGAGACATCTATATTGTTCCCTTCCACGCTGAAACCCAAGAACTCTATAGGCTCTCCTGGAGCGTAAACATGTTCCTTCGAGGGATTGACTTCCAAATGATATTCCCGGAAAAAGTCCAGTAACTCATTCTTTCTCCTGGACAACTCTTCCTGATCCTCAGCGAGAATAATAATATCATCCGAGTATCTCGCATATATTACACCCTCTCTCGTGAAATGATGATCAACATCCATCAGATATACGTTGGCGAGGAACGGGGCTGTAGGGGTTCCAGCCATCACTCCCCTTTCCTCCCTTATCACATCGTCCCCGGACAATGCCCGGTCATCCGACAAAAGGGTCTCAAAGAAGGAATACAACTCCGGATCATCTCCAAGAATCCTGGAAAGAATAGGCATTAGACCCGATATGGAAATAGAGTTGAAGTAGTTGTGTATGTCCACCTTATATGCCCACATACTTTTCCCTCCAATCTCTTTTTTAAGACGGAATACCGCATCTGAGGCCCTCTTGCCCCGGCGAAACGCATAGCAGTTTGGAGCGAAGAGGCCATCGTACCTGTAAAGTAGATGGGAAATGAGTTTGAGGACAGCCATCTCAGGATCCCTGAAATGGTAGACCACCCTCTTTTTCCCAGAGCCCATCTTGTTGATTGTGGTTTTGAAAGGGATTCCAAGTCCCTCTCCCCGCGATAGACGTGAGACAACAGGCAAATAAGACTCCGAGTCCACGAAGTCATCCGCCTCCTCGAAAGAATGCCACGTGAAGCGGCCCTTTCGCAAACGATGCGCCAGGAAGTCATCCCAGACTTCCTGACGCATGATCTGCCTCATTATACTTTCCATCCGGAAAAAAGAAAAAGGGGAATGATTTTGAATCGGCAAAATTGCCGATCACGAGACCGTACAACGCCCGGCAGCCCGTAATGCCATAAATGGGCGAAGCTGGATCCTTCACGGGCGCGGCTCAAGCCGCATCCCCTTTTTCCTGGATCAGATATTTGCCATGAATTTGTTGATACGCCCGACAACGTAGTCCTCTTTGTTGGGCATCTGATTGTAGAAGTTGATGTAAGGAAGGCCAAGTTTCTTGGCGTACATCCTGGAAATCAAATACTTCACTTTGGCATCATGGCTATGGCCGGAGCCAAGCATGACAATTCCCTTCGGAGCTCCGCCTTCGGAAAGAACGAAGGTGTAAGGCTGGCCCCACTCCGCCTTGTAAGCCTGTGTGGGACGTGTCTTATAGAGCTGGAACGAATCCGAGGCGTTTCCGGCCAGGTCAGTGACGGGGACGTTACGCTGGACAGTGTACTGAGGGAAACGGGTAGCGAGAATCCCGGCAAAATAGGTCAGGCTCTCAGCATCGCTCCTGACGGGAGCGTCATCATCATAATCCACGAAATTGCCTCTTCCGCCCGAATGGGGCTGGGATGAGCTGGAGGTGTTCACCGCACCGGACATGGCGGCATTAGCGGCCTGCTGGACCTTCGATACCAGGTCTCCGGCAACGCCTTTTAAGAGGTCTTTGAAAAGTCCCATGGTAGTAATTGTGTATCAAGTATTTCCCCAAATATAGACAATATTTTGGAAAAACTATTTCAGGAATACGAAAAACACTGCGAGAACAAGGCAGATGAAGGCGACAATGTGATTCCACTGGATTGTCTGTCCCTTGAAGACAAACATCACTATTATAGTGAAGATAGTGAGCGATATGACTTCCTGGATGACTTTCAGCTGAAGAAGGTTGAATGGGCCTCCGTTGACTTGGAATCCTATCCTGTTAGCGGGCACCGTAAGGCAATACTCGAAAAAGGCGATTCCCCATGAGAACAGGATAATCAGGATCAGAGGCCAGCTCGTTGTTATTTTCATCTCACTCAGCTTCAAATGGCCATACCAGGCGAATGTCATGAAGACATTTGAGAAAACAAGCATCAGGACAGTCCAAAAACCACGCATCTCTATCTGATTGATTGTATTTTAAGTAGACGCCACGACAACACCGGGATCATGAAAGACAGCAAGCAGGCCGCCATCCAGAACACGGAGACGGGCAGGAAATTGAAATCCCCCGCTCCGATCATGAAACCACTCACGACATTTTGAATACCGGCAGCTCCGTAGCTCGCCAAGCCCACCATTCCGAGAGCCGATCCTGTCGCCTTACGCGGGACAATGTCCAGAGCCATAAGTCCGGCGACGGTGCAATAAACGACGCCAATGGACAGACTGAAAGCTGACACATATACGATATTCATGGCATAGCTTCCCTTGGTCAGCAGGAATCCCCCAAGCGAGAGGAAGCAGATAATTCCAGACAAAAGCACTGGTATAAGGCGGTTGCCTCTGAAGACCCGGTCAGATAGCCAACCAGCCAAGACTGTGCCGGCTATCCCGAAAGCTTCCGAGAAAGCGATAATCTCTGTGGCTGAGACCAGTGAATAATCCTTCCCCTTTTGCAGAAAAAGAACGCCCCACTCACTGACCGCATGTTGGGTGATGTAGACGAAGGCGCTGGAAAGGGCTATTATCCATATTCCCGGATGCCTCACCACCATCTTCTGAATCTCTTTTGTAGGCAGTGTGTCGGTCTTTAGAACCTCTTCACCGGAAAGTTCCTGGACAGATGGAAGCCCTTTGCTTTCAGGAGTGTCAGAAACGAAAACCAAAATGATAGCGGAACCGATGACTCCAGCTATCGCGGAGAAAATGAACCCATATTCCCACCCGATGACCGCCACAACCAATCCAAGGGCATAAACAGAGATGGATTTGCCAAGGTATGGGGTCGCGCTCAGGATGCTGTAAAATGTTCCCCTGCGGTTGAGCGGGAACCACCTGGAGAGACTGATCACACCAGGAGGCGCACCCATAGACTGGCAATAGCCATTAACTCCCCAGACAACAGCGAACACGAAAAACAAGATCGCCGACGAGAAGCCCCATGAACCATGAGCGAGGCCTAGAACACCCATGATCAGGTTCACGACTGTAGAGATGAGAAGCCCCGTCGCCATGAAACGTCGGATGTTGCAATAGTCGGCTATAAAACCATTGGCGAACTTGCCGGCGGCATATACAAAGTAGAAGGCTGAACCTATGATTCCAAGTTGAGCGGCGTTGAGGATATCTCCGTCTATGAGAGGCTGTTTCACTACCGCCATCGCCATCCGGCAGACATAATAGAGGGCATACGCCGCTGTCACTCCCCAGAATGTACGGTTTCGCAGGCGGCGGTACTCTCCTGGCGCCTCCTCCGGCGGCACTTTTACAGACGCCGGTTTAGATATCCTGTAATATGAATAAAGGCTCATTAGGGCACAAAAATAGCTATTTCCGGGGTTTTTGACTAACTTTACGCGAAATAACAGGCCATTTACACCATTTCCACGATATGATAAGGCAGAAAACCATCGACGAGGCCATTGAGTCTTTATTCAATAATATTTCTTTCACTAATGAACCATCCGGTCTCTACGATCCCTTGAGATACATGATTGAGATAGGAGGCAAGCGCTTGAGGCCAAGGCTATGCCTGACAACTTACTCCCTCTACAAAGACAGGATAGGAACAGGTATCCTTGAGCCTGCCGCTGGACTGGAGGTTTTCCATAGCTTCACTCTCATCCACGATGACATCATGGACCGTTCCCCTCTGCGGAGAGGTGTCGACACTGTCTGGAAGAAATGGTCTCCGGACACCGCCATCCTCTCGGGAGACGTGATGTGCATTGACAGCTATTCAAGAATCATGAAGGCTCCAAGGAAGGTTCAGGGAGAGGTTCTGTCCCTTTTCTCACGGACAGCTGCCCAAGTCTGCGAGGGCCAGCAATACGACATGGAGTTCGAGTCAAGGAATGACGTTACCATGGAGGAGTACATGAATATGATCGGACTCAAGACCGGTGTCTTGATAGCTTGTGCCTCAAAAATGGGTGCGATTATCGGTGGTGCCTCCAAACGGGATTGTGACCTGTTATATGGCTATGGTTTCAACCTTGGACTCGCTTTCCAGGTAGCAGATGACTATCTAGACGCTTTTGGAGACGAGAAGGTCTTCGGGAAACCTATCGGAGGGGACATCGTGAATTCCAAGAAGAGCTGGCTTACGATCCGGGCATATGAGAAAGCCACCCCGG
Source organism: Bacteroidales bacterium (assembly GCA_017557535.1). Lineage (GTDB taxonomy): Bacteria > Bacteroidota > Bacteroidia > Bacteroidales > UBA932 > Cryptobacteroides. The sequence continues at coordinate 35,185 of JAFYYM010000100.1, read as the reverse complement.
AGCAAGCCGAGGAACTCATGAGCGCCATGTCAATGCCTTCTGGCACTGACAGTGAGAAAGCCTCCAAGATAGCGAGGGTCAAGGAATTGTACTCCGTTCTCGGTGTGGCTGAAGATGCCCAGTACACCATCTTGGAACTTAATTCCAAGGCTCTTGAGGCTGCTGCCAAAGTCTGCAAAGGAGTCCGTTTCGAGCGCCTCCGCCGCTTCGCCGACAAGCTCATCGGTCGCACGAAATAATGCCTTCGCTGAAGGAGCCTGTCACCACCGATAACCGCCGCTTCGCGGCCCCACCGCTCGCTTCGCTCCGGTCCCCCCTCTTAACGTGCCGAGGGTGGCATTGGTTCCTGGTGGTGACAGGCTCCTTCAGCCAGCGATATCAGTATTCAACGACAATGGCTGTGCAGGGCGGGACGACAGTGGAGTCGGAAATGGTGACTTTCTCCCCTGAGAGCACATTAGTGCCCGCTCCGAGGCCTGAGGTGATCTCAGAGTAATGGGACCAAGGTATGGTCTTCTCCTCTGGGGAATTATTCACGTACACGAACACTTTATCAGTGTCGTTATATCTGAAATAAGCGTACGTATTGTCCCTGGACATGAAATGAAGAGTCTTCCCATTGTGGATAACATCCTTCCCTTTACGCCACTGGAAGAGAGTCTTGACATAGTCATGAAGCTCAGCATCGGTTCCGGTACGGTCCTCAGCCGAGAATAAGTCTTTTGAGTCTCCAGCCCAGCCGCCCGGGAAATCCATTCTCAGTTCTCCGTCGCTCTTATAATTCTTTCCCGTGGCGAACATCATCTCATCTCCGTAAAAAAGCTGAGGAATACCACGCACAGTCGCGAGCAGCGTATAACCGATCTTCATCTTGTCAGGGTCTTGATGCCATGCGTCAGCGATACGATAATGATCGTGATTCGAAAGGAAAATCATCATCTTCGACAGATCATGATATGTGGCGTCGTGAGCAAGCGCGTGATAAACCCTGAACATTCCCTGGTTCCAACCAGGATTGTTCTCCGCTAAAGCTGCGTTGATCGCCTCCTGAAGCGGGAAATCCATTATGGAAGGAAGATGGGAATTGAAGCCGTCGGCGTTGTTGTTGCCAGCCTGCCAATATGCCAGCTGGTCGAAATTTGAATCCCAGCACTCTCCAACTATGTTCAGGTTCGGATATTCATTGAGCACGGCATCGCACCACTTGCTCATCGGAACTTTCTCATTGTATGGATAGGTGTCGACCCTGAGGCCGTCCTGGCCGGAATACTCTGTCCACCAAATTGCCCATTGCTGGAAATACTTCAGCAAGAATGGATTATCAAGGTTCATATCCGGCATCATAGGCACGAACCATCCGCTCACCAGAAGATCCGAGTCGTACTTGGATGCGTTGGGATCCATGGCGGACGGGAAAATGTAGTTTGTGTTGGTATACTCCGGGAACTGATGAACCCAATCCTTGAAAGGCAGGTCGCTCATCCACCAATGATCTGTGCCACAATGGTTGGTCACAATGTCCATGATAACCTTCATGCCCTTCTCATGAGCTTTCGAGACATATTCCTTATACTGGGCATTGCTTCCAAATCTGGGGTCAATCCTGTAGTAATCTCCGCAGGCGTAACCGTGATAAGACTCCCAGGTCTGGTTGTCCATCAGCAGAGGGGTGCACCAGATGGCTGTCGCACCCAAGTCAGCGATATAGTCCAGATGATCAATAATACCTTGCAGGTCACCTCCATGACGGCCGAAAGGCTCATCCCGGTTGGCTTTCTCAAAGGTATCATCAGTGTTGTCATTACCAGGATCGGCGTTCGCGAAACGGTCAGGATTGATGAGATAGATGAAGTCTGAGGTCGTGAAACTGGTCCTTTCGGCAGAGCCCGCCTCCCTCGCGAGAATCTCATATGGTTTACGGAAAGACTCGTCTCCCTTCTTGAAAACGAGGTCATACGTTCCGGGTTTCGCACCGGGGCCCACCTTAACATCCACGAACAGGTAGTTCGGGCTGTCAGCCTTGTGGACATCAGTGACCTGTAGATCCGCACCATCTATAGACACATTCCATGAGGCGATATCATCCCCATGAATCATCAACTGGAGATCCGTCTTCATCCCCGTCCACCAGCACGGAGGTTCAACCTTGGACACGAGAGACTCAGGAGTGTCAATACTCCAAGTCCAAGGGGCTTTAAGAAGAACGCTGACTGTGACCTGGTCATCACCGTAAGTCCTTTTGAAAGAAAGACTTGTGTCAGTTTTAGAAACAATCTCAAAATTGGGATTGTCACTCCAGAGGGCCGGATGGGCATGACGGATAGCGTTCAAGCCAGCATAGAAATCTGTCGCGGCATTATGGTGCCAATCCGGCATAGGGTCTTTCTCGAAGAACTCGAAACGATGGTTATATCCGACTTCCTGGCCGGTGTAGATCAAGGGCTGGGAACCTGGCAGTGTCCAGCAAAGGACGGCCATAGCCTTCCAAGCGTCCCCCATCCTCTCGAACTCGGTTCCGTTCCAAGAGTTCTCATCGTGATTGGATGTGAACATGAGACGGTGCGAATCACCATATTCCTCGGAATTCCATTTGACATATGCCAGGAGGCTATCGGCGTTCGACTTACCTTGGGCGACGTCATTCAAGAGGTGATGGAGTTTCCAGGCGTAAGTACAGTCAAAACCAGCCTCATTTAGCCACGGCTCCTCCCCTTCCGCAAGGAAGAAAAGCCTCCTTGAATAGTCGTTTCTGAACTTGGCGAACACGTCAGTCCAGAAGTCCTGGGGAACCTGGAAAGCGACATCGCAACGGAATCCGTCAATGCCTCTATCAAGCCAGAAGCGCATGCACTTCTCCATCTCAGAGCGCATGTCCTGATTGGTATAGTTCAGCTTGGCTATATCCGTCCAATCATATTCGACAATGGTTTTCCCCTCGGCGTCACGGACATACCATGAAGGATCCTTCCCCGTGACCCACGGATGATCCGGAGAAGTATGGTTCGCGACCCAGTCAAGAATAACCTTGAATCCCTGATTATGAGCAACTTCCAAGAAATGATCAAAATCGGCGAGCGTCCCGAACTCAGGATTCACATCGCAATAGTCCTTGATGGCGTAATAAGAGCCAAGGGTTCCCTTGCGTCCCTCGACACCAATGGGATAAGGAGGCATTATCCAGAGGACATCCACTCCCAGTTCCTTTAGCTCAGGAAGTCTCGTCTCTGCCGAGGCAAAGGTGCCTTCAGCCGTCGCCTGACGTACGTTAAGCTCATAAATGACCGCATTTCCGGTCCAGTCTCCGGACTCTACAACGGCCTTCTTATTCTTGTCGCAACCAATCAAGGCGACAGCGACAACCGTCAGTATTGATACTATTCTTTTCATTTTGACTATACTATTCGAGCGTAATGCCGCTATCAATTTATTTCAACTGGAATACAACGGAGGAATTGGCTCCAAGGGTAAGGTTTGTACCATCGTAGGAAGCGGTTCCGAGAAGCGCTATCGGCTTGGACATGTCATCGGAGACCGAGGTGGTCTTGGAAGTCCCGGATACATTGTGGATGACCAGAAGCTTCTGCCCATCAGAAGAAGTCATGTACCAGGATGCGATTGACGAGCCAGAAAGACCAGCGTTAGTCATAACGCCGTCAGCGAGAGCGGGATACGTGTTACGTAACTTGGAGAATGTCTTATAGACGTTGAGTAATGAGCCGTTGTCAGCGGACTGGGCCTCGACCGAGATTGAGGAAGTGAGCATCGAGGAGTTTACCTTGTTGTTGACGCCCTTTCTGGCACAATCATTCCCTGCCTTGTCCCACATGATTGGCGTACGGACATATTCGTCACCTCCGTCTTTCTTGCCCCAGTAGCCGAGTTCCTCACCCTGATAGATGAAAGGTTTACCGGAAGTGGTCAGCATCATCGCGGCAGCCTGCTTTTCCTTGGCCGGGCTCTTTCCGAGAGACTCGGCCGCCCTGTCCTGGTCATGGTTTGTCATGAATATCGAGGTGATCGCATCTCCCCTCTGGGAATTGTGGTCATTTATCCAGGTACTGACGGAAGTCGCATATCCTGAGGCACTTCCGTTAAGGGCATTGGTCAGGGCTCCGAAATATTCGAACTCGAAGCAGGAGGTCAGGCTCTTGTAGTAGTTCTTCTCGGTATTGTGGCCATCCCACTCTTCCGCAACCATGAAGATGTTATCGCTGTGTCCGGCTGTATGGTAAGTCGCATTACAGTGGTCATACCACTTCTTCAGCAGGGTCTGGTTGGACGAATGGCTGAAGGAGTTGATGCCGCCGCAAATATGCTTGACCGCATCCAGGCGGAATCCGTCCACACCCAGGTTGATCCATTTGTCCGCCGATGCGGCGAGGTCCTGGAAACAGGCGTTGTTTTCCGCCTGCGAGACATCACCATAATTCAGGTCCGGCATCCAGTCGCTGAAGCAGCCCATGTAGTACAGGGTTTCCGTGGACACGTCCGAAAGCTCGATCTTATAACGGCCGGTTCCGGAGAACCACATGTCGGCACCATCAGCCACCAAACTCATAGCCTGTCCCTCCGTCAGCGTACCGTTTCCTGAGGCGCCGAACTTGGACCCTGCCTGCCAGTCCGCATACTTGCGCACCAGGACTCCCCACTTACCGGTGATATCCATCACCAAATAGTAAGTGCCATCGCCCTTGTCCACGAACTTGACCGTCTTGTCCCCTACGCCATCCTGCCACATATACAGGTTCCAAGTGGCCGTTCCTTTGGTTACGGCTTCATCGGTCTTGGAAACCTTCAGCTTGGGTGAACCGGAAGTCGCCTGCTTCCACTCGCCGGCCTGGTAGGTCGTTCCCTTGAGCATCGGGAACTTGGAATAGTCCGCCTTAGGGTTAGACGAGAAGAAATAGTAGTCACGGTACTTGGAAGAAGGATCGGCCAAAGCCTGTTTGAACCACTCATTACCCTTGCCGGAATGATTCAGGACATAGTCCATGTAGATCTTGATTCCTTTGGCGTGCGCGGCATCAATCAGGTTCTTAAAGTCCTGCTCCGTTCCATAAAGCGGATTCACGGCATAATAATCCGTCACGTCATAGGCATGGTAGCTGTCTGACGGGTGCGCCGGGGACAGCCATATGCCAGTGACTCCAAGTCCGTCGAGATAATCCAGTTTATTCTGAATACCCTTGAAATCACCTATTCCGTCACCGTCACTGTCGGCGAATGAATATATCAGGAGCTGGTAAGTCGTTGAAGACCTTTTGTTTCCGTCAAAGGATGCCGGCGAAGGCTTGACTTCCACGATGTTCCTGCCCTTCTGGCTGACAGAGACTGTGACGTCGGAAGCGGCCTTGACATTGGATGAGCTCACTCCCTTGACCGTAATGGTTCCCGCGCGGTCCTTGCCGGTATTGGGCTGGACGGTAACGGCGATGGAAGAATTGCCGTCACCCGAGTTCTTGTCGATCTTGATCCAGGAGTCGGAAACAGCTACTCCCCATGCCGCGTTTGAAGAGACGTTGAGCATCTTGGCTGAAGCGTCCTCCGGCTCGAAAGACAGCGATGTCGGAGAGACTGAAAGCGTCTGCTGGACTATCTCCGGTTCCTTTTCCTTGCACGAGAATGCTTGCGAGGCCACAAAGAGCAGGCAAGCCAACGGGAATATGGCTCTTCTCATAACAACAGATATAATTGGCAAGCCGGAGTCCGGTCAGGGACTCCGGCCCGTTAAAAGCCTAGAGAGCTGTCACGACAGCTTTCTGGGTCTTGGGATTGTAGGTCATCTTGACGCGACCGGCGGCATCGAACACACCGTCGACCTTGTCTCCGTCGATACTGAACTCGGTGCCAAGGACAACGTGGAACTTGCCATCCTCACCCTTTCCAGATGCGGCTGCACCGAACCAGGAGCTCTCGTCGGCGGTCTTGAGAACGAAACCGTAGCCAGCCTCAACCTCAAGGATCACGTAGTACTCCTCGTCGGAGACCTTCTCGAACGGGACGGTTCCCCAGTTGGGAGTCCTCTTGCTCTGGCCGTGATAGCAATACTCAGGCTCAGCGGTAGCGAATACAGCCTTCATCTCGTTAGGATAGAAGGTGAGTTTATACTTACCACCTTTCTCGATCACACCATCAACCTTGTCACCAGAGATCTCGAACTCCATGCCGGGAATGATGTGATACTTGCCATCCTCACCCTTCAGGGAAGATGCGGCGCCAATCCACTGAGACTCATCACCGTTCTTGAGGACGAAACCGGAGTTGTCGTTCACATCAAGGATGACATAGTACTCATCATCGGAAACCTTCACGAAAGGAGTCTCACCCCAGTCGGGAGTCTCCTTGCTCTGGCCGTGATAGTACCAGTCGGCACGCTGAGGAACAGCGGAGGAGATTATAGCGGTCATCGCGACAGGATTGAAGGTGAGGACGTACTCGCCAGGAGTGGCGATGATGCCGTCAACCTTGTCACCGGAGATCTTGAACTCTTTGCCGATGGTCACGACGAACTTGCCGTCAGTGAGTTCCTGAGAATTGTCAGGACCGATCCAGGAAGACTCATCACCATTCTTCAGCACGAAGCCGGAATTCTCGGAGACAGTCTTGAGATTGAGAGTATACTCGGTGTCAGAGACCTTCACAAGAGGAAGCTCGCCCCAATTGGGATTCTCCTCGCTCTGGCCGTGATAATACCAGTCAGCCCTCACACTTGAGATGACAGCGGTCATCGCCACAGGGTTGAAGGTGAAGATGTACTCTCCTGGCTTGGCGATCACGCCGTCCACCTTCTGGTCAGAGATCTTGAACTCTTGTCCAATTATCACAACAAATTTGCCGTCAGTGAGTTCCTGGGTGTTATCAGGTCCAATCCACTGAGTCTCATCGGTGTTCTTCAGGACAAAGCCGGAATTCTCGGAGATTGTCTTGAACTTGAGGACATACTCCTCGTCGGAGATCTTATCGAAAGGAAGGGCGCCCCAGTCGGGAGTCAGCTCGCTCTGGCCGTGATAGTACCAGTCCACCTTGGTGCTCTTAAGCACCGCGGTCATGGCGACGGGGTTGAAGATCAACTTGTACTCGCCAGGCTGAGGAATCACGCCGTCCACCTTCTGGTCGGAGATCTTGAACTCCTTGCCAACTGTGACAACGAATTTACCGTCTGTGAGTTCCTGAGTGTTATCAGGACCAATCCACATGCTCTCATCGCCATTCTTCAGCACGAAACCTGAATTCTCGGAGACGGTCTTGAAGGTAAGGACATATTCCTCGTCGGAGACTTTCTCGAAAGGAAGCTCACCCCAATCAGGAGTCTGCTCGCTCTGGCCATGGTAGTACCAGTCAGCGCGGAGGGCAGAGATGACAGCTGTCATCTTCACAGGATTGAATGTGAAGACATATTTACCAGGAGCGGCGATGACACCGTCAACCTTGTCTCCAGATATCTTGAACTCCTCACCGATCGTAACAACGAACTTGCCGTCAGTGAGTTCCTGAGTGTTATCAGGACCGATCCAAGAAGAGGCGTCACCATTCTTGAGAACAAAGCCGGAGTTCTCGGAAACAGTCGTGAGAGTGAGAACATATTCCTCATCCGAAACCTTCTCGAACGGAAGCTCACCCCAATCTGGAGTAAGCTCGCTCTGGCCATGGTAATACCAGTCAGCTCGCACGCTCACATCAACCTTGATGGTATTTGCGGCGTAGTCAAATGTGATGTCATAATTGCCAGCCTCAATAATCTGGACGTTCTTGCCTCCAGCCTCGAAAGCGGTACCGATCTCAGGAGCGTAAACTCCGTAAACATCGTCAGGGTTGATGGTGCTTTGCGCATTCTCCTCAGGGCCACCAACGTCACCGCCCCAATCGTGGTCATGACGAATCTTGAACTCATCACCGGCAGCGAATGGCTGGTTCTTAAGGACCCAGATGTCACCGGAGGTGTTGGTCATATCGAAATCCTTATCCCAAGCCGTATCGCCGATATGCCCGATAACAGACCAGACTTTAGGTTTGTCATCTCCGCCGGGCTCACCGCCACCCTCACCCACGAGCGGGCTGAAGCCGCCGAGGGTCGGAGTGATCTTGAACACGCCGGTACCAGGGTTGAAGAGAATGTCATACACACCGTCCTCAGCGACAGAGATATCCTTTCCTTTCTCAGCGCCGGTAATCTCGTCATCGATGTTGGCAATGTACGGTTTATCATCGCCGGGACCACCGAAATCGCCCTTGTCCCATACACCGGGGGTACGGAACTTGAATGCGTCGGCAGTGGTAAGTTCAACGCCTTCGGCGACATACCACTCACCGTCTGTAATCATGGAGATATCCTTGTCCCAGTTGAGCTTGCGGCTGGTTACCGATCCTGTGATGCCCCAGTCAGTCTGCTGGACATAGCCGGGATAGGTCTGGTATGCCTCGGTGATGGTGAAGGTACCGTCCGTGGAGTCATAGAGAATGTCGTAAGCTCCGTCAGCGGGAACTGACATATCCTTGCCCTTGGCCGTAGCCTCAAAGGAGGATCCGATCTCGACGACGTAAAGTTTCTCCTCGCCAGGTCCTCCGAGATCGACATCGCTCCAGGAATTGATGGTCCTGACCTTGAACGCGTCACCCGTTGTAAGGACTATATTCTTCGCGACGTGCTTGGTTCCATCCTCGGTCATGTACATCGGCTCATCCTTGTTCCAATCGTTGCCGGTGCTGGCGATGGAACCGATCAGTCCGAGAGGACTCTTCTCAGTGAAATCAACCCAAGGATTACCCTGTACGACAGGGATAACGACCTCGAAGCCGCTGATAGTGATGTGGCCTTGTGAGTCGACATGGCCGTTGCGGCCGTTGTCCTGATTGGTAGCCTGCATAGAGGCGCGGATGAACATGTCCAAAGAGACTACGGCACCCTCCTGATAGCCAAGAGCCACAAGGGCCTTAGCGAGGTTGGTGACGGAAATGGTTATCTGACCGTCCTTGACGGATGCGCTCAAAGCCTTGTTAACGGTCTTCCCGTCCACGGAGGCCAGAATCAGACTGTGATTCACGGGCATTTTCTGGTTGAAGTCCGTGTTGAAGGCACCGGGAGTGAAGGAAGCGGTAAGTGATTTCTCACCAAGTTCATAGCTTCCCAGCACAGGTGCCGTGGCCTTGGTCTCGTCGAATGTGACGAAATCCTCCTTCACGCAGGAGAAGGTCACCAAAGCGAGCAGGCCGACTGATAGTATAGATAAAAACTTTTTCATTGTCATCGTCTGTTAATAGCCTTCATTCTGTCCAAGATTGGAGTTAGCCAGACGCTCGCTGTCCGGGATCGGGAACACAGTCCTGTACGCCTCCACATCCTTTCCGTCCTTGGTCTCACCCTTCCACTGCCAATTGTAGCCGGAAGTGAATTTACCGAAACGGATAAGATCGCTGCGGCGCCAGCACTCCTGATAGAGCTCACGGGCGCGTTCGTCAAGAATCTGATCAAGTGTAGGATTAGGAATCTCAGAGACACCGGCACGTGCACGGACCTGGTTGAAAGCATTATACCCGTCGATGGAGGCTCCCCTGGCCTGGCACTCAGCCGCCATCAGCAGGACGTCGGCATAGCGCATCATCGGGAAATCGGTATTGACGAAACTGGGATTGCTCCAGGTGTCGTTGTCCTTGTCATAAACCATGTTGGGAATATCTCCGGAACTGGTCACGTTGCGGAACTTCTGGAAACCGTAACCATACTTGAAGTTACCGATGTCGTCAATGCTCTTCTCCTGGATATTGTCCTTGCGGGCAGCGTCCTTAGCATCGCGGAGAGCCTTGCACTCATCATTGTATTTACCCGCCTCCTTGAGTTTGGCTATAGCCTCCTCGGAGTCACCCCTTTGCTCAGGTGTCTCGGGCATAGCATCCACATCAGCCGTGGATTTCGCCGTATCATAAAGGAGGTAGCGGGCATCGCCGGCGGTGAACTTGTCGGCGAATTCCGGAGTGGTGCGGAGACCTCCCCAACCGGAGGATATTCCAAGATCGTTAACATTCATCGTACCACCTGTGGAGGCGAACACGAGATAGTTCGTGACACCATAGCTCTGTGTGTAGAGACCGTCCTGCTGGACAGCGAAAATGATCTCGTCAGTACACTTGTCATTGTCGGCGAGGAACAACTCCTGATAATTGTCGTGGAGACTATATCCATCATCCATAAGGTCCTTCAACAGATCGGCGCACTCGTTCCACTTGGCAGTTCCAGTATAGACCTGGGCGCCAAGGTAAAGCTTGGCAAGAAGGAACTTGGCGGCACCCATTCCGACATGGCCGTAAGCCACAGCATTCTTCTCGGGAAGTTTTCCGTTGGCTATGACATCCTTAAGCTCGGACTCGACGTAGTTGAACAGGTCTGTCCTCGAGATTTCCTCAGGGGTAATACCCACCTGCGAGTTCTCGTCAGCGAAAGGCATCTTGCCGAAATTGTCGATTCCGTGGAAGTACGCGATAGCGCGAAGCACACGGGCCTCGTCGATATAACGGGCGGTGTCGAAACCTTCAAACTTCATCGCCTCACGGATAAACTCGTTGGCAGCGGACACCTGCATAAGGATACGCGAATAGAAAGCGTAAATAAAGGTGTCGTCCGTCGTCCAGTTCATATAGTGGAAGTTCTTGATTGTCTGGTCATTCCATCCGCATACGCTCTCATCGGTAGTGAGCTCGTTGTGATGGTACAGACCACGGATGTACTGGGAGGCACCTCCATCCAGACCGGATATGGAAGGATCCCCGTTGGGGCCGTAATAACCGGAAGTGGCGAATCCCAGATAGACACCAGCGATGTAGGAATCCATCGCCTTCTGGCTTGTCAAGACTCTTTCAGCGGTGTCGGTGCTGGGGTCGATCGGGGTCACGTTGAGGTCACCCACGCAGGAAGACATCACGGCGGCAGCCGCTATGGTTCCAAGTATGTTGTATATCTTTTTCATATTCCAGCCCTTTTAGAAGTTGAGTTTGATACCTGCGACATAAGTTCTCGGACGGGGATAGACTGTGCCGTCAATTCCGCCGAAGACCTCAGGGTCGATGCCGGAGTACTTGGTGAAGGTGCAGATGTTCTGCACGGTACCGAAGATGTTGAGGGAAGCGGTCCTGTCAGCGTTCAGCTTGAACAGTTTCGGGAAGGTGTACCCGAGAGTGAAGTTGTCGAGCTTCAGGAATGATCCGTCCTCCAGATAGTAGTCAGAATGGTACTGGGCCTGGGAGAACATCGACTTGGTCGCCGAGGACACCCTGTTGCTGACGAACTGGTTTGTCCAGAGGTCGGCGAGCATCTCGGTGTCGGAAGCCACGTTGTTGTAGACCCAGTTGCCAAGGGCGGCGTGCCCGGAAAGGGCCGCGGTCCAGTTCTTCCAGGATAAATTGGTATTGAATCCGAATGTGAAGTCAGCGTCCGGTTTGCGGGTCAGGTACTTGTCGTCAGCTGTGATCTGACCGTCATTGTTGCGATCCACATACACTCCGTTGATAGGATTACCTTCAGTGTCATATACCTGCTGATACAGGTAGTAGGAAAGCATCGGATAACCCACCTGAATCATCTGGACGTTGTTTCCGGTACCTCCTGAGATACCTCCCTTCTCGATACCTGTGGCGTTCTCGTCGGAAGCGGTCAGTTTGGTGACCTTATTCTGGTTGTAGGCCATGTTCACTCCAGCGGTCCAACTCATGTCCCTGGTCTCAACAAGTACTGTGTTGAGATCGATCTCAACACCCTTGTTGGTCATGGAACCGATATTGGTATTGAGATAGTTGGAAAGGTTGGAAAGACCGGGAACCGGAATATAGTTAAGGATGTCCCTGGTGTCCCTCTGGTACACGTCGGCACTCAGCCTCACGCGGTCGCCCCAGAATCCGAGGTCGACACCGGCATTGTAGGTAGTGGTGGTCTCCCACTTGAGGTCGGCGCTGTATTCGAGGGCCACGATGGGAGCCGAGTAGTCACCACCGTTCACGAAATAATATGAGCCCGGAGTATTGATTACCAGGAACTTGGCGAAGGTGTCGTAGTAACCGCCGACTTCCTGCTGTCCGGTCTCGCCCCAGCTTAAACGGAACTTGAGTGTGGAGAGTTTCTCAACACCCTTCATGAACGGCTCGTTCTTGACATTCCAGGCGAAGGCCACGGAAGGGAATATACCCCACTTGTGGTTCTGGAAGCGGGATGTACCGTCAGCGCGAAGGGTGGCTGTGAGGAGATACCTGTCGGCGAAACCGTAATTGGCACGGCCGAAGAAAGAGATCAGGTAGAGCTCACCTTTACCCTCCTTGTTGTCCATCTCGAACTTGTCAGCGATCCTGTACTTGTAGTTATGGGTGTTGTTCCAGAAATGCTGCCAAGAATAACCAGCCATAAGGTCCACGTTGTGCTTCTTAGCGAAGGTCTTGTTGTAGTCAGCGTAGAACTCAAGGGTTGTGTTACGGCGTGTATAGTCGTAGTCCGTGTGCGATCCACCACCAGACTCTGTCTTGTCGTGGATTGAAATCTCGGAGCCTTGCGCGACCTCTTTCGTCCCTTCAGACTTCGCCCAGTCGATACCGAGGTTGAGATTGAGTCTCAGGTCCTCGAAGCCATGGACCTTATAGTCGAACTGGGTATTGCCAATGAAACGGTAGGAGTCCGCGAAGTCTTTGTAGGCGTCAAGGGCAGCCACAGGGTTCAAAGTGGCCATGGAGTTGACATTGCCGGCGGCGTCGTACCATGTGGTATAGCCGTTAAGACCGTTGTTGCTGTACACAGGCTTAGTTGGATCGAAGTGATTGGCGGATCCGATGGCGGCCTGGTTGGCGTAAACGTTCTTGGCGTAAGTTCCCTTTCCGTTGACATTGACAGTAAGATGGTTGTCGAGGAAGGAAGGTGTCAGGTTGAGGGACAAGGTCCCGCGGTCCATCTTAGATCCCTTGAGTGTACCATCCTGGCTGGTGTAGCCACCGGAAACACGGTAAGGCAGATATGAGCCCAATCGACCGTTGACGCTGATGTTGCCGTCGTAGGTGTTGGACGTGTGATAGATTTCCTTCTGCCAATCGGTGTTGTCATTGCCGAGGGCGGCCTCCGCCGCTGAGTTCTCACCGAAATGCTCACGGATAAGGTTGCGGATGCCATCGGCGTCCAGCAAGTCGTTGTACTTCGCGATGGTGTTGACGGAAGTAGTGAAGTCAACAGCGATGTTGGGAATCTTGGAAGCGGTCTTTGAACCCTTCTTGGTCGTAATCACGATGACACCGTTGGAAGCTCTGGAACCATAGATGGCGGTAGCAGAGGCGTCCTTCAGCACAGAGAAACTCTCGATGTCCTCAGGGTTGATCGAGGACAAGGGGTCGGACATTCCGGAGATACCGTCATTGGAGACAGGCAAGCCATCGATGACGATAAGAGGGTCGTTGGAAGCGTTGATGGAAGCGCCACCGCGGATACGGATGGTCGCTCCGGAACCTGGCATACCGCTTCCCTGGGTGACGACGACACCAGCGCTCTTACCTCTCAAGAGGTCAGCGGGAGTAGTGATAACACCCTTGTTGATCTCGTCCGCCTTCACGGTCGAGACCGATCCGGTCATGTCACTCTTCTTCACGGTACCGTAGCCGATGACCACGACCTCATCGAGGAACTCGCCGTCCTCGGTGAAGGTGACTGTGGAAGGGACTTCGGATGCCTTGAAAGTCTGGGTCGCATAGCCGATGCAGCTGAAGACCACAACAGCGTCGGGACCCTTGACAAGGAGTGTGTAATCTCCGTCCAGGCCCGTGGACGTTCCGTTAGTCGTGCCCTGTTCCAAGACAGTGGCTCCGATCACCGGGCCTAAGGCGTCGACTACGACTCCCTTGACCTGATACCCGCCCTGGGCGGATACGGTTGTGGCGGTGAGGCAGAGAAGCGCCACCGTCACGGCAGTCATAATCCTTTTCATTCTTTTGTGTGTATTGTTGAGTATAATCATTTGTATGTGAATTATTTCTTCTCAGTAACGAACCTGACGCTGATGGCTCCCAAGATCAGAAGAACACCGGCGATAATCATCATGTTCGCCTGTATTCCGCCGCAAAGCTTGAGGACAACTCCACCGAGAGCGGCGGCCACAATCTGGGGCAGACAGATGGTGCAGTTGAAAAGGCCGAGGTAGTTGCCCATATGCTCTCCATGAAGAGAATTGGTCAGCAGGGTGAACGGCAGGGCAAGCATCGCCGCCCAAGCTGCTCCGATCAGGAAATACGACAGGAACAGCACATACTGGTTGTGGACAAAGGCCACTGAGATGAAGCCGGCGGCTCCGATCAGGAGGCTCACGACATAAGCGAGCTTCAAGGATTTGAACTTAGGAATCACGATGGCCCAGAGGATAGATCCGACCGCCTGGATGGCGAAGACGACACCCACCCAGTTGCCAGCGGCCTGGTAGCCCTCGGAAGCGGTGTCAGTAGCCTGCCAGCAGTTGGCGGCTATTGTGCCGTTGGAATATGTCCACATGTACATGAACGCTGCCCAGCAGAAGAATTGGACAAGTCCAACAGTCCAGAATGTCTTCGGAGCGTGGAGAAGGAGTTTGAAAAGACCCTCCTTGCTTGCGGAATCGTCAGATGCCTTGGCAGGATCCATCCCGTGGAACTCAGCATATTCCTGAGGATTCATCTCCTTGACTTTCAAGAAGGTGTACAAAACGCAGGCGATCAGGATGGCGGCTCCGCAATAGAAACTCCAGATTACCGACTGAGGTATCTGTCCCTTCGGGGCGGTATTGGCTATGCCTATCCATGTGAAGAAAATCGGGAATAGGTATCCCACCAGGCTTCCGGCGTTGCAGAGCAGCGACTGGATAGAGTATGCCTGTGTTTTCTGCTCCTCAGTGACCATATCCCCGACCATCATCTTGAATGGCTGCATAGCCACGTTGATGGAAGTGTCGAGAAATATCAAAGAGAAGAGGCCGAACCACATAGCCCCGTTAAGGCCGAGAAGCAACTTGGTGGAGAAATTGAGGCTACCCGCGTTGGGCAGGAAAGCCATGACAAGCACGGCGACAAGAGCTCCGACCAGAAGATATGGCTTCCTGCGGCCCATCTTGCACCACGTCCTGTCTGAATACTTGCCGATGAGGGGCTGGACAATCATTCCCATAAGCGGGGGAAGTATCCAGAAGAAACTCAACTGGTGAGGGTCAGCTCCCAAAGTCGCGAAAATACGACTGATATTAGCGCTCTGAAGAGCGTACGCTATCTGGACACCGAAGAACCCGAAACTCAGGTTCCACATATCCCAGAAAGATAATTGACGCTTGTTTGACATGTTATCGTTTCACGTTATTAATCCATCAAATTTAGTTTTTCTTTACTTATTTATAAATAAATAAACGATGAATTGTCAGAAAAAAGAGGATGAATTGAAAGAATTCATGGATGAAGTATGGCGATTTTTGTTTAAATTGCGGAGAACGCTCGTTTATGAAATCGAGGCTTAACACTTACGCGATTATCCACGGCTTCGCGCTTCTGCATGCGGCCGGAGCTGTTTTGTGCCGCATATATGGAATCAGCGACGACCTCATTTTGACCTCCCTGACCATATTCCTGACGGTAATCCTTTGTCTCAGGTATCGCCAGAGCGTAGAGTTCAGCGCCATAGTGATCATCATCGCCAATATAGTAGGTTTCCTGATGGGCAACGGAATAGCGGCACTGGTGAATCTTCTCGTGAGTCACCCTCTCCTGTCCCACGCCATTGCCACCTTCATCACGACCGAGACCATCGGCTGGGCGCTTGCCCTTTTCCTTAAGCAGTATTCCAGTCACTCCAGCTCAAAGCAAGAAGTGACTCCCAAAGAGATAACATGGCTGATTATAGCGATCGCCGTTGTTCTGGCCTTGAGATTCGTCATACGGTTGTTCAGCTCCACCATATTCAGCGGGGAATTCCTTCTTGGTTCGGTCGCCCTGATGGCCGCTATCCTGATATACTCGGTTATCTACATGGTTGAATATGCCATCTCAGCCAAACGCCAAGCCGAGAAGGAAAAGGACAGGGCAGATCTCGCCAAGTTCCAGTACCTCAATCTCAAACAACAGGTTAACCCCCACTTCCTTTTCAACTCCTTGAATATCCTCGACGCTCTTGTGCTCGACGGGAAGGTAGAGGAAGCCAGCGTGTACATCCACAAGCTCGCCGGAATATACCGATATATGCTTAAAAACGAGGAAGAGAGCACCGTCACCCTGAGAGACGAGATGACCTATGTGGATATGTACAAGGATCTCCTTAAAGTGCGATTCCAGGAAGGCCTGGACGTGGAGGTGGAGATTCCCGAGGAGGACATGCGTAAGAGTGTGATTCCTTGCTCAGTGCAACTGCTCCTTGAGAACGCGACCAAGCACAACGCGGTGAATCCCGACAGACCGTTGAAGGTCAAGATCACTTCTGACGGACAGAATCTGACTGTGACAAACAACCTGATCCCGAGACTGACTCCATCCCAATCCAGCGGTCTGGGGCTGAACTATATAAGGGGGCAGTATAATGCGAGATCCTCTGGTGGGATTGAGGTGACCAAGACAGAGGACGACTACACAGTAAAACTACCTTTACTATGAGAGTGCTGATTATCGAAGACGAGATAATGGCCAGGAGAAGCCTGGAGAGGACCTTGGCGAGCAACTTCCCAGACATCGAGATAGTCGCGGAACTCGGGTCGGTAAGGGAGTCGGTGGAATGGCTCAATGCTCATCCGGACACTGCCGAGACCATATTCATGGATGTGGAACTATCTGATGGAGAGTGCTTTGAGATATTCCGTCAAGCGGAGGTAAAGGCTCATGTGGTGATGACGACGGCTTATGACAATTATGCTGTCAAAGCCTTCGAGGCCGGCTCCGTGGACTACCTCCTGAAGCCGATCGATCTCGCCGCTCTCACCAGGGCCGTGGACAGGTGCAGGCATTCCACACCATCGCTGGACGTGGATAAGATTCTTGGAGCTTTGTCTGAAGGGAGGAGGGCGAAAGAATACAAGGAGCGTTTCCTTGTTCATCTCAACGACAGGATCGTTCCTGTGAAAACCGGGGACATAGCGTATTTCTTCTCTGAGGATAAGAACAACCACGTGGTGACCCATGAGGGCTCCGTGTTCATTGTCGACTCGACTTTGGACACTATCATGACAAGCCTGGATCCTGAGCGTTTCTTCAAGATCTCCAGAAGTTGCATATTCTCGAAAGAGGCTGTTCAAAGTGTCACTAAACTCATTGGAGGCAGGTTGAGAGTTTTTCCCAAGACATCCTTTCCCGCTAGTCTGGGGCCTTCTCCCGACCTTACGGTCAGTCGCTCAAGGACTGAGGATTTCCTGGCTTGGCTGGAGAAGTGAGCCGGGCATTAGTGAAATGCCAGAGTATCACACCAACAGCGACAGAGACATTCAGCGAGTGCTTTGTGCCGAACTGAGGAATCTCCAAGCATGAATCCGAGGCGTCGACAACATCTTGACTTACTCCGTCAACCTCATTGCCGAACACAACGGCGTACTTATGATGCTCTGCCTGATCGAACTCCGGGAAGAAATCCTCCAGGCTGACTGCTCCGACAGTCTGCTCAACGCTGATTATCGTATAACCCTGCTCTCCAAGCCGCTTCACGGCATCCAGTGTGCTCTCAGAATACTCCCATGGCACGCTTTCCTCGGCTCCAAGAGCGGACTTACGTATCTCAGCAGAGGGTGGGACAGCGCATATTCCACACAGCCACAACTTGTCAACTTTAAACGAGTCGCACGACCGGAACACTGACCCCACATTGTGAGCGCTCCTTATGTTGTCCAGGACAACCACCAGGCCGATCTCGCCTGAATTCCTGTATTCCTCGGGACTGAGGCGTCCCAATTCTATGTTGAGCAGTTTTCTGTCTCTCATTTTAATCAAGAATATGCTCCGCAAATATAGCGAAAATGGGATTTTAATTGTATATTTGCTTTTTAGAGACCACTGAAAACTATTTTAACACATCTTTTATGAAACAGGATCTTCAGGTTTTCGATCTGATCAGAAATGAGAAGGAAAGGCAATCTTCCGGACTGGAACTGATTGCGTCAGAAAATTATGTCAGCGACCACGTCCTCGAGGCGATGGGCTCCATCTGCACGAACAAATACGCCGAGGGATATCCCGGAAAGAGGTATTATGGTGGTTGCCAAATAGTTGACCAGATAGAGAACCTCGCCATTGAGCGTCTCCGCAAGATATACAACGCTGAGTACGCCAATGTCCAGCCCCACTCCGGGGCTCAGGCCAACATGGCGGTGATCATGGCTTGCCTGAAGCCGGGTGACACCTTCATGGGACTTGATCTCTCACAAGGAGGTCACCTGACCCACGGCTCCCCCGTCAACGCTTCCGGCATTTTGTACCACGCCGTCGCTTACGGCTTGAACGAGGAGACAGGCATGGTGGACTACGACAAGATGGAGGAAACCGCGCTCGAGACCAAGCCAAAGCTCATCATCGGCGGTGCTTCGGCATATTCCCGTGAATGGGACTATGAGAGAATGCGCGCGATAGCGGACAAGGTCGGCGCCCTTCTTTGGATAGACATGGCCCACACAGCCGGACTTATCGCTGCCGGCTTGCTGAAGAATCCTGTGGAATATGCCCACATCGTGACCTCCACCACACACAAGACCCTTCGCGGTCCCCGTGGCGGTATTATCTTGATGGGCAAGGACTTCGACAATCCATGGGGACTCACCACCCCGAAGGGCGAGATCAAAAAAATGAGCGCCATCCTGAATTCCAGCGTTTTCCCCGGAGTCCAGGGAGGCCCCCTCGAGCACGTCATCGCCGCCAAGGCCGTGGCTTTCTACGAGGCGATGCAACCCGAGTTCGTGGATTACCAGAAGCAGGTGATGGCCAACGCCAAAAAGATGGCTGAGGAGTTCGTTTCCAGGGGATATAAAGTTGTCTCCGGAGGCACTGATAACCATCTTATGCTCATTGATTTGCGCACCAAGTTCGCGGATGTTACCGGCCGCATGGCCGAAAAAGAGCTGGAGAGGGCCGAGATCACTCTCAACAAGAATATGGTCCCCTTTGACTCCCGCAGCCCGTTCAAGACATCCGGAGTCAGAATAGGCACACCTGCCATCACCTCAAGAGGTTTTGTAGAGAAGGATATGGTAGATATTGTCGAACTGATCGACACCGTGCTTAACGCAGTGGCCAAGTACGCGGATGTGGTCAATGGTGTATCCGAGGATGGCAAGGCAGAGTATGAGGCAATCCTTGCCAATGTACGCCAGAAGGTCCACTATATGACCGCAGGTCGTCCCTTAAACCGGTATTAATATTAACTAAGCGACAGAAGCCCTTCGCTTCCGTAACCGCCGCTTCGCGGCCCTTCCCTAAAGGGCCCCTCCCTCTTAACGTGCCGAGGGTGGCAGTGGTTACGAAAACGAAGGGCTTCTGTCGGCTAATTCATCACAGGACGGATGATGTAGTGGAAGTCGCGGGGGGCTGCCTTGATGCGGTACTTCTCAAGAGGAATGGTACCCCAGCTGTTGATACCGCCCACACCCATCTGAACCATATCAAAGTTGACATAGGTCCAACCGTTCTCCCTGTCATTCTCATGAGCGAACTCTTTGAGATCCAACGAGTGACGAGGCTCACCCGCCTGAGTGTTCGTCTTGTTTGCCCGATCTGGAGTTCCCTTCTCCATACAATCCAGCATACTGATCGGGAAGGGTAGAGCGGATGCTGAAAACTCCGCTGGAGCTGAAATCTCTAGACCATTTCCGTTTGCGTCAAGGACCCTGAACCACTTCATTCCTGTGTGAGTACCAGACTCCTGGGAACGGACATAGCCATAATGATACTGATCATTGACACTCTGGACATAGCGTCCTGTCATAGCTGAGGAGTTCCTGTCGGAATAGTTCTCCCAAGGGCCCTTGCCATAGAAATCGACAGTGGAATAATGGCCAGGCATCGTGAACTTCATTCCAAAACGGAACAACTCGGGGAGTTCCTCAAGCCCACCGGCATCCTCCATGATCTCGTGGCACTCAAGCGAGCCATCAGAACGGACGTGATATGTCAGCTTTATACGGGCAGTGTCCTTGATGGGCTTATAAGTAGCCTGAAGCACCCAACCGTCACCCTCAACAGTTGTAATTTGAAGATCATCTGCTTCAGGAAGTTCCAGATACTTCCACATCCCCATTCTGGCATCGCTATATAGCCTCGCACCCATATCATTCTCAATCTGTGCCCTGTAGAACTCAGGAGTGAGAGGCTCGGAAAGCATTTCTTTCCCATTAACCTTGTAACTTGAGAGTAAGCCGGTATTCCAATCGAAAGTCGCTGTCCAGTCAGCGACCCGGTCGGATCCGACACCGGGATAAGAGAACGATCCTGAGAACGTCTGGATACCATGGTCACGTTCATATTCCCACCTGGCTCCAGGAACCGCCGAGGATCCGGGTTTAAAGGCCACAGGGTCACCCTCCTGCAGTTTGATCTGGTCATAAGCGACCTCATAGCCAGCGGGAAGAAGGCCGTCTTTCTCTTTCAAGACATAAGACAGATTGACAAATATATCTTTCCCTGGAGCCTCGATGGAAGGTATCCCGAGACTGACAGTCTCAGATTTTCCGGGAGCGACATTAAGCTTATCGACCACTCCGGTGGCGACACTCTCACCCTCTACCATGATTGTCCAAAGAAGCCTGTACTGGGAAAGGTCTTTGAAGAAGTTCTCGTTGTAGACGGTAACCTTCCCGGCCTTAATGTCAGCAGGGGTGGTAAGTATATTCCTATACTGATACCTAACCTCATAAGAATGAGGATGGTAGCTCCTGTCGGCCGCTATTATTCCATTGCAGTTGAAGGAGCCGTCGGAGGCGTCATAGTCATTGAAATCCCCTCCGAACGCGAAAATATGGTCATTGCCTGGAGTCTTGGAAGGCCAGACTATCGCCTGATCCTCAAAATCCCAGATGAAACCACCCTGATAGTTAGGATATTTCCTGATCAGATCCCAATACTCCTTGAAAGCGCCCATGGAGTTACCCATCGCATGGGCATACTCGCACTGTATGAGAGGTCTGTCGGGGTTGCTGAGACAATACTTCTCGCATCTCTCGTGACTCCAATACATCGGGCATCGGATGTCGGTGTGAGCCGCAGCTTCCGCTCTCTCATACTGAACCGGTCGGGAAGGGTCGTGAGCCTTGATCCAGTTATAACTGGCCACGAAATTATCTCCGTCTCCGGCCTCGTTGCCAAGGCTCCAAACAATCACCGACGGGTGGTTGAAATCCCTTAAGACCATACGGCTATCCCTCGCCAGGTGGGCTGCCTTGAAGTCGGCCCGCTTGGCCAGTGTCGCCTCACCGTAACCCATACCATGGGACTCGATGTTGCCCTCGTCGACCACATAAAGGCCATACTTGTCACAGAGGGAGTACCAAAGCGGGTCGTTAGGATAGTGACTTGTACGAACCGCATTAATATTCAGCTCCTTCATCACACGGATGTCCCTCAACATATCAGCCTCTGAAAGGACATATCCCTTATGCTCATTGAGCTCGTGACGGTCAGCGCCTTTTATCAGTATAGGCTTGCCGTTCACAAGCAGCTGCGCATTTTTGATCTCAATGGTCCTGAATCCGAAATCGACAGAAGCGCTCTCAACTAAGGAGAACTTATCGAAGGCCTTGACTTTCAATGTGTAAAGCTCAGGAGTCTCAGCACTCCAAAGTGACGGGTTCTTGACATTTCCAGAGACCTCAACCTTCAGTTTTGAAGGTGTGGCCTGGCCGCTCGCGACCTGCTTCCCGGCTTTGTCAACAATCTCATATTCAAGTCTTTTGACACCTTTTGTCACCTCGGATTTGATTGTGAAAGCGCCATCCATCCCCGCGAGGATATTGATGTCCTCAATCCTCTCACGCTCCCTTGTGTAGACGTACACTCCCCTGGCGATGCCAGTGAATCTCCAGAAATCCTGGTCCTCGAGGTAAGTGCCGTCGCACCAACGGAATATCTCCAAAGCGATAACGTTCTCACCCCTGACGACATACCTTGTAATGTCGAAACGGGCCTCCAGTTTGCTGTCCTCGCTGTAGCCTACCATATTCCCATTGACCCAAACCCGGACGTTGGAGGTAGCGGATCCTATGCAAAGGCAGATTTGCTTGCCGATCCATGAAGGATCGACTGTGAAAGCTCGCCGATACTGGCCGACATAGTTTCGCTCTGTCGGAGGATAAGGAGGATTATTCTGGTAATGGCCTCTCCAGGCATAACCGACATTGACATATAGAGGGTCGCCATATCCATTGAGTTCCCACATCCCAGGAACCGGCATGGTATCCCAGTCCAAGTCATTGAAGAAAGGATCCGCACTCTCAAAACCTTTTGTCCGACCTTCTATGGTCTCGTTGAACTTGAATTTCCAAATTCCATTCAGGGACAGTGTCTGCTGCTGGTCAGTTGTGAAGGTTGCCCTCATGGGCATCCGGTTCTCCTCAAAAACATTGGGATCCTGCCAGGGTTCCATCTTGGCTTTCTTCTGGGCAAAGACAGGCATAACCACGGCACACAATGTGGCTATCAGGATTATTCTTCTCATATGATTATTGGTTATTAATTAATCAGGGTTTCAAGGTAATGAGCCTATAAGGCAAATTTAACAAAAAGGATGATATATTTCATATATTTGTAAAAGTATACTCATAAAAACAAAAACCGATGAGAATCCTTATCGCTACCCTGATTTCCTCGCTTTGCTGGGTCCTGTCACCTGACGGCAACGGCATATCTCTCAATCTATCCGACAGTACGCTCCCCTACGATGATCACATCGAGATGAGTGGTGAACAAATGGCCTTCGTGCTGCGCTGGGGAGTAGGATCCGACCTTAGTTTCCATAGTGAGCGCTCACTTGTGTTCCCAATGCTCCGTACTATCCCGAACAACACCCACGCCAGCCTGATGCACAGGATGGGAGTGAATATTCCGTCTTTAGTGAGCGTCAACGGTTATTCATTGACGGCGGAGAAAGTGGAGGAGGTCTCACTAAACGGCTATATGGAGGTCATCAGCTCGTTCACGGCCAGCAGGACACGTCCGGGAGTCACGCCAGCGCCAACAGTAAGGCTCACCCGCAAGATTTTCCCGTCGACAGACAAGCCGTTGATGGGGGAAGTATATGAGCTTGAGAATATTACTGATAGGGATATTATAGTATATATTCCCACATTCTCTCAGGTCTTCACCACTCCCTCGGAGAAAGGAGTGACCGGGTCGTACATTATTCGGGGAGACATTCTCGGAGATGGCACATTCAGGCTGGGGGCCGGAGAGAAGCTTCGCTTTGGAGCATGTTTCCAAGCGTACCGTGTCGGAGAGAGAATGATCGAGCCTGATCTCGAGGCTGAGTTGGCGTCCCGTCTGGATTACCTCCGGACAATTGACAGTTATCTCGTGCTTGACACCCCTGACGACGTGATAGACAGAGAGTTCCGTTTCGCTAAAATCAGGGCGTCCGAAAGCATTTTCAAGACAGCGGGAGGTTATATGCACGGCCCGGGCGGTGAGTCATACTATGCTGCCATTTGGGCAAATGACCAAGCGGAGTATGTCAACCCGTTTTTCCCTTTCCTGGGCTATTGGAAAGGCGACGACTCGGCTTTGAATTCATACATGCATTTCGCCCGCTTCATGAACACGGAATACAAGCCTATTCCAAGCTCCATTATCGCTGAGGGCATTGACATATGGGACGGTGCGGGAGACCGAGG
This sequence comes from Bacteroidales bacterium, assembly GCA_017557535.1. Lineage (GTDB taxonomy): Bacteria > Bacteroidota > Bacteroidia > Bacteroidales > UBA932 > Cryptobacteroides. Next base: position 11,375 of record JAFYYM010000100.1, on the reverse strand, counting down.
TGATGCCGCGATGATCGCTCACGGAGCCTCTCGTTACGCCCTTGAGAAGGGTGACAAGGCTGAGGCTTTGAAACTCTGGCCGCTCATCGAGTGGTGCTTGGAGTATTGTCATAGGAAACTCAGCCCTGACGGGGTTGTCCTTTCCGACTCGGATGAGCTTGAGGGGCGATTCCCCTCAGGCGATGCGAACTTGTGCACATCAACCCTATATTATGACGGGCTCCGATCAGCGGCTTTCCTTGCCAAAGAACTCGGGCTAAAATCATCTGTCTCAAAGCTTTATAACACACGTGCCGACAAGTTGGAGAAGGCTATCGAGAGCTATTTCGGGGCAGATGTTCAAGGCTACCACACTTACCGTTATTATGACGGTAACGATGTTCTCCGCTCATGGATATGTATGCCACTGATAGTTGGAATCCTGAACAGGGCCGAGGGCACAATCGCCGCATTGACTTCCGACAAGCTCATGACGAAGGACGGACTCCTGACCCAACAGGGAAGCGAGACATTCTGGGATCGTTCCACACTTTATTCATTGAGGGGAATGTACATAGCCGGAGACACGAGGACAGCCGGAGACTTCCTCCAGTACTACTCTTCCCGCAGACTGCTCGGAGATCATGTCCCCTATCCGATTGAGGCATGGCCGGAGGGTTCCCAAAGGCATCTTTCCGCCGAGAGCGGCCTTTATTGCAGGGTCATTACCGAGGGAATGTTCGGAATACGCCCGACAGGGTTCCGCTCGTTCTCTGTCACGCCCCGTCTTGCGGAAGATTGGAACCAGATGGCACTCAGGCACATACGGGCTTTCGGAGGCGACTTCGACCTGGAAGTCACCCGCTCGGTTGGAGACAAACTGGAGCTACGACTCACCAACCATCTCACCGGTACCACCAAAAACTACAAGCTCGCCTCCGACGCCACTGTTTCGGTCAAATTGTAGACCTTTTCCGGGCAAGGTCGACGCTCTCTTTTGAATTATAGGGCCGGAGGGCCCTCAAACCAGAAGAGCTCCCGCAAGGGAGCTCTTCTGGTTTGAGGTGCCTAGCGGAATCGAACCGCTGTCCCAGGTTTTGCAGACCTGTGCCTAACCGCTCGGCCAAAGCACCAGATGGATTGCAAATATACGAATTTAATTTAATATTCAAAATCCTTTTCTACTCCACGTATAGCAGAAGCCCTTTGAGATACTCTCCTTCTGGGTGATAGATATTGACTGAATGATCAGCGGGCTGGTTCAGTCGATCCAGGATACGGACTGACCGACCGGTCTGAGCCGCGGCGGAGAAAACAGCCAGAGCGAAAGCCTCCTTGTCAACCACCTGGGAGCAACTGAAGGTGAAGACCAATCCTCCAGGAGCCACTTTTGAGATAGCGGCGGCGTTAAGCCTCTGATATGCCCTCAACGCATTGCTCAGAGCGCCCCTGTGCTTAGCGAATGCCGGAGGGTCGACAACCACCAAATCATATTTGTCCTCAGGAACATCTCGAAGAAAATCAATCGCATCCGCGCATATGTCATTATGCGTGTTATCCCCATAACCATTGAGGACCATATTCTTACCAACCATGTCGACAGCCTTTTTCGAACTGTCGACCGAGTCCACATGAACCGCTCCGCCATGAAGGGCGTAGATCGAGAAGCCTCCCGTGTAACAGAAAAGATTGAGAACGTTACGACCTTTGGAATAACGGCCTACCAGAGCCCTGTTCTCCCTCTGGTCGAGGAAGAAACCCGTCTTCTGGCCTTCGGTCCAGTTCACAAGGAACTTATTGCCATTCTCAAGGACAATCTGCTCGTCATCGGAGAAACCATCGGCTTTGAACAAATAACCATCGATCAGATCCAGACCCGCCTTGAAAGGCGCCGTACCTGAACTCTTGTCATAAACAGCCTTGAGTTTATCCCCGAAAACAGTCTTTAACGCCTCACAAATCGCCCCTTTGGCCCGGAACATCCCGACGGAATGGGCCTGCATCACGCAAACGCCGTCATACCAATCCACAATCAAACCGGGAAGGCCGTCACCTTCTCCATGAATAAGACGGAAGCAATTGGTTTCCAATCCGTTCGCAAGTCCTGCCGCCTCTCTTACCCTGAGGGCTTTCCCAATCATATTCACCCAAAAACGAGGGCCCAGGACATCTTCTCCAGAGAAACTAAGAATCCTGACAGCTATGGAACCGATCTGGTAATGGCCATAAGCGAGGAAGCCGCCTTCATGATCGAAAACTCCCACCACATCGCCTTCAGAGGGCTGCCCCACTATCTGCGCTACAGCTCCTGAGAACACCCAAGGGTGGAAACGGCGCAAGGACTCATCCCTGCCCTTCTTGAGTATTATCTTTGTCATTTCTAGCTTGATTCTTTGGAGGGTTTGGCATCATCTGCTCCGGAGTGAGAGGATGCTTTTTCGAGCTTTTCAGTTTGAGATACATCTCCCTGCAGACCCAGGCGTCTGTGGCGGCGTATGCTTGTTGAGCGTCGGAAAGGGTATCCGCCTCCCAATTTGAGAGCTGCTGGGTCTTGGATATCTTTATGCCCAGGATGATAGCGGCCATTTTCTTAACCGCCTTATCCCTTATCCCATATTCCCATACGATTTTCTGGAGATCGATAAAGCCCCTGGGAGTAAAATCATGATGCCTCTCAAGTCCACGCACATCATCGTTGACAGCAGCTCCGACTTTGATGATACTCTCATTGGAAAGGATTGATCTCAAAGGCTTTGGAATTCCCCCCATCAACTTTATCCTGAACAAGAACGCCTTCTCGGCTCCCGAAAGCTGCAACAAGGAGACCCCATAGTGGGGTTGGTCAGGGGAAAAAGTAGGACGTGACTCTGTGTCGAATCCGATGATCCTCTGCCTTTTCAAGTAGCGGACAGCGCTGAGGAATTCCAAACCCGCACCGTCAATCACCTTGATTTTGCCAGGGAAGCTCACCAGCTCCAGTTTATCTATCTCTTCCGGAGTTATACTTATTTTGTACATGTGAGACGTAGGTGTTCGGCGCGAACACGCCGACAGTATCCGCGAAAGACTCGGGAACCTTATTATCATCAAACATCAAGGGGTGGCGGGAGCTATCCCCTCCGGTAATCATCATCAGCCTGGCCACTGGGTAGGCTATATTGTGGGTAAACAAGTTCCTTTCCCTCAGTACTTTATAGCATGCTTTAGTGAAAGAGAACGAGGTGTCCGCTGAAAATATCACGGGCACATCGCATCCTATCTTTCCATAGAAATCAACGACATCCTCGCCACCCTCGGGCGCCAGAGCGTTGGAGCAGATCACCAGGACCTTACAACCTACAGTTGAATCCAAGGCCGCCAAAGCGCTGCATACCGCTATCTCGCGCAGAGCAAGTGAATCCTTCCCCGACACGGACAGGGAATCGTATGGAGGGACCGTGAAATTGAGCAGGGACACGATGGTCTCGCCCGAGAAATCAGGAAGGCCATCCTGGACAGGACGAGCGTCAACATTATCGAACTCGTCACCACTCATCATCTTCTCGCTCATAGCCAGGCACTGAAGCGGCTCTCCCACCAGAACAATCGCACCGGAAAGCTTTCCGGCCAGAGAGGCCATGTGTTGAAGCGACGGAAGGGAGTCAGTAACGAGCCGGTCGACAAGGGGAATCGAGTCATATCCAGCCTCAATGCGCCTGACGCATGATGAGAGCAGCGCCAGTGCGGCAAGGATAAACAACGGGTACTTGAGTCTCAAGGCGAAATAGATTGATTATCCGCGAATTTAATAAAATCAATCCAACAATGAAAGAATCTTTGGGACCAGCAAAGCCCGGATGTGCTCCTCCTCCATGAAATGAGTCCCCTCATACACTGTCCATGTCCCTTCTCCAAAATACTTGCGCCACGTCCGGATCATAACCACCCCGCTGCGGCGGAATTTGTCACGAGTGCCAAAGAAAGCATGGAAATAATCCCCGCTCCCGCACAAAGGAGTGTTCCTCAACGCAGCTTTCCTGATCGCCGGCCATTTGATCAGGGTCCGCCGGGCGAAATGAAGAGGTTGCCTGTCTCCCTCCTTAGGATGATAGTACCAATCGAAGAACCTGGTCACGCCAGGGATCCAGGCTATTCCTGCCAATACCCTGAAAAACAGTGGAGCATTGAGGGAAGGAGATACGAAGAGATGAGGATATCCTCTTAAGGCGACAGCATGTATGGCGCCCATGCTCTCCCCTATCACCAGATCCGGTTTGACTTCCGATGCCCAAGATGCCAGTTGCTCGGTGGCTATCTCAGGATCGAAGTCATAAGTCTTTATGAATATGGAATATCCCGGTCCGAGAAGGTCCCTGAGGATTGAAGGGATGCGACTGTCGCCACCGCCTCCCATGCCATGGACATAGAGGATGGTTTTAGGATTATTCACTTCGCCCAGAATGACAGAAAACGGAAGCGAGGTTGATGATGATATATCCGGTGAAAGCAGCAAGGAAGGCGAAGGACCAATGCAGTCCGGTGATCAGGGTCACCACAACTGCAGCCACCGACAAGACCAGAAAAACTATCCTCTTGATATTCTCAATTCTGGAAGCCTTGTTCCCGCCGCCGAATTTCATCGAGAACATCGGCACCTCGCTGACCAGCAAAAAACTGAGGGCAAGAGCCAGCACAGGGAGCAACACAGGACCTGAGCACCATGAGGCCAAGAGGCTGTCAGGAACTTTATAAGCGAAGCATGCCAGTGAGCCGCAAATCATAGCCGCGGCCGGTGTAGGGAGCCCCAGAAAACTGGAATGCTGCCTCTCATCGAGGTTGAACTTCGCCAGCCTGAGGGCGGAAAAAGCCGCGAGGATGATAGGGAAATATTTGAGAATGAGGATATTCGTGCCACCAGCCAAGAAAAGCATCACTGATGGAAGGACGCCAAAGGTGACCATGTCGGCCAGAGAATCCAGTTCTTTCCCTATTCCGGACGAGGCATTAAGCATCCTGGCGGCGAAGCCGTCGAAAAAGTCAAAAACAGCGCCCAGGATCATGCAAATAAAACCCAGATCCGGGCGTCCGGCCAAAGTCAGAATCACCCCCACGACCCCACATAGGAGGTTCATGGAGGTGATAGAGTCTGGAATATGCTTCCGGATATTCATTTATTTGATACCGAGCTTTTTCTTAAGATCCTTAGGGAGGGCGTCCTTATGCATGACAAGGTCCATTGACTTGGCGGCGATGAAGTTCTCGGACACGTACCAAATTCCCTTATACTTGCCGGTCTCACCCCATGAGTTCTTTACCATGTAGTAAGTGGTGCCGTTCTGATCCTTGGCGATTCCGTAGATCTGCATGCCGTGGTCGTCAGTGGTGGTCTTGTTGTCAAAGCCTTCCTGACGTGATTCCTGGGTGGGAACCAGCTCCTTGGGAATCTCCACAGGGGCCTTCTGGGCCTGTGAGGGATCAGCTCCGACCCAACGAGCCTGGTCGCTGCCGGGAGCCATGGCTTTAGCGTCCACGAGCACACCGACACCATTCCTGGTGAAGCCTATCTCACTCACATCAGATCCCCAAGCCACTGTGTAACCCTTCTCGACAGCGTTCTTGAGAGCGTCCATGAACTCGTTGAGGGGCACGTTGTATGAGGTATCTCCTCTCCAGTTGTCACCAATCTCCAGAGCGAATTTGGTGTAGAACGGATGATGGGTAAAGGAGGTGAGGTTCACATAATCGGAAGGAACGATGCCAAGCTCATCCCTGTAGGAAGCGGGTGTGTAGGTCTTGCCTTTGTACTCGAAGGTCGCGGGAGCAGTGCCGAAGAAGTTGTCGCACATAGCGTCGAAACCGCCCTTCCAAGTTGTGGAAAGACCTCCACGGCCGGAAGTCTTGACGATCGCCTCGACATAAGCTTTTGTCACGGCGTCAATCTCACCATGCTTGGGAAGATCCTGCTTTCCGGGCATCACTTCCTGGGGCACGATACCGTAGTCCTCGATAACATGGAAGACATCATCAGCCTCAGATCCAGGACCGAAGCGGAGGTCGCCGTCCAGACGGACGTACTTGTCAGCCCTGTCCTTATAGGACTGGGAGATAACGAACATCTCAGAGAGATCCGGGTAATCAGCCGCATCCTTGATACCCTTGATCCTGATGACCTCGGACTCGAGGAAAGCGATGGTGGAGAAGCACCAGCAGGTGCTGGAGCTGGCCTGATTCTTAATTGAGGTGATAGGGTTCTCCTTGACCACGGTGAACTTATAGTCAGCCTGGGGCATCTGGGGCCTAGGCTGCTGGGCGAAAAGCGCGGAGGGGATGACCGCGGCCGCGATGGCAGCGAAAACAAAAACGTTCGTTCTCATGAATCTTTAGATATTAATGGATTAATAATTCTCCGCTTTAACCTGGAAATAGCTCTGGGGGTGGTTGCAGACAGGGCAGACCTCAGGCGCCTTCTTTCCGATCACAATATGGCCGCAATTAGAGCACTCCCAGATGGCGTCCTCGTCACGGGAGAAAACAACGGCCTCCTTGACCTTACCAAGCAGTTTGCGATAACGCTCCTCGTGGGTTTTCTCAATGGCCCCCACCTTCTCGAAGAGATCGGCGATCTCATCAAAGCCTTCCTCCTTGGCTGTCTTCGCGAAGCCATCATACATATCAGTCCACTCGTAATTCTCACCGGCAGCGGCGTCAGCGAGATTGACATCTGTAGCGGGGACTGATCCGCCATGCAGGAACTTGAACCAAATCTTGGCATGCTCCTTCTCGTTCTTGGCGGTCTCCTCGAAGATTTTGCTTATCTGGACATATCCATCTTTCTTTGCCCTGGAGGCGTAATAGAGATACTTGGTGTGAGCCTGACTCTCGCCGGCGAAAGCGGTCTGCAGGTTCTGTTCGGTTTTTGATCCTTTGAGTTCCATGATTATCAAATATAAATGGTCAGCGGAAAGCGCTAAACGCAAATCTAACAAAAAATAACTAATTTTGACGATAATTCGGGAATATTATGCCTTCACCCAAGAGAAAGAGGAAGAAACGGAATCTGCGATTAAGCCCCTGGGCAGCTATCTGTGTCGCAGTTGGGCTTCTTCTAGCCATTTTCCTCATCTCACATAGATGGAACGGTGGTGCCGGAGCGGAGAGAGGAGCCAAAGTCCCTGCCGGCACTTGGAGATTCGGAATTGACATATCGCACAACAACGCCGGCAAAATTGCCTGGGACTCCCTATACGTCATGACAGACAACAAGAGAAGGACTGTCAGGGATCCCTACTCCGCCAAGGAGATAAAGCCTGTGAGTTTCGTGTTCATCAAAGCCACGGAAGGTGCCTCTTTCAAGGATCCTGACTTCAAGGACAACTGGAGAGAAGCTGGGAAAACAACCATAAGGAGAGGGGCGTATCACTTCTTCAGAAGCTCGAAAGATGGTGAGACGCAAGCTAAGAATTTCATCTCGACTGTCGGGGACATGCGGATCAAGGATCTCCCTCCCGTTCTCGATATTGAGACCATCCACCTTGGCTGCTCTGACGAGCTTCTGAATCGCAGGGCATTGACATGGCTGCGGACAGTCGAGGCTCACTACGGCAAAAAACCGGCTGTATACGCCAGTTCTTCCTTCATTAAAGACCACTTGTCAAAGGATATTACCGACAATTACCCTATATGGGTGGCTCATTACGGAAAGCCTAGGCCGGCTCACGAGGGTTGGATCTGGTGGCAGTTCACTGACAGGGCTGTCGTGAAGGGAGTCCCAGGAACCGTGGATCTGAGCGTTATGGAAGTGAATTAGTCGGATTCCTTGACGAAAGTCTTCCCATCCCAGCGATATACCCTGGCCAGGCAGTTTTGATTCCCGGTAGCCTCAGAACGTCCATGCTCCGAGAAATAGAAACGCCCGTCGCCCAGAGGAGAAACCCCTGTTCCTCCCCATTTGAAAGATATCCCTTCCACCGGATTCTCCCATGAACCGATGACAGGATGCCTCGATGTGTCGTATGGCACTCCGATAAGCCCTCTCTTGACAGGTCTGCGGGACACATCGAATGAGAATGCGGGATAATTATTGAACCGCTCCTTCGCTCCCTTGTAAACAAAAAGGAACAATCTTCCCAGGCTACGGTCGTAGGCCATGTTCTGAACGCCCCAATTGGTATTGCCTGTGTACACGAAATACTTGTCCAGCGGCTTCTCGGTGCCCTCGGAATAAAACTCACCGAATTTGACCGTACCAGCGAAGCGCAGCAGTTTATCAATGTCGTAACGAAGCAGGACCTGGCTGTCGTTGTCGCTCCTTGAGGTGTCGCCGTAGATACCGTAAGCCACGTAAAGAAAGTCCTTACCTTTCTTTTTCCCTATTTTGGGGGCTATAGCGACCCCGTCAATCCCGGAGCAACCATAGAAATGCTCATACTCCTCTCCTGAGGTGCCGAAACCTTTGAGATGATAGTCCTTGGTAGCCTCCCTGACACAGACAATCTTGAAAGCGTCGTTACCCTCGGAATCCTCGCCAATCTCCGATATGTTGTCAACATCGATAACCGCGATATAGAACATAGACCTCCCTTTCGCGAAGTCAGACAAACCCTTGCCTATAACGTCATCCTTACACTCCAATGAGGCGAAGACCTTACGCCGGACCGGATCGAAGACCATGGCACCTAGATGACCCTGGATATGCTCCACCGATCCGAGAACAACACCTTTCATGTCAGTAACCAGGAACCTGTCGGTGAAAGAGAAATACATTCTTCCCGCATCAGGGTCATAAGCGATACCCTGGACATGATGATTTCCCCCTTCCACATAGACTTCAGGCAAAGACTGCCCGCATAGCGGAAACAATGCCGCCAAAAACAGGGCAATTAGAAGCAACTTTTTCATATTCAACTATTTCCCAATTCCATTACCATGGCTTTGGCGACCGCTTCCGACGCACCACCACCCCCGAGGGATTCCCGTATACCCGCATAATCTTCCAACATCTTCTCCTTATACACAGGATCCTCTATCAAGCGCCTCACCTCATGAAGAAGATTGCCGGCCGTGAAATAATCCTGCAGAAGCTCCCTGAAACACATCTTATCAAGAATCAAGTTTCCGAGACTGATGTAACGAACTTTAATGATAATCCTGGCAATCAGGTAATTAAGAGTAGCTGTCCTATAAGCCACGACCTGTGGGGTTCCCAAGAGCGCGCACTCAAGCGACGCGGTACCGGAATTCACAACCGCGGCTGAAGCATGGCGCATGACGCCATAGCTGTTTCCGAAAACCACCCTCACATGATCCCTTCCTCCCATGTACTCAGAGTAATCTTCCTCCGAACGGGAGGGTGCTCCCGCGATAACAAACTGATAGTCAGAATATTCCTCAAGATCATGAAGCCTATCTGCGAATTCCATGTAAACAGGCATCATCGAAGATATCTCCCCCGACCTTGAGCCGGGCAGAAGGGCGATTATAGGCTTGTCCGGTAATCCGGTCTCATCCAAGAAGTCCTTTCTTGTCTTTGTCATGGCCGATGAATCATCGACAGCGTCCACAAGTGGATTACCCTTGTATATGAAATCAACTCCTTTGGATGTGAAATACGGGATCTCGAACGGGAACACTATGAATAATTTGTCGACAAATTCCTTCAGTTTCCTCACACGGCTTTCCCTGGAAGCCCATACCTTCGGGGCGATGTAATAAAACACCCTGAAACCTGCCTTATGGGCGAATTCCGCTATCTTGAAATTGAAGCCTGGATAATCGATGAGGATAACAGCGTCCGGTTCCCATGAGAGTATGTCTTTTTTACATGATTCCAGTCTTTTGGCGAATTTTCCCGGATGGAGAAGGACCTGCGAGAACCCTATGACAGCCCCTTCCCTGTAGTCACTCACAAGCTCCCCGCCGGCAGCGGCCATCAGTGCTCCTCCCCAACAGCGGATCTTGGCGCTTGGATCTGCAACGAGAAGTCCCCGGATCAAATTAGATCCATGGAGATCTCCCGATGCCTCTCCGGCTATGAGATAATACCTCCCCATCAAAACTCTTCGTTCATAATCCCCCAAAGACGCCTTTCCTCCTCATGATCCGTTCTGTCAATAGTCTGTGGAGTTATGGATATATAGCCATCATCAAGAGCATGGTGATCAGCGAATCCGTCCCCTCCCGGGCTTCCGTCAAGGAACCGTCCACGCATGATATACAACCCGTCTACCCTCTCATTCACTTCAGGAGGAACCGCTCCATCCCATGGCTCGAACTCCTCGATCCAGTAACCGTAACCCTGATGGCAGACACGGATACCTTTAAGAGGCACAGCCGAGGGTGGGAAATTAATGTTGTATGACATTCCTCTTCCTGTCGGCCAGTTGTCCATCAGCTTAGAGAATAACGCCGGGAAACGCTCGGTGACCGACGAGAAATCAGCATCTTCTCCGAACTCGCAGAGAGAAACCCCTATCGCCGGAATCCCATTGATCGCAGCCTCTTCAGCCGCCCCCATAGTACCCGAATAATTAGTTGCCACTGAAGCGTTGGAACCATGATTGATGCCGCAGATAACCACATCGCACTTCCTTTCCGGGAATATCTTATCCAGCGCGAACTTTACACAACTCGCGGGGGTGGCATCCAACCAAGACCAGGAGACTCCATCCTCCTCCCCAAGATATTTATAGGCGCAAGGGCGATTACCCAAAGACACGGCGACTGACATTCCGGATTGATGAGTTCTGGGCGCCACAACCGTAATCCTGCCAAATTGGCGCATCATAGAAACAAGCTCATGGATGCCCTTTGAGCTGTATCCATCGTCGTTTGTTATCAATATGTTCAGATTTGATGGCATATCAATCGTTTTTAGTTTACAAATATACTGAATTCCCCTTTTTTTTGGTAAATTTGCATCACTTTTGCAGTGAGAAATGGCTGCCTAAAGACAAGAAATGTTTAAACAACTTATAATTACTTTTTAACAATGATCAAATTAGGTATTAACGGATTCGGCCGCATCGGCCGTATGGTTTTCCGCGCTGCTGTCGAGAATTTCGCCAATGACATTGAGGTCGTCGGTATCAATGACCTTCTCGATCCCGAGTATCTCGCTTACATGCTTAAGTATGATTCAGTCCATGGCCAGTTCCAGGGCGACATCAAGGTCGAGAATGGCAATCTCGTCGTCAACGGAAAGAGCATCCGTGTCACTGCCGAGATGGATCCCGCCAACCTGAAATGGAATGAGGTCGGCGCTGAGATCGTAGTCGAGTCCACAGGTTTCTTCCTCACCGACGAGACCGCCAGGAAGCACATCCAGGCTGGAGCCAAGAAGGTTATCATGTCCGCTCCTTCTAAGGACGCTACCCCTATGTTCGTCTATGGTGTGAACCACACTACTTACGCTGGTCAGG
>JAFYYM010000099.1 GCA_017557535.1 Bacteroidales bacterium | reverse complement strand
GGACCACGTCCAAAACCCTGTGTTAACGATTGTAATTGAGAAGAAGTGATTACCTTTGTGCGAACGTTACAAAAAGGTATATACTTATGTCTTCATTATCCGTCCTTCAAGGGTTGGTCAGTTTGATGCTCCCCGATCACCTTCTCGAGTATTTTGATGTTGTTCATGTGGAGGAGCGCAAGATTCCGGAGAAAGAGCGGAGAGGTCTTGAAAGCGGAGAAGTGATTATTCATTTGGAAGAGCACAACGAGTTTAGGAGTCCCGAGAAAGGTCATACGTATCGTCCGAATGGTTTTTACGAGACGTCGAGGATCAACGACTTTCCTCTGAGGGACAAGCGGGTGGTCCTTCTTATCCGCCGTCGGCGCTGGATTGACGAGCAGACAGGTCAGAGCGTTGGGAACAAGTACCGCATCGTCACGGAAGGGACACGGCATACTCTCGAGTTTGCCGATTTTTTAAAAGAGACATTTGGATACGTACCCGATAGCGGCTTCTTCGCTTGAAAGGTACTATTACGTGGACGGCCATCTGCTTGAGCGTCAATACCGTGAGCACTTGAGTGGATACTTTGACTGGGAAGAGCGCAGTCACGCTGATTCCTGGCTCGTGTTTCCGGAGAATGTGGGGCCGAACATGAGCATCGACGAGACCGCGCTCAGCGACGGAGAGTTGTACACGGTACTCACGAACAAGGACGCCCACGGCCAGAAAGGCGCACTGGCGGCCATCGTGGCCGGGACAAAGGCCGAGACGGTACGGGAGGCACTCGAGCACATCCCCAAGGAGAAACGGGATCTGGTCACGGAGATAACGATGGACCTGTCCCCGTCCATGAAGAACATCGCGACCCTGATGTTCCGCAACACGAAGCGCACCATCGACCGCTTTCACGTGCAGAAGCTCGCCCTGGAGGCAATCCAGGAGATGCGCATCGGCCATCGCTGGGAGGCGCTCAAGGCCGAGCATGAGCGCAAACTGTGGATAAAGGCCACGGGTGAGGACCTGCCGCCGGAAGTGTTCTCAAACGGGGACACCAGACCGCAGCTCCTCGTGAGGAGCCGGTATCTTCTCTTCAAGTCGGCGGAGAAATGGACTGCTTCCCAGAAAGAAAGGGCTAAGATACTCTTCAACCAATACCCGGACCTGGAGGAGGCTTACTGGCTTTCGCACAAGCTCAGGATGATATACGCAAAGACGCCACGCCGGTCGCTGGCAAATACCAGGCTGGCAAAGTGGTACCTGGAAGTAGAGAACTCCGGCTTTGAGTCCTTCAAAGTCATTGCCGCTACGCTCAGGGACAGAGAAACCGATGTGATCAACTTCTTCGACAACCGGGCTACGAACGCTTCCGCAGAGTCCTTCAACTGCAAAATCAAGGCATTCAGAGCACAACTCAGAGGAGTATCAGATATAAACTACTTCCTCTTCAGGCTTCAGAATATCTATGCCTAAACACAGGGGTTTGCGCGTGATCCATAGTGACTTATGGTGACGCTCATCCTCATACTGGTTACCGTACTGGTCAGCATCCTCTGTTTCACTGGGACGCTGGATATCGGTGCACTCAAGTTTAACGCCTATGATGTTTGGCATCGGAGGCAGTGGTATAGGATGCTCAGCTATGGCCTGGTACATGGAGGATGGGGGCATCTGTTCTTCAACATGCTCACCCTGTACTTCTTCGGGACGGTGGTTGAGCAGTACTTCCAGGCCGCTTTCGGCCATACTCCTGGAATCATCCTGTATGTGGTCCTGTATGTAACCGCCATAGCTGTCTCAACCATTTGGGACCTCGTCAAGTATAGGGATGACTATCACTACAGCGCGGTCGGAGCATCCGGAGCTGTATCAGCGATCCTGTTCTCTTCCATCCTGTTTGAACCGAAGATGGGCATCTATATCTACCTGATTCCCATCCCTGTGCCCGGATATATCTTTGCGCCTTTATATCTCCTGTATTGCTGGTATATGGCGAAGCGGAACATGGACAATATCGGCCATACCGCCCATTTCTGGGGTGCTGTTTACGGCCTGTTGTTCCCGTTGGTCTTCCGGCCGGACATATTCTGGCATTTCCTCTCTCAACTCGGTTTATCGGCATAATATGAAAACATTTCTCAAGATCCTGACCCTTTTCATCGCCGTCGGCGCCGTCGGCGGTTCCGTGATGATGTGGATGGACCCGACCGGGGTGAGCTGGGGAGGGGAGCCCATGCTGGACCAGCTGCGGGCCAAGATGCCCTGGCCGGTTGTTCTCTTCAAGAACTTCATCCTTTCGGGCTTTGCCCTCCTGGCGGTGAACGGCCTCCCGCAGTTCCTGGCCGCCCTGATGCTTTTCAAGAACCATCCATGGGCCTACCGGACCGTCCTTGCCTGCGGCATCATCCTGATGCTCTGGATCGTCCTGGAATGGTGGATTTGGGGCTTCGTGGCCGGTGACCGCTGCCTCCGACTTTGGCGCTGATCCTGTTCAGCGCCGCTTCCAGTTGTGATTCACTGTATTCCGGATGGGCGGCGACCAGCTCCTTCCGGTCCCGGTCGCGAAGTCCTGCTTGATTCTCCGGTGAGCGATACAGCTCATAGACGAGCAGTTTGAGTCCGTGCTTTTGATGCACTGACTTGGCGGCGGTCTCAAGCCGGGCGATCACTCCTTCGCGGGCAAAATTGGCCACCTCATTGGCGAAGATGATGAGATCGCTGGTCGTGGTGGACATACCCTCCCCGCACTCTCGGACCTCCTTGCGGTTGACGACCTCCGCGGGGAGGTTTTTCCGGAGGCCCAGCCGCACGAGGATGTAGTTGTATAGAACTCTGATTGTCAAGGATTCGGTCTTACGCTTGGTTTCTTTGGTGTTGTCTGGCAGGTCAGTGGCAGCAATATGCGTGCCCTACACGGTATGCAATATAGACGCGATGGGCTGGAAAATCTATCACAATAATCATCTTTTTTCACTTGACATGATAGATTTCGGCTGAAAAACCGTCTTTATTCCTGAATTTACCTGAAGAGGCTCTATGTTGGATGCACGCAAATACGCCCTGGAGGCCATGATGAACGGGATGCCGTTCATCGTCATTCCTGAAACCGCCGCTTCGAAGAGGAAGCGCTATTCCCGCTATGTGTGGATGGAAAGGGGAGAAGTCCTCTTCTCGGAGGAAGCCTTCCTCGACCACCTGGCCGAGTATGGCGTGTTGCCCCGGGAACACGACTTCGACGGGGACCCGAACGACCCGTTTTGATGAGATTTTGCTTACCTTTGTAGGAGCACAATGAGAGATCCCTATGAATGAGTTTACGGAAAAGAGAGTCTTGAGACTGATGTCCGAGCATCTGGGCGTGGAGCGCTCGGCACTTTCGGACAATGCCTCCTTGAAGGATATGATGGATGATTTGGACCTCATCGAGCTGATTATGGCCCTGGAAGAGGAGTTCGGCGTGGAGTTGCCGGATGACCTCGAGGACACCGTCAATGGTACCATCAGTCCCTTCGAGCAGATCTTCAAGGACGCTGCCGACGGCAAACTCAGGGGCAAGTCCGATGAGGAAATCATTGAATTGTTCAAGGAAGCGTCCAGGAAGGGACGCAATGCGCATCAAGGAACCACCGTCAGGCAGTTTTTGGAACTTGTCGCGCCGTATCTTCCGTGATATTCCCTGGATGCAGTGGAAGGTGATGACAATCTGAAGGAGTTTTCTCGCTTTCAGTTGAGAATACTGTTGCTTATGGGTAATCTCATTATCTTTTGGGGGTAAAGAATATAGTCGTTCTCCAGGGCGAAATAGTCTGTGTCCAACCCCGTGGCAATCCGTTCCTTGGATTTGAGGGAGTAAAGTTGGTCTCCGGCCAACAACCATTTTTCATCCGGACTCAACATCAATTTGAGTTTCCTTGAAAGGTCGGTTTCGAACTCACATACAATTTTTCCATTTGCAATATTGACCACAAATAGCGATGTCGACTGCAATACCAGATATTTGTTTCCGGCCACGAGTGAGACCGGGGCCCAGATGTCCAGATTCCATCTCTCAGTACCGGAAGGAATATCCATACAGCTCACATGGGTGCGGTCTTCGCAATAAATAAACTTTCGGGCGTCTCGGCTGAATGTCTCGCTACCGGCCCATGAATGATAAGGGCGTGAAAAGAGCGTATCGACCGGGTATCGATAATGCTAAGACGACTCTGATGCCAGTCCAAGTCAACAAAATAGGCGCCATCCGGGGTAAAAACTCCATTATCATTGATTGGCATCGGATGTACTGCTCGATCGACAGAGGAATACCATAAACGTTTCCCATCTTTCGTCTGGAATGGGAAAAAAAGCTCGTTGACATCTCCGGTCCTATATAAATAACTACCGCAGAGAATATCCGGGCCGGTATGGACATCGGCCGATACCCTGTATAGCGTGTCTAGGGAATTGAACAAGAGATACCCGTCACTCATCCATCCCTGCGAAAAGCCATAGCCTTCGACAATGATTTCCTTGATGAAAGACCGTGTTCCAATGTCGAATAAACGAAACTGAGATTTGCCATCTTTACGGCAGATACTCAATAATTTGTCTTTATAGAGGAAGAATCCGTCTTCGTTCCAATTCATCCGATCATTCAAATCCTCCTCCAGCAGGGCAAGGTGCATGATATGTTCGCCGGTCAGAGCATCAATCAGGCAGGGCCCGGAGTAGGTCGTCGTTGAATACTGGGAAGTAGCTTTTGTCAGATAATCCGTCCTGAACTCCACATAGTATCTTGAAGATAGAACAGATAAAACATTATTAGGCGTAATGATCCGGCCGTCACCACCGGAATAGAGATATGACACTATGGCCCCACTTGTCTCATCGCTTACCGAAACACAAAGGGTTTCACCATGGATGGTACTATTGACGGTTGCATTGTCTAATGATTGGGGAAGCGTGAAAGACGCAAACGACGGCAAGATGACAAGATTCTTATCCTTCTTCCCCTTGATATAATAAAGAATTGGCCAATAGCCTTGTGAGCCAATGCCAATAGGGACTGCGTTCTTGGCCTCACTTCCGAGTGACCACAACAGAGATTGCCCGCCACGTAAGTCTGAAGAATGTCGATTGGTTTCAATCGGGTAACAATAGCCTTTCCCTTCGTTGTCTCTGACAAGAACCCATTCTTGGCTTCCACAGAAACGGACATCGGCGATAGAAATCTGTATTTTCGTGCTGCTTTGCGGTCGTAGAGCATACTTTCTGTCTTGATGGACAATGGACCATGAATCGATACTGTTCTCCGTAAATGAGATGATGACATTGGAGTCCGGTGAAATGGAACACCCAGCCGTTCCAGCAGGGAAAGAAAACACGGCGGAAGGACCAAATACATTAGCATACTTAG
>JAFYYM010000098.1 GCA_017557535.1 Bacteroidales bacterium | reverse complement strand
GTCTCCTACTTAAAATACCTTTCCAAGATCTCTTCTTGCTCCTCTCTCGAGAGCGTCTTTTTCATGGCACCGAGAACGGCCTCATACTGCTCGTTTTTCTTCGTGAAGACCCGACGTCTTTCCAGGCCGTCAATTGTCGCGTACAGGTGTATGTTTCCCGAGTCGGTCATTTCGAAACGAATCAGATCCGAGGTGGCGACAGGCGAAGCAAAGACATCCGGAGATAGCTCGCGAAGCCTGGACTCCATGATATCTATGAAGAGGGGAGCGACTCCATTCGATGTTGCCAACACCCTGAAATCACGGAGCGCGTCCTTGACCTTTTCGATGTATTTCGCGGGATTCTTGATGTCGTTCTGGGCGGCGAAATCCAAGAGGTCTGCGATGGTGATGTCCTCGTATTTCCCTCGGATGGAGAACTCATGATGCTTCTCGGGCACGGCAGCGGTCTTCAAGATGAAGCAGAGATCATAAGCAGGGGAGAGGTGCCAGGATCCGTCTTTCTCCATGATGAAGGAGAAGTTCTTGGCGTGGTCGTCCGTATTGTTGGATAGGATATTGAAGACCATCCGCAGGAAGAGTTCGTTCAGCTCATCCTGGGGGATGGAGAGCTGCCTGCAGGTAGAGAACAAATCCTCATAGCAATACGCTTCGGGATTGATCGCGGCGAGGGTCTGGGTGAAAACCTTCTCCCCAGCTCGACGGTCGAAACGTTCGGTCAGGAAATGTTTGATGCCTTCCACTTCGATCAGGCGTGAGGGCATCATCGTGATGCCGGCCTTGGTGGCCATGTCATACCAAGTCTTCTCGATTTCCGAGAGGCAGAACTCAGGGGTGTTGAATTTGAGGATGTAAAACTTCCTGTCGCCCCTTGCCGAGGTCTGACCGGAGAATATGTTCCCGCCGTCATCCATAGCGATTATCGCTTTCTTGAACCGTCCGCCGGCGGATGTGCCGACGGCCATCAGGGCTTTCTGCGTAAGGGTCTCTTCCGGGGAAATGATGGCATGTTCACGGTCCTGCTCGATCTTCTTCGCCAGATCATACAGTTTCGGGATCATCAGCTTTTCATTGGCACTGAAGGCTTCTTCGCTGCAAGGGATGAATTCGAGCGCACCCATGGCTCGGTTGCCGACGAAGGAGAGCTTCGCCAGGGGAGTCTTGTCCTTCTCGTGGTAGTGATGCTCAGCGAACCATTGGTCGAAAAGGGTGTTGCCCCAATCATCCGGCAATGAGTCTGCAATAAATGGGGGTAATTTCTGATACTTCGCAGAATCCGTGTTGCCATAGATGGCGAAACGGGCCGCCGGGCTCTTGGAAGAGGCGGTCAAGGGGGCAATGTCCAGCCCAGAAGCCAGATACGCCTGCGAGAAAAAGAAATAAGAGTTCCCCTTTGCCGGATTCCAGCAAAGCTGCCCAATCTCCTGCCCCCAGAGCATGACACTCAGGCGGCCGTTGTCGATATTCCTAGCCATTGTTCTTCCTCCTTACTCTTTGTTGCTGATGCTCCGGAATCTTCAGGTATGGATTCTCGGGCTGTTCCGGAATCAAGTCATCGAACCGGTCCAGCAGGCCAACCGGTCGGAGCAGGGCCATCAGGTTGGTGATGTTCATATTCGTAATAGTGCCCGTCTCGAACTTGTGGACGGTGGAAACAGAAACCCCCGC